>CALRGX010000019.1 GCA_943358385.1 Parcubacteria group bacterium | reverse complement strand
AATAGTTTTTTCGCTTTGCCGAGTCCGCATTGAAGCCCCGCCACACTGCCTGAATACTTGGAAGGCAGAACCCCAAAAAGAAAAATGTCCTTTCCATTTTAGAAAAAATCCACCCCCGCGAAAATCAAAAGAGCAAGGAACATTTTTTTTGGGGTTGCCGAGCGAAGCGAGGCGGTGGCGGGGCTTTCGTTCATCACGAATTTTTGATAAAGTAAGTTCGAGTGAAGTCGTAAAGACACTCAGCGAATGGTGCCAATCTGTTCTCGCGCAAGAGCTACTTCTTTGTGCTCGTTGCTGTGGTTGATGCACCCAATGTCTCAATCTGTGGGATGAGAGACTCGAGGCCTTCAACGGACTGGAAGCCGTAGTACGGCTTTTCGTCGATAATCACTGCAGGGAGCTCGTCCTTAAGGTCGTTAATGGTGATGAGAGTGTTCAATGCAGGGAGGTCGAGGTTGTAATCGAAGCTATAAATACGCAGCTTAGGATAGCGCTCGGCGAGCTCCGTAAGTGCGTAGCCCTGGCGCTCGCAGTCCACACAATCGTCGTCGTTCGAGTAGAAGTAGAGGATGAACACTGGTTCCAATTTGCACTTCTGCGACACTCTCTTCATGAGGAGGAGGTCTTTGATTTGGAGCAGTGAATACTGGCGCTTTAGGCGTACCACTTCATCATCGGTGGTGCCAAGCTTGGATTCCATGTAGGCAAGGCGACGTGACAAGTTTGCCACTTCTTTGGAGAGGACGGAATTCTCGCGAATGTCTTTGCAAGAAAGTTCCGAGAGCAAGTCAAATTGCGTTTCGAGCGAGAGAATGTCGGTAGAGATATTTTCTTGGATGGCGCGAATATTTTCCACACGCGCATTGTTTACCGATACGCTCACTGCAAGTGCGGTAGCGAAGATGGCACCTGTAATTAGGAATGCTATAGCGTAGCGACGAGTTGATTCTTGCATAGTTTTTTTAGCGCCACGGGGCCTGTTTGCCGACCGTAGCACGCGCAACGGCACCAATGAGCCACCAGGGTGCCAAGAAGCTGTAGAGAGCAATGTAGAGCGGCACCGAGAGGGGGTGGAGCTTCGCATCGGCTAGTGAGCGGCCCATGTAGAGGAGAGTCACTGCGAGTACGATCAGGGTGTAGGCAATCAGGGCGAGCATGGTGGTGTTTACATAGAATAATTCAGGCACCGAGATGTTGTATGAAAAGCCTGCAACGTCTACCTTTACCCAGAAGTGGTAGAGGCGGCTCGTTAGATCAACTAAGACCATTGCGGTGAAGTAGATTGCTGCGCCAATGGAGATGAGTGCCGTGGGGAGTACGATCATACCGAGCGCACCATAGCCGCGATTGAAAATCATGTGGCGGTAGGACAGTGCGTTCATAATAAAACCATAGGTCCAGCGCACACGTTGCTTGTAGAGTGCTGGAATCGTTGCTGGGGTTTTCGTAAAGACGCGCGCTTTGGGAGCGTTGGTGATGCGGTAGCCGTTTTCTTGCAAACGCAGTGCAATTTCCATATCTTCGGTGCCGTGCGCGTGTTTCCATCCGCCGATTCTCGTGAGTACGTCGCGACGGAAGAGCGAGAATGGCCCCGGGGTAATGAACACGGAATCTGATGCAGCAAAAGCGCGACGCATAAATACAGATAGTGCATATTCTGCTTGCTGAATAAAGCGCAGCCAATTATCGGGTGTATGGGCAACGATTGCTGGAGTGACGGCTGCAGCACCTGTTTCCATGAATCGCGCAATGGACGCGCGCAATGCCTCTGCGTCCACGTAAGAATCCGCGTCAAGACAGCCCACAATTTCTGCGTCGGTGTATTGCAGGGCCAGATTCATGGCGCTGTGTTTGCCACCATTTTCTTTTGAGAGGACGGTGATCTGCGGTGTATTTTTGAAGGTGTCGAGAATAGCCCCGGTGCCATCGGTCGAGCCGTCATTGACCGCAATGATCGACAGTAGATGGGAAGGGTAGTTGAGTTTGAGGAGTGAATGAAGCGTACCTGCTACCGTCGTTTCCTCATTGAAGCAGGGAACAATAATGGCCACTTTGGGAAGCACATACTCGCTCACGCCCTTTGCTTCGTCCTTTGCTTCTAGAAAGGCCAACAAAAGATAGACCTCGGTGTAGAGGGCTATAAAGAGAAGACCGTAGCTTATGTACGTGGTGATTTCCACGCTTGGTATTATACCAGAAATGGCAGATTTTTCTACTGTTTTGCTGTCGATAAAGCCGACGGTGGAGCCGCAAGAAATGCAGTTAAAAGGTAAGGGCGCGCCAGCATGGCGCGCCCTCAATGTTGTAGAAAGAGCAGTCATCGAATCAGCACTTCGGACGTGCGTTGGGGATTCCGGTGAAGGAGCCCTTGTCGCAGTCTTTGTTGCCGAAGCGGCCGAAGGCACTGTCCACTTTCGGAATCACACCCATGCCTTCGAGCACGGCTGCGGTTGCGTAGTGGAAGATGAAGGCGCGCGCTGCGTTGCGTTCCGGTTCGAACTGAACGGTCTGCACTTCGGAGCGCTCGCTTGCGCCAGCGCCCGTGCCGAGGCTGCGCGGAGATGGGCCACCACGTGTGGGCGGTTCCGCCGAGCGCGGCTGCGCGTAGACCTCACGCACGACCTCGGGAAAGATGGAAACGACCATCGTCCCGACGGCCGACGGGTCGTCGAAGAATTTCACGGCAGCCGAGTTGTCGACCGACGTGAACATAAATCGGCGAATCGTTGCGCTGTCGGTGCGCCAGCCGGCGAATTCCTGCATGCTATACCGATTCACGATGTAGCAGGCGCTTTACCAGGCGCCTGCCACGCCGAGAGTTCGTTGTAGTCGCGGCCGACCTTCTCGCCGTTCAAGATGTTGCGGCCGTCGATGGCGATGCAGGCAAGGACGCGACGAGCGCCATTGTTCTGCACCAGCACCTTGTAGTCGCCCTTTTCGACCGCCACGTGCGTGAACGAGATGGGTGTGCCGCCCTTCCTGCCGTCGCGCACCTGGGCAGGATAGATAGGCATCGTGCCGAGTCGGTCCATCTCGATGGCGACCAGGTGGTCGCCAACCGTGACGGCGCGATTCTGAGCCTGCGCCGCCCCTGTGAAAGAGACGACGATCAGCGAAGCGAGCGCGATACGTTGCATTGGGTAGCCCTTCTCTCTATGACTGGGGGATGTCCCCACCTTTTATTATTATATCACTTTTAAGCATGTACGTCAACTGTCACGAGGATCGGAAAACGCCTTGTTTGTTGGGTGTATATGGCAGCCTGTGTGCTTTGCGCTATACTCACTTCGTGGAGAAACAGCAATTTATACACCCGCTCTCGAGCGCTATCCGCGAGATCGTTTCTATTTTTGAGCAGATGGGTTTTTCTGTAGCTGCGGGACCTGAGCGAGAGACCGAGCATTACAACTTCGACGCTTTGAATGTGGCGAAAGATCATCCGTCCCGCGACATGCAAGATACATTCTGGCTCGGGAGCGGGCATGTGATGCGCACGCACACATCGCCCGTGCAGGTGCGCTACATGGAATCACATAAACCGCCGATTCGCGTGATTGTGCCGGGGAAGGTGTATCGCAACGAAGCGACGGACATGACCCATGAGGCCCAGTTCTACCAATTGGAAGGATTGGTGATTGACACTGATGTTTCAATTGCGCACCTGAAGGGAACGCTCCAAACGTTTTTCAAAGCATTCTTTGGCGGCTCTGACGTAGAAGTGCGCTTTCGCCCCAGTTATTTTCCATTCGTAGAGCCAGGACTGGAAGTAGACATGCGTTTGGTGGGTGAGAACGTGCCACCAAAATTGAAAGACCGCTGGGTGGAGGTGATGGGCGCTGGCATGGTGCACCCGCGTGTCTTAAGTGGTGCGGGGATTGATCCCAAACGCTACCGCGGGTTTGCGTTCGGGAGTGGCATAGAACGTCTCTGCATGCTGAAGTGGGGTATCGATGATGTGCGTCTCTTTCATACCGGCGACATACGTTTAGTCAGTCAATTTCCTATACAGAAATAGCCTATGCTCGTTTCATACACATGGCTGCAGAAGTATTTTGAAAAACCGCTTCCCCCGGCGAAAGATATTGCACGCGCGCTCACTTTTGGTGTTGCCGAGATTGAAAGTGTAGAAGAAAAGAATGGCGACACACTGATTGATGTAAAGGTGCTGCCTGATCGGGCGTGCTATCTATTAAGTCACCGCGGCATAGCCAAAGAAGTGGCCACACTGATGAATCTGCAACTCAAGCATGATCCATTTGCTGATGCACCGATGCAGCTCGAACCTCATTCGACTGCAATTTCAGCTGCAGTTGCAGAGCCATCTCTTTCGCCGTACTACGGTATTGCACTAGTGCGTGGCGTGAAAGTGGGCCCGTCACCGGCGTGGCTCAAACAGGCACTCGAAGGGTTGGGGCAGCGCTCTATAAACAATGTCGTTGATGCTACCAACTATGTGATGCTCGATTTGGGCACGCCACTGCATGCATTTGATGCGCGCAAAACGAGTGGCAAGATTCTGGTGCGCAGAGCGGTTGCTGGCGAAAAGATACAACTGCTGGGTGGTGTTGAAAAAGAACTCGCTGGAGAAGAGGCGCTGATTACTGACGCAACGACTGATGCACCGCTTGCACTGGCTGGGGTCAAGGGTGGCGCGTTGGCAGAACTTACCGTGGAGACGACCGATATTATTTTGGAAGCAGCAACCTTTGATCCCGTGCGCACGCGTAAAACAGCGACGCGCCACGATGTGCGCACCGATGCATCAAAACGTTTTGAAAATAGTGTTGCACCTGAATTACCATCGGTCGCCATGCGTTCCTTGGTCGCGCTTATAAAAGACGTGGCAGGAGGAGAGTTGGAAGGGTATGCAGAAGCGGCAATGCCCATGGCGAAGCCGTACATGGTCGGCGTTTCAGGAGAGCTCGTCCGCAGGACGCTCGGGCTCGAGGTCTCTGACGCGGATATTGTGCGAGCACTCGAAAAGATTGCCCCAGTGCTCCAAGTGGCAAACCCGCGCGAAGCAGCAGTCGCTCTCGCACGTGCGCAGCTGGGAAAGCCGTACAAACTGGGGGCAAGTATTTCGCGAGAAGCACCTGAGTTATTTGACTGCTCGTCTTTAACTGCATGGGCATATCTCCACGCGGGAGTGACTATGCCGCGCGTTTCAGTCGA
>CALRGX010000018.1 GCA_943358385.1 Parcubacteria group bacterium | reverse complement strand
TTCCTCGGGATGGAAGTGGCTAACGGCTACGCACCCCACGGTGCATACAGCGAAGGCGACACGGTAAACATCCGCTTCGATATAAAAAATCGCGGCCACCGTGCAACGGGTCCATGGAGTTTTACCGCCAGCCTCCCAGCAGGAAATGGGTACTATTACACTTCCCCAACACAGCGCTCGCTCAATCCTCAGGATGGCGCTGTGTACACCCTCACCTTCACGATGCCACAGGCAGGTACCCTCACTATCGATGTAGACCCGTCAGATACGGTGAATGAAAGCTCTGAGTACAACAACTCACTCGTTCAAACGCTGCAGGCATATGGGTACCAAAACACACATCAGCCGTACCAAGGCTATTCTGAATATCAGTCAGGATACCAGGACCAATACACTGGATACCAAGAGCAGTATTACGACTACCAGAGCGACTACGGCTACCAAGACCCATACCAGTACCAAGATCAGTGGCAGCAGGTTGGTTGGTAGCACCGCAGGGACAAGCGTATAGGGACGAGGGTTTAGGTAAATCAAAATACACATAAGTACAAAAGCAGCGCGGGCCTTTGGCCCGCGCTGTTTTTGAACATCTTTTTCCTCAACGCAAAACGCTTGTCCCTTTGCCTCCCCTATCACCTAGCACCTTGTCCCTTCTTACTATTTCTCTATATATCCAACTGCGCTTCTTTGGCGTGCGTCTGGATGAAAGATTTACGAGACGCAACATCAGTACCCATCAAAATATCAAAGGTTTTGTCTGCTTCACGCGCGTCATCAACACGCACTTGCTGCAGAGTGCGCTTCGTCGCGTCCATTGTAGTTTCCTTCAATTCTTCAGCATTCATTTCACCCAAACCTTTATATCGCTGCACAGAAATCTTGGCACTCTTTTTTGCGGCAACCTCAGGCACATCCTCACCTTCTTCCTCTTCGCCTTCGAGCGGCTCTTCCTCTACAGGAGTATTGGCGCCTGCAATTTTTATCTTTTCCTCCTCGCTGAATGCATAGAAAATCTCTTTGCCTTTCTTGATTTTGTAGAGCGGCGGCTGTGCAATGTAGAGGAATCCCCCTTCGATCACCGCACGGAAATGGCGATAGAAGAGCGTGAGCAAAAGAGTACGGATGTGAGCACCGTCTACGTCGGCATCGGTCGCGATAATGATTTTGTGATAGCGGAGTTTGCTGAGGTCGAACACATCACCAATCGCCGTCCCCAGTGCAACAACGAGGTTCTTTATCTGCTCAGACGCGAGCATCTTATCCAGGCGTGCACGCTCGACGTTCAAGATTTTCCCACGCAGCGGCAACACCGCCTGTGTGCGTCGATCGCGCCCGGCCTTGGCCGTACCACCAGCTGAATCTCCCTCCACAATGAAGAGTTCTGCTTCAGCCGCATTTTTAACCTGACAGTCGGAAAGCTTTCCCGGAAGCGAGAGACCGTCGAGTGCGCCTTTGCGCAACACTGAATCTTTGGCAGCCTTTGCAGCCTTGCGCGCCTTCATGGCAAGAGCTGCTTTGCCGATGATAGAACGAGCATCATCAGGATGCTCTTCGAGGAACATCGCAAAACCCTCGTTGAACACACTCTCAACTGCGCCACGTGCTTCTACAGAACCGAGTTTTCCTTTCGTTTGTCCTTCAAATTGAATTTCGCGCAACTTTACGGATACCACCGCGGTGATACCCTCCAATACGTCGTCGCCGGTAAAGCTTTCCCCTTCTTTCGCGCCACCCTTTTTAGAGTAGTTGTTGATGCTGCGGGTAAGCGCCGTCTTGAATCCAGTGATGTGTGTACCACCTTCTGCGTTGTAGATGTTGTTTGCGAATGCGGAAATACGGGCCGTGATGTCGTCTACGTACTGCAATGCCAATTCAACCTGCACACCGTCTTGCTCTTTCTCGATATAGAAAATATTTTTGTGCAGGAGTTCTTGGTGACGGTTTTCGAATTCAACCAAGCTCTTGAGACCACCTTCAAAGTAGAAGGTCATCGATGGTGCTTCTAGGTTGAGCTCACGCAGGTAGTACTCAGCAGTATCATCAAATTTTTCTTGCACCTCGCGCAAATCCAGAATGGTAATGCGCAACCCTTTCACGAGGTATGCCTGCTGGCGCAGGTGCTCTACAATCGTACTCCAGCTAAAATTAGTGTCGGGGAAAATACTGCCGTCCGGCGTAAAAGTAATGATGGTTCCCGTGCGCTTGGATGAACCGATTTTCTTGGTCTTACCAACTGGCTTGCCACCATTTTTGTACTCCTGCTCGTGACTACCACCATCGCGGTGTACTTCGGCACGCACATGGGTAGAAAGGGCGTTCACCACGGAAACACCGACACCGTGCAGACCGCCCGAGACCTTGTATCCATCGCCCCCGAATTTACCACCAGCATGAAGAACGGTCAGCACGGTCTCCAATGTCGAAACTTTTGTTTTAGGGTGGATTTCTACCGGAATACCACGGCCATTATCGGCTACGCGCACGCGATTCCCAGGAAGGAGCGCAACTTCGATATCATCACAAAAACCACCCATCGCTTCGTCGCGTGAGTTGTCGAACACTTCCCACACCAAGTGATGCAAGCCTGAAGGGCCGGTGGTACCGATGTACATGCCCGGACGGCGACGAACTGCCTCGAGCCCTTCCAACACTGTAATGGAGGAAGCATCGTACGTGCTTTTTTTAGGTTCTTTTTCGCTGTCTTTTTTTGCGGCCATAACGGTGCAATTCTACCATGAAACCCAGCTGCAAAACAGGTCCTAAGTGCGCACCCGTGTGTCATAATTACGCCAGAATTGAGCCAAAATAGGAGCATCGCATGCGAATCGACAGCTACCACGGCCCCGTGAACGAAGCCTTCGCCGCCGAAGTCGCCACCTTGGTGAAAAGCAGCAGCCCAGGAGCCGCTGCACTAGACATCGCCCGTGCCTTAAATAACACCTTGGTCGCCTGCATGTGGTATGAGAACGGTGTGCGACGATTGGAAGCAATCGGGACAGCACTCTGTGTTCACACTCTCACAGGCGAGAAGCACTGTCGCATCAACGAGCTGCACGTCTCCGCATCGGTGACCGCCGCCCACATGCGCGAGCTCGTGCAATTCCTCATCAACCAGGGCATTCGCTGGGGAGCAGTGCAGATTATGGTGGACGTGCACATGGCAGAAGTAGGAGTGGATCGTGTGTCGCTTCAGAAACTCTGCAGTATCTCGTTAGAGCAACATCAGGCCTTCACTGCCACGCTCTAATGCGCAGCGCAACAGGAAGACTCCCAACAAGACAAGACGCCGAAACCCAAAGGGTTTCGGCGTTGCTTTTTTATTAAAATAATGTCATAATACGCTTAGTAAGTAAGCTAAACATTTCGCTCCATGGAGATGCCCGATGAACGTTCTTGTCCCCTTCGTCCTCACGACTGCCCTTCTCGGTGCTGGTTGTGCCAGTAACTCTCTTCGGCACTACGCGTATCAATCTCACGTCGCCGACACCATTCGCATCGAAAAATATGGCTATGATGCTTCGTTCCCGCGCCAGGTACGCCTGCCCGGAAAAGTGATCGTCATATTCATCAAAGATCAGTATGGTGTGGTGTACGAACATGGCGAAGTAGCCAGACGCCAAGGATTCGAGCTGCACAACCACATCGCCAGTGGTTCCGAAGGATTCGAAACGCCGCTCACCAATCCCGAGCATGGACCACACCGCATTGAATACGCGGAGGCACGATACTATTCGAAGACGTACCCGCGCCCTCACGGTGGCGCACCGATGCCCCACGCGATGTTCTTCAATTACCAGGAAGGGCTGGCTCTGCATGGAGGAGAAACCTATCGACCGAAGGCAATGCGTGGCCGCCCTCTGGGTATGTCACACGGATGTGTGCGGCTCCCACTGAGAATGGCAGAAATCGTCTTCACCGATTTCTACGATGCACGCATGCGCGTCATCATTACCTGGGACGCGGAAACGTTGCGACGCGATTGGGAGCATGGATACTTCATGCGCACAGCGCGAAACTAGAGACTATAAAACGGAGGCCACGGCCTCCGTTTTTCGCTTTAAAACCATCCCGTAAAGATGGCGAGCCGCCGCCAATGCGTGAAAAATTCTTCCAGTGCTATACGTCGGTTTGCACCTTCAGCTGCGCTTTCGTAAGCAGAATCGTTATATATAAAATGTTCGTCAGCAAAGCCCGTCAGAAGGACCATATGGAAAGAACCGCCAACTTTGAAGTCCTTGGGAACTGAAACGATCACTGTCTTCCCCGCAACCACATGTGCCTTTAATTTATCGAGACCATATCGCCCCAACGCTTCATGATGAGGCAGTGGTTCTCTCACACGCTCAGGGGACATTTTTTCGCTCCGGAACTCTTCGCTATATGCAGGCAGCCCATGATGGTGTGCCAAAATCGCCAGCCGCTGATGCACCCAATATCCACCTGCTTCTTGCCACGCACCCATAGTGATCCCTTCTTGCAGCAGCTCCTCGGTGGTACCGTGGTGCATGTCGCCGAGCGCCATTTTGAGAGCAGCGATGCCGCACGCGCGATTGCGCCATGCCTCTGGGATTGCAACGTCGTACTGAGAAAAGTACGGGGTCATACTAGCGAACTTCCCACGCTTGCTGGATCGCGGCATCAACGATGGTGTTCATCCATGCGGTGACTTCTTCATCTGAAAGTGTTTTTTCCTTGCTTTGAAATACCAGGTGAAATGCAAACGAGGTACGGCCTTCTTTCTGAAACTGATCAAAAAGCGTGAGTGCGACTAGCTGATTTCCCGCATGCGCACGTAGTACTTTCTCAATCACTGGGGCGTCTGTACCAGCGGGGACCCACAGTGCAATATCGCGCAGTACAAACGGGTAGGTCGAAAGTGGTGTATATGTCGTACCCGCCTTGGCAAGAGGTAGCAGAGGGTAGGCCTTCTGCAGCTGCGGCAGCTCGGGAAGTATTGCGGTAAGGTTTAGTTCAACCATCTCACTGAACAGCACAAACGGTAGCTCGGAAACACCACAAGCGGCTACAATGCTATTCTGCACTTCTTGGAGCATCTCCCACGTCCGCTCATCACGCTTTTTCCCTGGCTTGGCACGCGCACCAAAGCAGACATGCACCGATTCACTATCGTGAGTAAACACGGTGCCGATTTCAAAAGTGCGCACCTCTTCGTTTCCCACAAGCGGCAGGTTGTATTCACTACGATTCAAGCTCTCGCGCATCCCGTCTGACAGATTTCCGCGAAGGCACGACTTGTCGCTGGCCAGCGCATTCAAGAGATTTACCTCACCAGTTTCTCGCAACGAGTAGTTCATAATTTCAAGGAAGCCCGCCTGCGTGAGTACGTCGCGAATCACCTCGCTCCAGTAGCGCACAGGGAGCACTTCAGACTGAGTGCGCCCCGCGGGAAGAGGCGTAGAGGGCACGTGGTCGTATCCATGAATGCGCCCCACTTCTTCTATCAAATCTTCGGGAATACGCAGGTCCAACCGCTCGACAGGTGCCTGCAGCACAAAGTGCGGCGCATCCTCTGCCATCCCGCGATATCCCACACATTCCACGCGCCCCTCAACGGCGTCGAGCTGCTCCTCGAGTACTTTTCCATCAGTTTTGCGCGCATGAATGCATACACCGTCACCTACATACATCGCCACGTGTGACACACCCTCTGGAACTGGTGTGCCCTTGATGAAATCGACCGTGTTGTACCAAATGTTCACATGCTCACGCTTGGTATTAAAGAAAATCAGATCACCAGGTTTCAAATCTTTTTTGTCGACCGGTGTTCCCCACATAAACTGATCGACTGAAACGCGCGGCATAGTCACTCCCGCGTGGAGATATGCCCATGCAGTTAAAGACGAGCAGTCAAATAACTCAGGTGCTTCTCGCGAAATACTTGCCCCCAGTTTGTACGGCTTTCCCAGCTGCGCACGTGCGAGAGCGACTGC
>CALRGX010000017.1 GCA_943358385.1 Parcubacteria group bacterium | reverse complement strand
AATAGTTTTTTCGCTTTGCCGAGTCCGCATTGAAGCCCCGCCACACTGCCTGAATACTTGGAAGGCAGAACCCCAAAAAGAAAAATGTCCTTTCCATTTTAGAAAAAATCCACCCCCGCGAAAATCAAAAGAGCAAGGAACATTTTTTTGGGGTTGCCGAGCGAAGCGAGGCGGTGGCGGGGCTTTCGTTCATCACGAATTTTTGATAAAGTAAGTTCGAGTGAAGTCGTAAAGACACTCCAGTTTTGTAGAAAAAGATACAGAAGACCCAAGAGCGTGGGACGCGCTTCGCGCGTCCCACCAAAAAGTTGGTCTTTTGTCTGAAACTCGGATTCTGGAGCCGCTTGTCGGATTCGAACCGACGACCTACTCATTATCGGTATGCACGCTAGTGCATAAAAAATGGCACGCCCGGTGGGGCGTTCTTTTGCCGAAAAGAAAACCAGGTGCCCGCAGGGTTTTTCTTACTGGCATGCGCGCCAGCGCATATTAAAGAGAACGTGCGGTGGCACGTACCTATTCCAGAAGGAAAACCTGGTGCCCGTAGGGCTTTTCTTACAAGTGAGTTGCTCCTGGAGCCGCTTGTCGGATTCGAACCGACGACCTACTCATTACAAGTGAGTTGCTCTACCAACTGAGCTAAAGCGGCATTCAGTGGGTATATTACCTACTTTTTAGTGAAATGCCAGTAGGCTTTGTGTCCTTCTAGACATTAATGCAAAAAGGCCTTCTAGGCCTTTTTTTTCCTTAATTCCTGTATTTATGCTTTTCTAAACCCTATACGCTAATCCCTTGGCCCTGTGCTTCTACACACTATCCACCACCTTCCCTCCTGACAACCCATTCTTATGCTCTGCTACATCCTTTAAAAACTGACTCTGACTTTCGCGGCGCTGAAAGCGGTGCTTATGCGACATTCTATCTGCAATCTGATGTGCTGACTCTTCCATTTTGCGAGCAAAACGCGCAAAGGCTTTTGCGCCCAGGTGTATAAAGTAGCGCGTAATCAGAAGCAGGAGTGAGGGAAATCGGCGCATCTGTGAGCCAAATCGCTGCAGTGCATATTTGAGGAAACGAGCGAGCTCATCGGCGCGAGAGCGGATTTTTTCCCACACACGCCCCCCGCGCTTCACTTCCCACATACGCAGTCCGAAAAGACCGGTAATACCCAATAGAGTGGCTGAAAATACTGCGGTGAGCGCCGCCATGATCAATTAGCGAACTGAGAGGCGCACCATGCGGGTGACTTCAATTTTCTCGCCAAATTTCTGCACAGCCTCGTCAATCAATTGTTTGATGGTCTTTGCTGCATCCTTCACAAAAGGCTGTTCAAGAAGAATCTTGTCTTTCAAAAACGCATCGAGCTTTCCTTCTACAATTTTTGCACGCATCTCTTCTGGGCGGTCTTTTGCTTCGTCTTCAAAAACTGATCGTGCAGCGGCGATATCTTCTTCCTGCACATCGCTGCGAGTAACGAAGATGGGGCTCATAGCAGCAACGTGCATTGCAATGTCGTAGGCAAGTTTAGGAAATTCTTCGTTCTTTGAAACGAAGTCAGTCTCACAAGAGAGAATGATTGCTCCGATGACGGCACCTCCTGCGTGCGTGTATGATGCGGCGATACCAGCTCCAAGTGTACGGTCTGATTTCTTTGCTGCGATAGCCGTAGATGCTTTGCGCAGGATTACTTTTGCCTTTTCAACGTCTCCGCCAGCTTCTTGTAGAGCTTTCTTGCACTGCATGACCGAGACGCCTGTCTCGTCACGCAACGACTTTATGATGTCTGTGGTGATATCCATAGATGCAGAGTATAACGCACACTTTTATTCCTGCCTACTCTCCTGTCGGTGCTTTCGGCATTGGTGCGCGCTTGTTGCCAAGGTACGCATCTGAGACGAGCTGTGCTACATGGCGCACACTCTTGAGTGTTGAATCATTTCCAGGAATAGGGAACGCTACTGCAGAGAAATCACAGTCCGAACTCAATAGCCCAATAACAGGGATTTTCATTTGGCGAGCTTCTTCAACGGCAATAAATTCGTGTCCACCATCGATGACAAACAACGCTCCAGGGAGTTCGCGCATGTCAGTGAGGCCACCGAAACGGCCTTCGAGCTCTTCTATTTCACGGTCGAGCATGAGGCGCTCGAGCTTCGTGTATTTGGTGCGTTCACCGCGGTCACGTTCGGTCGTCAGTTTCTCCATGCGGTCGATGCGGCGGCGAATCTGTTTGAAGTTCGTGAGGGTTCCTCCAATCCAACGGCCAGCGACGAATGGTGCACCTGCTTTCTGGGCTGCAGTCTTGAGAATGTTTTGCACTTCGTTTTTGCCACCAACGAAAAGGAGCTGCTTTCCCGACGCTGCCACTTCAGCCACTTTTGCAAGTGCTGCGTTGAATTTGGTCGTGGTGACTTCGAGGTCAAAAAGGTCGCTCTTTTGTTTAGTGCCAAAAATGAATGGGCTGGCTGTTGGGTGGCGGCGGCTTTTTGAGCGCCCGAAGTGGACCCCCGCCTCGAAAAGGGTCTGTGTGTCTGCTGTGAATTCCTTACTCATATACGCGCGAGATACTACCATGCCGTTTTCAGGGAAGCAACCCGGGCAGGTCAAAGGTGGTAGAGAGGTGGTAGGTTTTAGGTGCTCGGTAGAGCAGAAAAGCAGAGAAAACGTGGGGCCAATGGTTTAGCGTTTAGAGAGGACCAAGCCCAGGTGCAGATTGGCACAGAAGCCGCTTACTCGTCGTCGGTAGGGTCCACTTCTGGCGCACCTATAGTCCCCACTTTTTGAAGCGCCTCCACAATATCGTCGATGCCACCTCCTAGGATTTTTTCCATGTTGGACCACGATTCCTTGAGACGGTGATCGGTAATGCGGTCCTGAGGGAAATTGTATGTGCGAATTTTCTCCGAACGATCGGCAGTGCCTACCTGTTCTTTACGATCAAGCGAGCGTTTGCGCGCCTCCTCTTCGTCTTTGCGGACCTGTAGTTTCGACATCAAAAGCGCCATCGCTTTTTCACGATTTTTCAGCTGACTGCGCTCGGAAGTACAGCGCACATCGAGGCCGGTTGGCGTATGGATGATGCGCACAGCAGTTTCAACTTTGTTTACATTTTGCCCACCTTTGCCGCCCGAGCGTGAAAATTCCATTTCGAAGTCGGCCGGGTTAACGTCAATTTTAGTCTTTTTATAGAGCGGGAGAATTGCCACAGAAGCAGTCGATGTGTGGATCCGCCCCTGCTTTTCAGTAGCCGGAATACGCTGTACTCGGTGCACTCCTGTTTCAAAGCGTAATGCCTCATAGCAGCCTTTTCCCTTTACTTCGAAAGTCGCCTCCTTATATCCGCCCAGCTCTGTCTCTGACTCGTACAGCGTGCCATAGGTCCATCCACGGCTATCTGCATAGCGTAGGTACATCTGTGCCAACTGCCAGGCAAAGAGCGAGGCCTCGTCCCCTCCTGCGCCTGCGCGTACTTCCAATACCATCTCGTTCGGCATTTCGTACTCCTCTTCCTGCGACGTAAGGATAGTTTGCATCTGAGCAATGAGCGCCAACTTTTGTACATCGATTTCCTCTATTTCCTTTTCGGCGAGTTCGGCCATCGCGGGGTCAGCTTCGGCAAGCTCACGTGCATCTTCCTCGGCACGTATCAAGCGCTCCCATTCAGGAATGAGGAAGGAGACGCTGTGGTCACCGGCGTGATCTTTGGGGTTGAATGGTTCGGACATAGTTGTGTGATGTAAGTATACCGCCG
The DNA here is from genome assembly GCA_943358385.1 of Parcubacteria group bacterium. Classification (GTDB taxonomy): domain Bacteria; phylum Patescibacteriota; class Minisyncoccia; order Phycocordibacterales; family UBA2100; genus JAGOVW01. Next base: position 7,570 of record CALRGX010000017.1, on the reverse strand, counting down.
TAGAGAAAGGGCGCGCCGCGAAGCGGCGCGCCCTTTTCCTTGGTCGCTATTTCTTTGCCTTTGATGCGCGAGAACGGAACTTCTCAGCGCGGCCAGTAGTATCCAATGCCTTAGCTTCGCCCGTGTACACCGGGTGTGATGCAGAAGAAATTTCTACACGGTACAGAGGGTATTCTTTGCCATCATCCCATTTTGCACTCTCCTGAGTCGAGACTGTGGAAGCAATCAGAAAACGAGCTCCTGAAGAAGAGTCTTCGAAGATGATCGGGCGAAAGTCTTTTGGATGAATATCCTTTTTCATATGGGGAGCACTATACACAAAAAGGCACGGCCTTGCAATAGTCTTGCAAGGCCGCCATGCACACCCATTTACCGGGCGCGTTTTCTCCGTTTTTTCATCATTTTGGGCCGCCGCTTTCCTTTGGCTTTCTTCCCTCGCTTTTGCGGGGCATCACGCAGTTGGGCCAGTGGGTCCAGCTTCCGCATTGAGTACGTGTAGACCGAAGCTCCTTGTGTTGCCATGGCAAGCATGGCAACCGCCAAACTAGAAAAGATAGGTGCGACTCTCAGCATGTGAAGATTCCCTCCGCCCACCTGGTTTCAGTACTCGCGGTAGCCTACTACTTCCCTTCCAGCACATCAATCTGGCGCTGGAACTGTTCCGCAAATTCCATCACATCATCTCCATAAAAAGCGTATGCAGCTTTGTTCGCATTTCCCCATCCAGCGAAGTAGCGCAGCGCGGCGAGGCGCTCTGACGCACGCGTTCCTTTATCAGCACCGTTGTCTGCCATGAGCATCGCGGTGGCAAAAATTGCCGTGCGCGCATCCCACGGATTCGGTGGATTATTCCCCGTCGCCCGTGAGAGACGATCTTTATACAACACCCACGTCGAGGGAATAAATTGTGCCGGCCCCATCGCTCCGCCATACCCATACCCGGGCGGGCACGAGACCACCTGACTGTAAGGGTCGATACCCAATTCGCTCGTAATTTCCATATACGGATCAACGTCGCGCGTTCCCTTCATAACACCTTTGAAAAGTTTGCCGGTATTTTTTCCTTTGCCGTCACCTTTGTTTGGCTCATTCGTGAGGAGGCACTGCCCCACGTTTTCCCCCAGATTCGTCTCTTGGCGCAATACACCCAAGACCAGTGCTGGCCGCACTCCAATGATGTCGCCTGCTTCTTTGGCATAGCGATACGCATCACCGAAAGAAATAGCAGAGGAATCACGCAACGAGAATAATGTCGCGCGTATTTCTGAGGCGGTTTTCTCGCGCTCGCTAATCAGTTTTTGGTAGGTTTTCTCTTGGCCCTTAGTCGCGGTGAGGATGGCGCCAACCTGCTTTTTGCTCGCCTCTACTTTGTTTTTTTCGAGTACTTGCAGCTGTTTCATTTCTAGCTCTTCCTCTTGTTTTTCTTCCAGCGTTTTCTTGCGCACAGATAAATCTTCTCGGATGGTAGTAATTTCATCAAACGATGCCCCGAGCGAGTTTTGCAGTAACGCAAACGTATCTATGTCTTCAAATATATCGGAAATACTGCCCGAGAGTGCGAGCTCGGCAAATGAGGTATCGTCGATTTCGTTGGTACGTCGAATCAGCTGCGAGAGTGACTGCCGCGAACGAGACATCTTGTCGTCGAGCACGTTTATTGCACTCACCTTGTCATCAATGTCTCCCTTAATTTTGCGAATGGTTAGGTCACGATGCTTTATAGACAACTGCGCCTTTTCAACTTGGGTATTCAAAATAGCGATGTCCCGCTCGAGAGTGGTGCGTTGCGCCTGCTTTTCCTTCAGTACGCCGCGCTTGGCATCGATGTCCGCCTCGATGGACGCAAGCTCTGCCTCCAGTCGCGCCCGCTGGTCTTCGAGGAGCACCTCTGCTGACGAAACGTGGGGTGTGGCGCACATCAAAAAGACCGCTCCGGTCAGCAACAAGAAAAAACTCGCGATACTTTCACGACGTGGCATAGGGAATATTCTAGCAGACGCTGAGGCGCTGCCATTCTTTCCTGCTTACCAATGAAGGAACACTAGTCTTCTTTAGGAGCGTTTGCAGCAGCTTGTGCTGCAACCTCTTCATCAGTAGGAGGCGTGGTTGGAATGCTCTCCTCGATGTTTTGTTCTGTGACTGAAACGACGATTTCGTCACCGTCGGTGATGAGTACAGCTGAAGGAGGTACGGGGACCTGAGAAACAGTGATGTGATCGCCGATGTGTTCGAGTTTTGAGAGGTCAACAGTGAGGTGCTGTGGCAATTCCTTTGGTTCAACTTCAATTTCGATTTCATGGAGCACTTTTACGGTAACGCCACCTTCCTTTTCAGCTGGAGCAATACCAATGAATTCGATAGGCACTGAAATCTGAATCTTCTTACCCTTTTCGAGTACGTAAAAATCAACGTGCTGTGGAATGCCTGTTACAGGGTGCACATTCACGTCGTGGATGAGCACGTCTTTAGCTTCACCAATACCTTCTAGGCTTAGAATCGTCGTTTCTCCCGCGTCACGCCATACTTTGGTAAATACTGCTGCATCAAGAGTGATGGCAGTTGATGCCTCTTTTGGTCCGTAGAATACCGCCGGAAGGCCGCCTTCTGCGCGGATATCGTCTACTTTCTGGTCTCCCTTGCGGGCTTTGATTGCCAAGTTCATACCCGCGGATTATACGCATCAAGCATAAAAAAGCAACATCTCGCATGACGTACAGCATAAAAGAAGAGGCGCCCCAAGTTGGGGCGCCTCCAAAGGCTGTGGCGAGGTTGCTGGAGCGAAGGGCTACTTCGCCGCCGCGCAGACCGTCTCCGCGTCGAACTCCTGGTAGAGCCGGATCACGAGGCGGCGAGCCTGGCCGAACTCCTTGGCCATCACCGCGCGGGCGATTTCGTCCGTTGCGTGGACGAGCTCGTTCGGGCCGAGGCTGACCGAGGGTGGCAGCAAGGCGGCCAACTTCATGATCTCGTCGCGACCAGTGTAAATGGCGTCCTCTTTCTCAGCCGTTTGCAGGCCCATGATGGCGGACTGCACTGCGGCGGCCTTCTCGGCGAGAGGGCATGGATTGGCCGACGCCGAGGCGGCGGTGCCAAGCGCAAGGGCGCAACCGAGAGCAATCGTCGCGAGGATCTTTCGCATCTGCGTAGTCTCCTATACACACCCCACTCTCTTGGTGAGGCCAAACACACTGTACCACAATTAAAACTATTTGCAAGTCTCTGCGTGCTGAGAATATAAAGGTCGGTCCTTTATATAAAGGACCGACCTTTATATTTTGGGTGTAACGGCTACTTCCCTGCAAAAAGGCTCATGCGTGCGCGGACCACTGATTTAAGCTCGTCTGCCCCTCTGCCTAGGTATTTATAGGGTGCCACTTCATCAGGGTTTTCAGTGAGGGCTGCCTGTATGCCTTTGCGGTATGCCACGCGAATCTCGGTATTGATATGCACGATACGTACACCTTGTTTTATAGCAGCAACAAAATCATCATCCGCCGTGCCGGAACCTCCATGCAACACGAGCGGAACCCCTGCAGCCTCAGCCACCAACCCTACACGTGGAATATCAAGACGCGGCTCAGGTGCATTTTTAAGCATGCCGTGAATGTTGCCTACTGATGGGGCGAGCATGCTCACGCCCGTTTCGCGCACAAAGCGCGCTGCCTCCTCCGGTGTAGTCATTTGCAAGCCTGCACCTTCAGGAATCTCATCCAGGAGTGCACTTGATGAACCGATGTACCCAAGCTCACCTTCCACAAACACCTCGCGCCCTGATTGTTGTGCGTACGCCACAACTTCGCGCGTCTTTTGGATATTTTCTTCTATCGGTAGCTTGCTTCCATCAAACATCACCGAATCAAATCCAGCATCGATGCATGCTTTTGCACCCTCCACATCGTGCGTATGATCGGCATTCAAAAATATGGAAACACCTTCTTTTTTCAGCGCATTGATTATGGCAGCAACCGCGTGCATGCCCAGGAACTTTCGTTCGCCTTCTGAAACACCAATGAGTACTGGCAAGGAGAGTTCACGCGACACTTCGGCAATGGCATTCAGCTGCGTAGAGTCAGAAACATTAAAGTGTCCGAGGGCGTATCCTTTTGCTCCCGCCTCCTGGAGCGCTTCTTTGATGGTCATGGGGAGAGTATACACCCCGCCGTCGACGGCCCCGTGGTAGAATCAGCCGTATGAAATACGACTTTGTCGCCATAGGCGACGTAACGATGGATACATTTATCGAGCTCAGCCAAGCACACGTAGAAAAGCACGCAGGGGAGACAGACATCTGCATGCGATTTGGCGACAAGATCCCCTTTGAATCAGCAATTGTTATCCCAGGAGTAGGTAATGCGGGAAACGCCGCTGTTTCTGCAGCGCGCCTGGGAATCACGAGTGCACTCGTAACGGACGTAGGGACCGATTCCTGGGGCAGCGAATGTATCGAAGCATGGAAGAAAGATAGCGTCGCCACTGAGTACGCACGGCACCATGAACAATTCCCAACGCACCATCACTACGTGCTGCGTTTCAAAGCTGAACGCACCATCCTGATCAAGCACCAACCGTGGCCATACGCGCTTCCGGCCTTTGAAGAATCTCCTGCGTGGATTTATTTCACGTCAACCGGCGAGCACGGGGAGCCGTACCACCATGAAATTGCAGAGTATGTAAAGGCGCACCCTGAAACAAAATTAGGGTTCCAGCCAGGCACCTTCCAAATTAACCTCTCGGCCGATGGTCTTCTTGAAGATTTGTATGCCGTGAGCGAAATCGTGTTCTGCAACAAGGAAGAAGCACAGCGCATTTTGAAAACTGAGTCAGACGACATCGTTGGTCTCCTAAAAGGCATGCGCGCTCTTGGGCCAAACATTGCGGTGATTACTGATGGTCCGAAAGGAGCGTATGCTATGGACGCAAGCGATGCATGGTACATGCCCATTTATCCAGACCCAGCACCACCGGTTGATCGCACTGGTGCAGGCGATGCATTTGCCTCAACCATGGTGGCCTTGATTGCTGCGGGTATGTCGGTCGCGGATGCACTCGCACGTGCACCAATTAATTCCATGTCGGTCGTGCAAGAAATCGGCGCGCAGAAAGGATTGCTGTCACGCGAGAAATTGGAAGAGTGGCTCGCGAAAGCACCGGCAACATACAGAGCGGAAAAAATTGCATAGAGAACTGCACAGAGATTATAAAGGACCGACCTTTATAAAAGGTGCCGCCGCAGCTAAAGCTGCGGCGGCATTTTTGTGGCGAAGGAAGCTACTTCGCAGTCAGGGCACAAAAGAACTCGGCACCCGATGGGGTTTTGAAGCGCAAAGTCGGATGTGACTCGCGTTTCATTGCTTCGTAGTCGGTGCCGGCCGTGTTCATCGGCCAAACCCGATTCACGCGGTAGGCACAGGCGCGCACGCGTTTAGCCAAGGCTTGCACGTCAGGTGTCATAGTCGCCTCGACTTTCGCCAAGACTTCCACGATGCGCTGGTCAGCATACAAAGCATGATCGCTTTTATATGCCAACTCAACCACATGCCGTGCCCACCCGAGGCGGCTCTTCTGTTCCGCAAGCCACACTTTGCTGAAGATGAATCCAGCATAGCGAAACGAGGAAGCGGCATCTTGCGAAGGCGCCCGAAGAAGCGTGTAGTTCGTAAGAAGCGCACATGGCTCGCTGCTTGCGCGGCGAATGGCGCCGATCAGAAACAACATGTCGTACGGATGCGTTGCACCTTCATACAGCTCCGCAACTGCGCAGTCACGCTCAGCTTCGGAGAGCTGTTGAATCGGTGGCGGCGCAACAGGTGCGAGAGGTTTGAGCCACCCCTCATACCACGCAATCGGAAGACCGACTGCCACCACCACCGTAAGCAGTGTCAGTATTCGTTTGAACACTTCCACCATGCGGTACCCTTTCTGTTGTTAGTCCTTTTCTATTATATCACAAATAATGCGATTGTCCAACACTATTTCCTCCCTACCACTTTCTTGGCTGCGGCCACAATATGCGAGACGCCCATGCCGTATTCTTCAATCAATTCAAGGGGTTTTCCGCTCTGTCCGAACTTGTCTTGCACCCCAATAAACTCCATGGGGACTGGGTGTGTTTTCATCAATACCTCGGCGATAGCGGAACCAAGCCCGCCCGCTATCTGGTGTTCCTCCACAGAAACCACGGCACCACATTCTTTCGCGAGCGCACTCACCTTTTCCGCATCAATCGGTTTGATGGTATGGATGTTTAACACCACACTTCCTATCCCTTCTTTCGCCAATTCCTGTGCCGCCTTGAGTGCGTTGTGAAGTAATGGCCCGCATCCCATGAGCGCCACTTGAGGCGCCTCACCACGCCACAGTTCATATGCCTTCCCTATTTCAAACGGCGTCATGTCGGTTGTCATCACTGGGGTTTTCTCTCTCGCTAATCGCAAGTACGTTGGCTTGCCATTTTGCGCGAGCGCGAGTGTCGCTTTTTTTGCTTCCACACTATCGCACGGAGAAATTACTACCATGCGCGGAATCACCCGCGTGATAGCAATGTCTTCTACAGCCTGATGCGTACCGCCATCGGGGCCCACAGAAATACCTGCATGCGAACCAATCACTTTTACAGGGCGGTCGTTGTAGCACATGGTGGTGCGAATCTGTTCCCAGTTTCTGCCAGGACTAAACATCGCGTACGAGGTGATGAATGGAATCTTCCCCATCGCTGCCATGCCGGATGCGGCAGCGGCGAGATTTTGTTCAGCAACACCAATCTGCACAAATCGATTCGGAAACCATTTTGCAAATGCTTCCATGCGTGTACTTTCGGTTAAATCGGCGCAGAGACCCATGATACGGTCGTCGGCTTTTGCAGCCTCAACCAGCCCTTCGCCGAATCCATTTCTGAGTGGCACCTGCTCGACATCAGCGTCGAATATTTTCGTATTTAGTTGGAGTGCGCTGTTTATCATAGTTATTGGTGTTCACTGGTTATTTTCCCACCGAGCGAACGTAACGCCTTCACTGCCCGCGCACCTTCTTCCTTGCTCGGTGGTTTGCCATGCCAGTGGAAATCGCACTCGAACTCCGGCACTCCCTTCCCTGGAATCGTGCGGGCGATAATCATTGATGGCTGGTCTTTTTCTTCCTTTGCCGTTTGAATGGCGCGGGCAAGTGCTCGGAAATCGTGTCCGTCTACCTCCTGCACGTGCCAATTAAACGCTTTCCACTTATCCCTCAGTGGCTCAAGCGGCATGATGTCGCTGGTGAGCCCATCTATCTGGATATTGTTTCTATCCACAATGGCAATCAAGTTCCCCACTTTCTCGCGCGCTGCAAGCAAACCCGCTTCCCAGATGATCCCAGAATCGTGTTCACCATCGGAAATCATGGCGTATATGTATCTGTTCTCCACTTTGTCGCGTCTGTCCGCAATGGCCATACCTACTGCCTGTGCAAAACCTGAGCCTAGTGGCCCTGAGCTTACCTCGATACCAGGGAGATACTCGCGATGTGGGTGGCCTTGGAGACGCGTGTGCAGCTTGCGCAGCGTCTTTATTTCTTCCATCGGAAAGTAGCCGCT
>CALRGX010000016.1 GCA_943358385.1 Parcubacteria group bacterium | reverse complement strand
ATTAAAAATAATTGCCGAGCTGGAGATATTTTCTGCCGACCACGTCAAAGACAAGCCATTTTGCATTGGGCGTATGATTCGAGAAAAATGTAATTCAGGGGAGTAATCCCCGTCGTTTTATAATATTTCCTAAAAACGGCGGGGATTTGTGCGCGCACTGGGCGGGCGGGGCAAGCACATACAGATTTGTTTGTGCCTAGCACAATTCATATTGATTTGAGTTACCACTAAACTCTCTCGAAGTCACCGAGCGAACGCACACAACGCCGAAGCAGCCGACGGTCCAACTGTCATGATAATCGCGCGAGGTGCCTGTCTTTACTGCGTAGTTGTGTTGGAAGAGATTGAGGTTCCCGGCGAGACCGAACTGCTCGACACCAGCATAGCGGTCGTTCAAGACGCGTGTCACCAGCTGGGCAAATTGCGGCTGCGTCACGTTCTTTTTCGTAGCTACACTCGACATGGGCGTGGTGATGGTCACGGGGCCGTCAGCATTGTGTAGAAATAGCGTGAGTGGAGCGAGTATGCCCTGTTGCGGAAAGAGAGTGAGGTAGTGAGCAAGGGTGAGCGGGTCCATCTCCAGACCACCAAGAGCGATACCGTACTGGTAACTGTCGAAAGAATTAAGTGGGGTAAATTGAAGGCGCTGTTCAAGAAATGAATAGAAATTCGGCAAGCCAACATACTGTAATGTTTTTACCGTGGGTACGTTGAGGCTATTTGAAAGCGCGGTGTGCAACGTAACCCATCCACGATACAGACCATCGTAATTTTTAGGGTACAGCGGAAATCCAGAAGCGGTGGGAAATTTGTATTCACGATCGTCTACCTGCGTGTACGGACGCAGTCCTTTTTCAAAGCCTGCAAGATAGATGAACGGTTTTGCCGTCGAGCCGATCGGCCTGGGTTCGATAGCCATATTGATTTGTTGACCGGCATCGGTGCCGTGTATATCAGGTGTGCCCACTATGGCGAGGAGCTCATTTTCTGGAAGCTTGATAACGACTATGGCACCATTTCGTGCTCCCGCTGCATATCCGCGCTCGACGTGACGGTTTAGGATGGCTCGTAGCTGGTCGGTGAGGTGGCTGTCTAATGTGGTTTGGCATGCGTTCGAGCATGCGATTTCCATCGATGAAAGTTCAAAATTGCGGAGCGGTGTGTATGTGCGCTCTGTAGTTATGGTAGCCAATGCGGGATCGAAGGTAATGCCAATACGGTCAGCGAGATTGCGTGACACACGCGCGTTCTCTTCCTCCCACGGGTTCTGCACACTGGGGCTCGAGAGGGTAGCAAGGAGCATCGCCAGTTTCGTATCATCAAGTTCCGTCAGTGGTTTTTTAAAATAAAGCAAGCTCGCACCTGAAAGTCCTTGGATCTGATTCCCCATAAACACAGTGTTGCTGTACATCACCAGAATTTCTTCTTTCGTCGTACATACTTCTAGTGCGAGTGCGTAAAAGAGTTCGATGGCTTTGTTGAAGAAGGTGCGATTCTGCTCGTGTGACAGCAAATTTTTTACCAGCTGCTGAGTAATGGTGCTCGCCCCACCCACGCGTGAGCCTGTTGCGTAACGCAGTGCGGCGCGCATGGTGCTGAATGGATTGATGCCCGGGTGTATGTAGAAAAACCTATCTTCCTTTTTAATGAGAAGCGCTGCTACACGGGGTGGGAGTGCACTTTCATATTGTGCGTAGACACTTTTTGCGTTGGGGGCGAGCGTCAAGATGTCGCCGTGTCTGTCGGTAATTGCCACCGATTCCAGTGAGCGATATTGCTCCAGAAGGTGAGCCTGTGCCGCATATAGAGCGATGCCCAGACACAATAGACCACACAAGGTGCTTCCCAAGGCCACCGATGTGCCTTTGTACAGTCTGGGCGAATACATGGAGGTAGTGTACTCCAAACACAGCTGACTACCTTTGGGATCAACATTGAGTCTACTTTTTGCCGATTGTGCACAGGGATGCACATGAGGGCGTCGGCAAAATGAGACAATGCAAGGATGCGAACCTCCTTCCTGCTGGCTGTGTTCTTTCTAGCCGCCCTACCTTTTGCGGTGCATGCAACAACGGCCGACGAATTGCGAGCGCAAATCGAAGCACTTATGGCACAGATGACGCAGCTCCAGGAATCCCTAACGACGCCACCAACACCACGCACTCCGTCTGTTGCAACATCTTCAGTATGTCCACCTTTGTTCCGTACGCTTTCGCGTGGCAGTCGCGGCGATGATGTAACCAGCTTGCAACGTTTCTTGCTCAGACTCGGACTTTTGAGTGCCGATGGGGTGACGGGCTACTACGGTGCACTCACCGAACGAGGGGTACAGGGTTTCCAAACACAACAAGAGGTGGTGAATGTGGGTGACCCTGCTTCCACAGGATACGGGGTGGTTGGTATGCGTACACGAGAGGCAATAGCGGCCAGCTGTTCAACCCTGAAGCCATTGGCACAGCGCTGCACCGTTCACCGGCCAATTCTGTGCACCGCGGGGAAGCACGCAGAAGCTGGTCCTAAAGACGCGCAGGGTTGCGCCACTGCGCCGCGTTGTGTGGAAGGATCGGTAGCAGAATTGCCATCTATTACATCCTGTCCTGCGTATCCTGTGCCCTCATGCTCCCCTGGTTCACATGCACAAAGTGGGATGCCGGATAGTAGTGGGTGCCCCAGTGCCACTTTGTGTGTCCTCGACGCGACGTCAGAAATGCCAATTGCTCAAGGACCTTTGAATGCAAATCCACGCTCAGGGAACATCCCTCTCACGGTCACCTTCACCGGCAGTGTTGGACAAAACACCTCTGCTGAAATTGCCGTGTGGATTGATTATGGCGATGGACAGATTGATAACGCGGTTGGTGTTAACAATTTCTCGCGCACACATACGTACCAAAGCGCAGGCACCTATACCGCAAAATTGATGTGGCGCGAATTTGGTCCTGGTCATGTGCCGCTTTTCGTGCGCACTGCGGGTACGGCAATGGTTGTGGTGGGTGGCCCAAGCGGCGAGAAACCAACGGTCCGTGTGATGTCACCAAACGGTGGTGAAATTATTCACGCGTGGCGCGAGACGCCGGTGCAATGGGAAGCTTCCAGTATCCCGCCGCCATACACTGGTGGTGATGGATCAAAAATTACGTATAAAATTGCACTGAAGCTCGTAGCAAAAGGAGGGAAGGTGGTGGGATATATTCCGACCAGCGGCAACGCGCTTGATAGCACCCTTCGTTCCGTGCAGTGGGATCCCGCTACGCTCAATGGAGGCTTCAATGCACTTGATGAAATCAGGTTGCAGGTTGCCATCATCAAGCAAACCGACCGATGCTCACTTGCTGGCGTGCAGTCCTCCGCTGCACAATCAACGTGCCGCACAGAAGAGGTAGTGGCAATCGATGAGAGTGACTCGTGGTTTGGATTAAAAGGGGTCACCGTTTGCAACAATGCGGTATATCCAATTTCTTGTATTACCTCATAGTCTCGCCTGGGCAATTGCCGTGGGCTTGTGATAGGGTACGGGCAGACCTCGCTTTTGCGAGGTTTTGTTCTATGGCAATCGGAAACACAGGGAGTGCACCATGGCACCAAAAAGAAGAGTGGTCGTGACAGGAATGGGCATCGTTTCAAGCATTGGCAACAATTGCACTGAAGTGGTGCAATCTTTGCGCGAAGGGCGTTCGGGCATCACCTTTTCACCAGAACAGGCAGCACTCGGCTTTAGAAGCCAAGTCTATGGAAAGCCCACGTTGGATTGGACACAGGTCGGACCACGCAAACCGCGTCGTTTTATGGGCATGGGTTCTGCGTGGAACTTTGCCGCGATGGAAGAAGCGATTCAGATGGCGAAGCTTCCGCCGGAGCTGGTATCCAACGTGCGCACGGGCCTCATCATGGGTTCCGGCGGACCATCAGTTGCGGCGATTGTAGGAGCGGCTGATACGGTGCGGCGCGACAAGAATCCAAAAAAGATTGGGCCTTTTGAAGTGCCGAAAGCGATGTCGTCGACTGCTTCTGCAACACTGGCGGTCCCGTTTCAGATAAAAGGGCACAACTTTAGTGTGTCGTCAGCATGTGCCACATCAGCACACTGTATCGGCCTCGCCGCACAGCAAATTTGCGACGGCTACCAAGACGTCGTGTTTGCCGGAGGTTCAGAGGAACTGAACGAATACCTCTCTGCTGTCTTTGATGCGATGCCGGCCATGTCGGCCGGATTCAACGATCGACCGGCGGTTGCGTCACGAGCGTTTGACAAGCGCCGAGACGGATTTGTCATCGCCGGTGGTGCAGCGGTCTTGGTCTTGGAGGCATATGAGTTTGCGTACATTCGCAAGGCGCCAATACTGGCAGAGCTCGTCGGCTTTGGACTTTCCTCTGATGGGCACGACATGGTGCAACCATCGGGTGAAGGTGCCATTCGTTGCATGCAGATGGCGCTCAAATCACTGACAACCGGAGAGCGACTCCACGATCGTATTGGCTACATTAATCCGCACGGCACATCGACGCCGGTGGGGGATGTAAAAGAGATCGAAGCGATTCGTGCAGTGTTTGGCGAGAATATGCCACCCATCAGTTCCACCAAGTCACTTACCGGACACTCACTCGGCGCGGTGGGAGCACAAGAAGCGGTCTATTCGATCATGGCACTGCGAGAAGGTTTCCTTCCCGCCAGTGCTCACATCGAGGAGCTCGATCCTGTGTTTGACGGGGTGCCCATCCTTAGAGAAAAGGTGGATGCAACACCGGAAATGGTGCTTTCCAACAGCTTTGGCTTTGGGGGCACAAACGCGAGCTTGGTGTTCAAGCGTTTTGAGTAATCGAAGTTTGTTAAAAAGAAAACAAGGGCCGCTGCCATAGGCAGCGGCCCTTCATTATGCTAGGGTCCAAGACAGCTGCAGCAGCGTGCTGCTTTATTGAGGAGGTTGGCCCATGAATCTGAAGTCACTCTTTGTGGGAGTGTGCGCTTTTGCATACTGCCTGAGTACAACTCCGGTTGAGGCAGGTGAGTTCTGTGTCCCGCGCAACGTGTTCCGTGAGCCGAAAGAGCCCTGGATTCGCTTGGCTGATACGCCGGACAGGATTCTGCTGAGGTATAGCCGTGGCGACTATCTGTGCGGCACGGCCCCCTATCGGCCGTTTCCGGATGCTCGATTCAAAATCCACGGGTACTCCATGGTCGTTGCTAGAATCTACGAAGATACGACCTTCTTCATGATCGAACTTCCAGCTCGGTGAGATTGTCCTTCACAGGATGCTCATTTGCATAGTGAGACACCGCAAATTGCGGTGTCTCTCCTTTTGTCCTCTAGTCGAAAAATGCTTTGATCCCGGAGAGGGGTGGCGGTAGGATGCGAATACGCATACGTTCGGATGGTCATTTTATATGTCCCGCAAGACCCTATTAACCCAAGGTGCCGCGTACTCACTACTCGTATTCTCATGCGCGTTTCTTTCATATACATTTACCCCAATTTTCCTACACGTGGACTCACACACATCGACCCGTGACGGTTTAACACTTCCAGCTATCGCTTTGGTGCTCGCTGATGACGGTGGTGGCGGTGATGGTGGCGGAGGTGGCGATGGCGGTGACGGTGGAGGCGGCGGTGATGGAGGAGGTGGAGATGGTGGTGACGGGGGAGGTGGTGATGGTGGCGGAGGTGGTGATGGCGGTGACGGCGGAGGTGGTGGAGACGGTGGCGACGCCGGCGACGGTGGTGATGGTAGCGGAGGCGATTCTGGAGCAGGCGATGGATGCCCGGGTGATTCTGGTGGTACCGGGGACAGCGGTGGTCCAGGCGATAGTGGAGGCGGTGGCGATTCCTATTCGCAAGGGAGCTACAGTCCTCAAGGTTCGTACTACCATCAAGGGAACTATTACACACAGGCTACGTACTACACGCAGCCCGCATACTACACACAGGCGTCCTACTATACGCAAGGCGACTACTACACCCAAGGCAACTACTATTCGCAAGCTGACTACTACACACAGCCAGCGTACTACACGCAAGGGACGTACTATCATCAAAACGATTACTACACGCAGGGTACCTACTACACCCAGGGTACGTACTACCATCAAAATGATTACTACTCGCAGGGTGACTACTACACTCAAGGTACCTACTTCAACCAAGGGTATTACCAAGGGAAATACTTATGGTATCCACCGGTGCGTCGAGTGGCCTTGTACAACCCGCAGCCGCAGCAGCTCGCACTTGCTAGTGTGCCGTATACGAGTGGAGATAATGACCTCTATTTCTTGATGTGGTTTGCACTCACTCTCCTATCAGCAGGTGCAGCGCTCGCACTGGGCTACCGCGTGTCAAAAAGATTTGCAGTGCGCTAAGGAGAAAAACTTTTGTATACAAAATTAAAAGACGCCGGGGATACACCGGCGCCTTTTTGGTGGGAGTCCTTTCGGACCCTCAACTGAGGTGGTTGGACGACCCCAATCGCTGACGCCACTTTATCGCGAGCGTCAGACTTGTGCAAGTCCTCAAAAGAACAGTGGTGGAAAACAAGAAACCCCAGGAAACCAGTGGGCAGGCTCGTCAACCAGCCCGCCCACCGATCCAGGTGAGCCACGTCAACTAAGCGGAACACCCTATTTCTAAGTCTGCCTTAGGGCAAGTGAGCCTCAGAGAGGCTTACCTGTCTTTGGGCATACTTTGCCTTTTGGGTGGGCCCCCTTCGTACGCTCTTCCTTCTCGACAATCGCCTCACCAGCCGCGAAGGCCGCTGTTGCGTAGGGTGCCGATAGAGAGAGCGCCACGAGCGTGGCTACCAGTAGTGCTCGCATATGCTGTATCCTTAATGCGAGTGGGTACGAACCATGTCCACCATAGCCATGGTCCAGATCGGGTATGGACGCCGACCCAGGCGCTACCTTACGGCAGAGACATCGTTAGGTCAACGTAATGTACGCACCCGCACGAGTGTGCGGGTGCGTACGAGCGCGGTATCTACCGACCTGCGTTAACTTGCGTGGATAAAGAGATAAATGTCTTCAAGTGCGCGCACAGCGTCACCCGCGGCGATGTTGTTTTGGTGGTATAGGACGTCGGTGCAATCACCGGCGGCCCAGATACGTGGGTGCGAGGTTTTCTGTGTGCGTGGGTCGATAATGACTTGCTTGCGGTCATTCAGAGTCACTGCATCTTTCACCCAGTCGGTGCTCGGGATCAGGCCTACGTCGACGAAAATACCCGTGCATGGCACCAACGTAATCTCGCCTGTCTGTTGATGCTTCCACTTGATGCCGGTAACAAATTTTTCGCCCACGACCTCGACAATTTCACAGAAGTGAAGCGCCTGCATGTTGGGCTTTGAGAGCACTTTCTGCACAGTCACTTCGTCCGCACGGAACGCATCGTTACGGTCAAGGAGTGTCACGCTTTTCACATATGCAAGAAGTTGTGCAGCCGTTTCAAAGCCTGCGTTTCCGCCGCCTACCACCACCACATCTTGTCCCGAAAAGAGTGGGCCGTCACAACTCGCACAGTAGGTGAGGCCTTTGTGTTCGAATGTATCAGCGCCAGGTACGCCGAGCTTACAGCGCGTGGAACCGGTCGTCACCAAGAGTGTTGCTCCTTCGTATGTTTTTCCGTCAGACGTAGTAACGGTCACTTTATCGTCGCTTGCCGTGGCGCTGGTAACCGTCTGTGGAGCAAGTGCAGTCACTACTTCCTGGCCATACGCTTCAACATGCGCTTTCAAAGATTTTGCGAGATCAGCACCTGAAATAGACGGTGTACCGATCCAATTCTGAATATCTGTAGATACGGTACTCTGCCCGCCCCACTCTGCGGTAATAAAAAGTGTTTTAAGGCGTTTGCGTGCAGCATATACGGCCGCCGCTGCACCGCCAGGCCCGCCGCCAACAATAATGAGATCATACATAGTTACAATGGTATTTAGGTGATAGGGGTAAGGTGGTAGGTACCCAGAGATGCAAAAGTGTAGGTACCCAGAGAGTTTAACACAGGGAGGGCAAGCAAATCCTGTGCAAAAAATGCTACAGCTGTGGGGTGATGAGCACCTTAGGAGAGGTGAATCGGTACAGGAGCGCTGGACGAGCGCGTACACCGGTGCGCTTCTTTTTGAGGGGGGTGAGGACGTCGAGCATGTCCATTTTCTTACGAAAATTACGTTTGTCGAGGAATTCGCCACGCAAACTCTCGTACGCTGCTTGCAGTTCTGAAAGTGTAAATTCTTTGGGCACAATTTTACAAATGAGCGTGCTGTAGGAAATACGAGAACGCAGACGCTCGTGTGCATTTCTAAGGACGTGGTCGTGGTCATACGCCAATTTCGGCGCGCGTTCGACGAGTTGCCAGAATGCTTCGTCTGAATCACTCTGTTCGATGCTCGAAAGGGTCTCCCAAGGAACGAGAGCTAAATAGGCAACAGCCACCACACGGCTGCGTGGGTCACGAGTAACCTCACTGAATGTTGCCAATTGTTCAATGTATACTTTTGAGGCATCAATGTGACCGCGCTCGGCGAGGATTCTAGTCGCTGCCATTTCTGCGGTTTCGTCCTCGCGAATCAGCCCTCCAGGAAGGCCAGATGTGTCGGGAAAATGAGGGGGCCGGTTTACACGCATGAGCCGCACATACAATTTTTTGTCACGAATGGTGAACAGTGCGACGTCAGCGGCCAAAACGGCAAATCTCAAATGTTCAGGTGCACGTTGCATGTAAGTAGTGTGCGCGGGAGCGGGGAGGGTGTCAAATATACACTGTTAGGAGCGCACGTGATGTGAACGACGCATCGTGCGCGTTTCAGCACCCAGCGTGCGCTTACTTTCGGCGCAAGAATGAGGGAAGTGACGCCCAGTCATCTTCATCGTCGGCAAGAATCTTCTTGGCAACTTCTGGTGTTGGAGGCTCTTCGTTGTGCTGCTCGGGTTCAACGCCTGCAATTTCGCCACGTGGCACCGGTGCTTCAGTTTCTTCTTTCGTGACAGGACGAAGCTTTTCCTCCACTACCTGCTTTGCGGGGCGTGGTGTGCTGACAGAACCAAAGAGTGACTTAGCAAGCATTTGCTCTGGGAAGCCAGTAGCGATAACGGTAACCTTGATCTGGCCTTTCTTGAGTGTTTCGTCTGTGATCGCACCAAAAATAACTTTCGCATCCGGGTCGATAGCGTTGGTGATGACCTGTGCAGCATCTTGGATTTCGAGCATGCCCAAATCTTCGCCGCCAGCCACTGAGAACAGCACCCCTTTTGCTCCATGAATTGATACATCCAACAGAGGTGAAGAAATGGCGGCTTTTGCTGCTTCTTCCGCACGCTTCTCACCGGTCCCGGTGCCGATACCCATCAACGCTGAGCCAGCGTTTTGCATAATGGTGCGCACGTCAGCAAAGTCGACGTTGATGATGCCTGGTGTGGTGATGAGGTCTGAAATACCTTCAACTGCTTGTTTCAAAATATCGTCACACATCGAGAAAGCATTTTTAATGCCCGTATCGCGAGATACAATCGAAAGGAGCTTGTCGTTGGGAATCATAACCAACGCGTCGACGGCCTTCTTGAGTTCGTTGATACCGTTGTCGGCAAGGCGTCCACGCTGCTGGCCTTCAAAACCAAATGGTTTGGTAACGACTGCAACGGTAAGTGCGCCGAGCTCGCGTGCAATTTGCGCAACAACCGGTGCGGCACCAGTTCCGGTGCCACCACCCATACCACAGGTAACAAATACCATGTCAGATCCCTTCAGTGCTTCCTGAATTTCTTCTTTATTTTCTTCCGCGGCATGCTTTCCCAAATCAGGATTCATGCCCGTTCCTAGTCCACGTGTAAGATTGCGCCCGATGTGAATTTTCTTGGGTGCTTTTGAACGATGTAGATCCTGAGCATCGGTGTTTACAGCGATAAAATCGACACCGCGCACCTTTGAATTCACCATATGATTCACCGCATTGTTTCCCGAACCGCCAACACCAATCACACGGATGCGTGCAAATGCTTCAATATCTGGCTGGACTTTCTTGGTCATAAATATCTTTGTCGTTAGGTGGTTCTTGTAGCCGGCTTTTTCTGGGGAATCTCTCACAAAACTGGCTCACGAAGCCAATAGTATCAATAAACAAGTACTGCCACAATACTTGCCAATTTAGGGCAAGAGTGCCTTAAAAAATCGCTTGATGCTGTCGCCTACCCCTTCAAACAGATTTGTCTCCGTGCGATGTGCGTCAGTGGAGTAGCCCCACTTGCATAACCCATAGGCCACTGCCCACGTTGCATCTGCGGCAATCGTTCGCGATGCATTTTGGCCCATGCTGCCGACCTGGGAAGGCAGGCGCATGGTGGCTTTCGCCAAGTCGCTCACACTTGCAATCCCAGAGCCGCCGCCGGTTATCACGATGCCTGCCGGCAAGAGTCGCTGCTTGCCGATTGCTTTTAGATGGGCGTCGATAAGACCAAAAATATCTTTGAGCCTGCTGGAAACCAACTCATCAATTTTTTTCTGTGGGACATCACTCCCAATAACGGCACCGCGCTTCAATTGTTCTGCTTCGTGCAACGGCAGGCGCAAATTGATAGCAATGTCGTTGGTGATTGCAGAAGCACCTACGGGCAACACTTTTATGGAGACCGGTGTGTCATTTTCAAACACGGCAATCGAAACTGTTTCTGCACCAATGTTTGCGAGTACCACGCCAGCAACTTTCTGTGGCTTAGTGAGGGTCACGAGACTTGCTGAAAGTGGGGATGCCATGACGTCTTCCACTTCTACACCGGCGGCCTCGACTGCCTCGACGATGTCGTGATAGTGCTGCTCGAGAGCGGTTATGAGTAGCGTGTCGACTGACAGTTTGGTACCTTTCATGCCTACGGCGCGGCCCAAAACGGTATTGCCGTCAACCCTGAAGCCAATGGGCAGACTATGGATTATTTTGCGATTCGTGAGCTGGCCAGACGTTCTTTTCTCTGCTTCGCGTATGGCACGATCAATGTCGCGCTCGGTTACTTCACCACCTGATGGGGTGAGAGTGACGTCACCAGTTGCGCGCAACTCGTCGAGACCAACGCCACCAATTGCCACGCGCGCAGACTGCACGCGTACTTTGGCCATTTGCGATGCACGTTCAAATGCTTCCTTGATACTTTTTGACGCATCCTTTGTGTTCACGATGTAACCATGTCGCATACCTTTTGAGGATGAGGTGCCGGTGCCAATTATTTTGAGTGGTGCATCTGGAGTATCAGCTACCGCAGCAATGACCACTTTGACGTGGTAAGTGCCGATATCGATGCCTGCATAGACGCGTGCCATATAAGTTGGCACTGAGTGCCTTCGTTTCATTGTAACCCCTGTAGCCGCGCGCCTAAAGCGCTTTACGAGGTGGATAACGGACACGAGAAGTATTACGAGTCCTTGAGATGCTTCTGGAAGTATTTTTGTTCGAGCGCATCCATACGGGTGCTGTGGTCGTGACCTTTAAGATGCAGACAGGCGTGCACAAAAAGATAGAGGAGATGCTCGCGTTCGGTGTGGCCATACTGTTTGGCTTCCTGACGCGCCTTGCGTGGATTTAAAATAATTTCGCCCGTGGTTTTTCCTGTTTGAAACGAAAGTACGTTAGGTACGTAGGATTTCTTTCTAAATTCTAGGTTGAGTGCGCGCGATCGTCGGTCACCCAAGAGTGCCACAGATACTGCGAAACGCGGCCCCAGGATATCTTTTGCGATGGTGCAAAATGGTACCCGTGGCAGTGGGCCGCGGGTACCATTGTATACATCGCACCGTGATTGTTCCGGCTGGTGCCGGAGAGTAGCCATATTTAGCGAGCCGAACCGCGACGTGGCTGGCGCTCTTGCACTTTTCCTTCCTTGAGAAGCTGCGCAAATTCTGCACGGCGCTTGATGCGTTTGAGTGCGCGCTTCTTTTTTACTGCGTCTGATGATGCGCGCTCCCAGTAGCGACGGTTGCGGGTTTCTTTGACGATGCCGGTGCCCTGGAGCTTGCGCGTGAACTTACGAATCACGCTCATGCTGTTTTCGCTGCCAACTCGTACTATTTCTGCGTTTATTGCCATATGTCTGAGGACTGTACCATGTGGGTAGGGGGAAAGGCAAGGGAATAGGGGTGAGCGTATAGCGTTTAGGGACGACAAGGTACATGCAATAAAAGAAGCGGCGGCACCGAAG
>CALRGX010000015.1 GCA_943358385.1 Parcubacteria group bacterium | reverse complement strand
CGGCGCGCTTGTATTTTCGTGTATATTTTGACATCAGCGCAAAAACTGAGAACCCTACAACGAGTCCTATGCCGACGGTGACCCAGAGTACGATAAGGGCAGTCATGTGGCGGTTCCTCCATTATGTGTTGCCTCCCCCTGATACCACAGTACGCGGAGTTGCAAAAAATTCAAGTGCACACTACCACCCTTTCTTCATGAGAGCATTCTCCGCAGCAGACTGCTCGGCTTCCTGTTTGGATTTTCCGTCGCCGCGGCCGATTTCTTTGTCGCGCAGAAAGACGCCTGAAATGAATTTCTTGTCGTGATCAGGGCCGCTTTCGGCCACCAACTTGTACAGCGGTGTTTCGTTTTCGCGCTCTTGTGCGAGCTCCTGAAACTTACTTTTGGCATCCTGCCACAGCCGCATCGCGACCACTTCATCCGTCTTTGCAAAGAGTGAGTTGGCGATAAATTCATGCGCTGCGTCATACCCTTGATCGAGGTACAAGGCGCCAATGAACGCCTCATAGGTGTTTGCCAAAATGTATTGCCGTGCGCGACCCATGTCTTTTGCCTCGCCTTTTGAAAGCAGCAGGTAGTCGTTCATACCCAACTTGGTTGCTGCATCCGAAATGCTATTGGTATTCACAAGCGCGGCGCGATACGCCGTGAGGTCACCCTCGGTTTTCTCGGGATACTTTTTATAGAGGAAATCCGTAACAACTAATTCAAGGACCGCGTCTCCTAAAAACTCAAGCCGTTCATTGTGCTCAATGTCAGGACCTTTGTGCTCATTCAAAAAGGATCGGTGTGTGAAAGCTTGCATCAAAAGCTGCTTCTTCCCGAAGGTAAAGCCGACGCGTTTTTCAAAAGATGAGAAGTCGAATGCCATGTCCGCCATGCTATCTTATTTAGGCCGCTGGGCCAAGATATTGATGGCTCGGGTCACTACCGGCAGAATGTCGTCGTAGAAGTTCAAATCCCCCACTGCAGCCAGAGGAAACCATTGTGCATCATCGAGCCCCCCTTCACGTTTCAAGGTCAGCTCGGCAAACGGAGCAGATGCGAGGAAATACGTGGCATGACGGCGCTTCTTGCCCCCCGGAATGGCAGAGTCATTCGCAATGTACTCATTTTCGCCCAGTACTTCATCATGAATGGACGCTACTTCTAGTCCCATTTCTTCCAGTACCTTTCGTTTTACCCCATCGTGGTGTTGCTCTTCTGGTTTGAGTCGCCCCTTGGAAAGGGTCCAGTGTCCGAATATGTCGTGCACCAGGGCGAGGAACACGTCATCGCCTTCGCGGGCATACACCACGGCACCGATCAGCTCTTCAATCGGCATTTTTTCGCGCGGTACTTTTTCTTTGCGCTTTGGGGCATCGTCTTTACCCGGCTCACCCAACTCGACATATACCGCACCCAATACACCGTTTACAAATTTACTCGATGAATCACTGCCGAAAGTCTTGGCGAGTTCGATTGATTCGTTGATTGCCACCTTGGCAGGCACTTGCCCACGATCCGCATACAACAATTCGGCCAAACCAATGCGAAGAATATTTCTGTCGATGCGCGCGATCTTTTCAATTGGCCACTCAGGAGCCGCTTGTGTGATGACCTCGTCAAGCTCGGTCCTCTTGGCTACCACCATGCGCAGCAGGTCTTTCATAAACGGCTCGTCTGAAGGAGTGGCGCCGAATTCGTCGCGATATGACGCTAGACGCTCGAAGAGCGTGTTCATTTCCATTGTGTACTCGGCGGAGTCCCATTCAAACAGGGTTTGAAGAACAATCGAGCGGGACAACCGCCTATTAGCCATAGATGGCATTGTAACGAAAAAAACCGCACACGCTTGCGGCTTTGCGTCGACCTGTGGAGAAACTATTTCGTTGCTTTTGCAGCTTTGGTCGGCTTTTCCTCTTTTGCTGCTTCTTCTGCAGGGCCGGTGCTCTTTCCAGATTCACGGAGTCCCAATTCCTTGCGCTTTGAACGAGCCTGATTGCGCTCGGTACGAGCAACCACGTCTACCACCTGATGACCACGGTATTTACCACAGTTCTGGCATGCGCGATGACGCATGTGCTTGGCACCACATTCACAGTTTGAGAGGCGTGGGCCCGTAAGTGCGTGGTGAGAACGCCGATTGTCTCGGTGGGATCGGGTTGCGCGCATGCGGACTACCATAGGCCGAGACTATACCAAAAGCCAAGAACACGTGCAAGCCCCGGCACCTGGGTCGCGCAGCGGCCCAGGTGCCCATAAACGGCCTCGTAGGTCGTTCATTAAGAAAAGACCCCGGCACAAAGTGCCGGGGTCCCTGGTGCCCCATAAGGCCGTCTTGAGGGCGTCTTAACTCTTGGGCGGTGTCTTCACCGCCCGCAAATGCGAGCCGCGTGGCTTGAAGCCTATGCAGGAACGCATCCCGCACACACCTCCGTTCGGATGCGCCAGTGCGCAATCCTTGCAGTCGGGGTTATTCGCGTGGCGAAACGCCCTGGCGTGCTGATTGATGCGCAGCACATCGGCAGGCGAAAGGCATCTATTTGGTGTACTCGATGTCATAGACACTCCATGAGTTTGAACAAAAACCACAACCTCCCTCGGCCATTTTTCACGGATGAGCCGATATGTCAACCTAAAAAGCTCTTTCTGTGGATTTCTGCAGACCCATATGTGCGCAGTGCCTCGTAGTGCAGTTTCGTTCCATAGCCTTTATGCTGATTGAAACCATACTGTGGGTGGCGTGCGTGCATGCGACACATGTAACGGTCACGTGTCACTTTCGCTGCAATCGAGGCAAGTGCAATCGCTGGGAACCGCTCATCCCCTTTCACAAATTCCTCTTGTTCCCAGGCCACAGGTGCCTGGAGATTTTTATCGAGAATTACTTGCGCTTCTTGCGGGGAAAGTTCGAGTCGTTCAATGGCACGTTTTACCGCCAATCGCGCAGCATAGGTGATACCTTTTTCATCAATGACGGCCGCGCTCACTTGCGCCACCGCATGACGCAATGATTCTTTTTGTATGCGCGAGTACCATACTTCGCGCTGCCGTTCACTCAGCTTTTTCGAGTCACGCAGTCCTTCCCAATACCTCCATTCATTCTGTGAAAACGGTAAGGCTACGACTCCCACCGCAATAGGGCCCGCAATAGGACCACGGCCCACCTCGTCTATACCAATGACCCATGTGTACATAGAACAGAGCATAACAGAGAGGCCGCCACCTACGGTGGCGGCCTCAAAACGTTTATGCATTTAAGGATGTTTTCTTTTCCGACCGCTCGGCCGCGTATTTCCACCAGATTGCTTTGCCTGAGCTCCGTGTGCCTGCTTCATTTGTTTAATCCACTGAGGATTAGTAATGATGGTCCGCACCACATCGAGTGCGCTTGCGGCTGCGATGGTCGCTTCGCGCGTTACACCTTGTGCAACTACATAGCTCGACACTAGCTGCTGCACTTGTGCGTTGAGCTCTTGTAGCGGGGTCAATTGTTGGGGTCCTGGCATAAGCCCTCTCCTAGATGTTTCCAACTGCGCGAACACTGTCACGCATGGCGTGCAAACGCAAGATGAATACAGAGTTATCCCTCGTTGCAGCCCGACACAGCACAGTACCACTTTGCTATACTCCGCACATGGCGCGCGCAAACACACCTTTTGTACATTTGCACGTACATTCCCACTACTCCCTTTTGCAGGCATTACCGCAAATCGACGACTTGGTTGATGCAGCAAAAAAAGACGGCCAAGAAGCGCTCGCGCTTACTGATGCAGGCGCGCTGTATGGAGCAATCGACTTCTATAAAGCGTGCAAGAAAGCAGGCATTAAGCCCATCATCGGTGTGGACACTTACATCGCACCACGCAAACGCGACCAGAAGGAACACAACATCGACGATCGCACGAGTCGGCTGGTGCTCTTGGTAAAAAATGAAACGGGATACCAAAATTTGGTGCAGCTTGTCACCAAATCATATCTCGAAGGGTTCTATTACAACCCACGCGCCGATCGAGAGCTCCTCGTCGAGCATCGCGAAGGCCTGATTGCCATTCTTCCCTCCTTTGCCGGAGAACCAGCACAGCACCTCAAAAACCATGATGAGGCACGAGCAGATGAGGCACTCTCGTGGTATCGCGACATCTTTAAAGACGACCTGTACATGGAAATCACGCAGCACAGTGAAATCCTGGGCCATGACGAACGCATGCAGCAGCTGATTACACTAGCCCGAAAGCGTGCGGTACCACTGGTCGCTGCGCACGACACGTACTATTTGGAGCAAGGAGATTCGTTCGCACGCGAGCTCGTCTATAAAATCAAAACCGGTGGTGCTATAGACCGAGAGCTTGCCGACCGTCCCGACGACTTTTCTTTCATCACGCAGAAACGTGCCCGCGAATTATTTGCCAACCTACCGGAGGCACTTGAAAACACGAAAAAGATCGCCGACGCCTGCAACCTTGAGCTCGTGCTCGGAAAAGCAATCTTTCCCAAATATCCCGTGCCCGAAGGAGCGCATGACGACGATGTATTGCGTGTCATGGCTGAGGCGGGTCTTGAGGCAAGAAACATGGACAACCCAGAAGCAAGAAAGCGCCTGGATTACGAATTGGGCATTATTGCGAAGAAAGGATACTCATCCTACTTCCTCGTGGTCGCCGATTTACTGCAGTACGCATCCGCTCAAGGCATTTTCACCAACACTCGTGGTTCAGCGGCAGGTTCCCTCGTCTCCTACTGCTGTGGGATAACGACCGTTGATCCCATCGCCTTCCGCATGCCGTTTGAGCGCTTCCTCAATCCAGAACGCCCATCAGCACCTGATATTGATATGGATATTGCTGATAACCGTCGCGACGAGCTGATTGATTACGCGCGCCGCAAGTATGGTGAAGAGCACGTGGCCCAGCTAGGGACGTTCGGTACCATGCTTGCCCGCGCTGCGGTGCGCGATGTAGCCCGCGCGCTTGGTCACTCCTACAACACCGGCGACATGATTGCGAAAATTATCCCACCACCAAAGCAAGGTTTTCCCGTTACCATCAAAAGTGCCCTCAAAGACGTGCCGGAGCTCAAAGAAATTTACGACAACGATCCAGACGCACGTGAAATACTTGATCTGGCACAAAAAATAGAAGGCAACGCCCGGCACGTGGGCGTGCACGCAGCAGGGGTGATTATCGCCCCGATGCCAGTATCCCACATTGCCCCCATCCAATTCGACCCAAAAGGTGGCAAGACGATTACCCAGTACGACATGTATTCAATTGTGGATGAGTACGGCGGCGTAGGCCTTTTGAAATTCGACTTCCTTGGTTTGAAAAACCTCTCCGTACTCGCCGACTCGGTACTACGCGTGAAAGAACGCTTGCAGCAAGCAATTGATATTGTGAATGTGGAACTAACCGACACAAAAACGTACGAAATGCTCGCACGCGGCGAAACGTTGGGTGTATTCCAAATGGCGAGCGAAGGCATGACGAAACACCTGGTGGATTTGAAACCCTCAACGATTCACGACCTGAACGCGATGGTGGCGCTATATCGCCCCGGCCCGATGGCATTTATTCCTGAGTATATTGCGCGCAAGAATAATCCGTCGCAGGTACGCTACCTGGACCCGCGCATGGAATCAATTCTCAAACCTACCTATGGCATTTTGATCTACCAAGACGACGTCATGACCATGGCGGTAGACTTGGCAGGATACAGCTGGGGCGAAGCAGACAAATTCCGCAAAGCGATGGGAAAGAAAATTCCGGAAGAAATGGCAGCGCAGAAGGAAAGATTTCTTGCCGGCTGTATCGAACGCAACATGAAACCAGCGGTCGCTAAAGAGCTGTGGGAACAAATTGAAACATTTGCCGCCTACGGCTTCAACAAAGCGCACGCCGCGAGCTACGGCAACCTGGCGTATAAAACCGCCTACATGAAGGCAAACTTTCCCGTGGACTACATGGCAGCACTCCTTACCGCTGATTCAGGCGACGTGGAAAAAATCGGCGAAATCGTCGCCGAATGTCGCCACATGAAAATCGCCGTGTTGCCACCTGATGTAAACGAAAGTTTTGCCGACTTTACCGTGGTCAATGAAAGCACCATCCGTTTCGGATTGAAATCTATCAAGAACTTCGGTGAAGGTATCTCAAACACCATTATTGCGGTGCGTGCAGAGGGCGGCCGTTTTGCTTCACTCGGCGATTTTCTCGCACGTATCAAAGACAAGAATCTTAATAAAAAATCTCTCGAAGCCTTGGTCATGACCGGCGCACTTGATAATTTTGGAGAGCGCAATGCAATGCTCACCAACATCGAAAAGTTGCTGGAGTATCACAAAGATCACATGCGTGCGCCAGAGAACCAGGTGTCTCTTTTCGGTGCTACAGATACGTCGACGCAGGAATTTGTTTTGCCTACTGCGATTGCTGCCACACAAGACGCACGTCTCGCCTGGGAGAAAGAACTCCTCGGCCTGTACGTCTCCGGCCACCCCCTCGATAAATTTAAAGACAAGCTGTCGCAGCAAAAAATGAACATCGCGCAGATGAAGGAAAAGCTGGCGGCCGACACGCAAACGGTCATGGCAGGCATGATCGAAACCAAGCAAGAAATTCTCACAAAAAACGGCGACAAAATGGCCTTCATCAAGCTCGCGGATTTTTCCGGTGCCATAGAAACCGTCCTGTTTCCTCGGGTGTTTAAAGAATTTAGCGCTTCGGTAGTGGAAGGTACCTGCGTTGCCATAAAGGGCCGTATGTCGCCCAGAAATGGCGAGCAAACATTCGTGGCAGAGATCGTGAAAAAGCTGTAGCAGCACCACTATTTGACAGAATCTGTAAAACACTCTACGGTGCAAACAGCCTACACAACTACCTAGAAAGAGGTGTGTGCCATGATGAATCACCACGACCGCCTACTCACCGCAGATGCGCTGTGGGGCCACTATTTTAAGGCAGCTCTTTCAGAAGGCGAAGACCGTCATATCCTCGTCGAACGCTTCGCCAGAGATCATGTGGCGTTCGGCTACAAGAAACCTGAGCTGCGACGATTTGCATGGGCAGTCATTAATCGTCACTGCCCTCGATTGGCCGATCCGCCACAAGAACGACCGCGGCCGCGGGAGATGATCGGATCATGAGCAGAGATGTTGACCCTAAGATGGCTGCGCAAGTAGCCCACTACGACCAACAGGCGCACGTGGCACTCGAGGCACTGCGTCTTATTGTGGACATCATGATCGCGGGATTTGATGGCGATGAGCTGGATAGCAAAGTCTCCCTCGAAAACCTCTTGGCTGAGCGCGATGCAGCAATAGATGGGCTCGTTGAAACAGCGCTTGATCGGGGCACGCCTCCTCTTCGCTGCGCAGAAATGAAAGTCCTGTTGACCGATCTATGGAACAAGAGCCCGTCGATCAAGAACTGGATGGACCGAGAATTCACCATTACCGGTGTGTAGAAACATGATAAGGGCCGAGCGCTTTGCGCTCGGCCCTCCCTTTTCACTTGTCCCTTATCCCTACTCAGTCGGTGTATACTCTCGCGTATGACCAAGAAAAAAGACTACGCAAAATTATCAATCGCCGCCCACAAAAAACACCGAGGCAAACTGTCGATTGAGAGCACCTTCAGCATTCGAAATCGCGACGAGCTCTCGATTGCCTACACACCCGGCGTTGCCGCTGCATCGATGGAAATTGCTAGAGACGTGCGAAAAGCACGGGAGTTGACCACGGCGAAAAACACGGTGGCCATCGTCTCAGATGGCTCTGCAGTACTCGGGCTTGGAGACATCGGCCCCGTTGCTGCGCTCCCTGTTATGGAAGGCAAGGCCGCCCTTCTAAAGAAATTCGCAAACATCAACGGTTTCCCCATCGTGCTCTCAGAGCGATCTGTTGACGGTATCGTCGCTGCGGTCAAAGCTATTGCGCCTACCTTTGGCGCTATTAACCTGGAAGACATCGCTGCGCCACGCTGCTTCGAGATTGAAGAGCGGCTCTCGAAAGAACTCGATATCCCCGTCATGCATGACGACCAACACGGCACCGCGGTCGTGGTCTTGGCAGGACTGATTAATGCGTTGAAGGTAGCGAGGAAAAAACCGGAACAGGTGCGTGTCGTTATTTCAGGCGCTGGCGCTGCAGGAATCGCTACTGCAAAACTACTCCTTGCATTTGGAGTGCGCACTATACTCCTCGTCGATCGCGCGGGCATTATCGGGACCGCGCGCACTGATGTATCTGGCATGAAGCGCACTATCGCATCTCTCACCAACCCTAAAAACGAATCTGGCACACTGGCTGACGCGCTGGTTGGAGCCGATGTGTTTATTGGCGTGTCTGCCCCAGGAATTCTGAAAGCAGATATGATTCCATCGATGGCACCGCAGCCGATTATTTTTGCATTGGCAAATCCCACACCGGAAATAATGCCCGACGTAGCCAAAAAGGCTGGAGCATTCATCGTTGCAACCGGCCGTTCTGATTTCCCCAACCAAATCAATAATTCACTCGCCTTCCCTGGCATCTACAAAGGTCTCATCGAGGGAAATATTGTCCGTGTCTCAGATGCAATGAAAATTGCCGCGGCAAAAGCAATCGCCAGCATGGTCAAAAAACCGACCGCAGAGAAAATCGTACCAGGACCATTTGATGTGGGGATAGCAGCTACCGTCGGCAAAGCAGTCCGCCGTGCTAGCCTATAGGTGGAAACCTCTGGAGGCTCCCATGGACACACCGGAACGAGCAGCACCTCAGGAACTAATGCGCAAAGCAGCGCTCATCGCACTCAAACGCGGGGACGCACTGGAAGAAGTAAAAGCTTCTCTTATGGCCGTTGCAAAGCTTGAACACGCTGACGCCACCCTCGTGGATCGCGCAATCAACGCTGCGCAGGTAATTCTGGCCCGGGAAAAGCGGGCAAGAACAACAAACCATTGACGCTTCTGAAGCCCGGCCGTTTACAACGGCCGGGCTTTCCTGTTACCATGTCATGACTGGAGATTGCACTGGCCACCAACCAGCGTCCCGAGCACCTCGTGCGAGGGAGAGACATCCTAATCCAGAAAATGAGTCCCGATCGTACGCGAGGGAGAAACCAGGTGGAACCGCGGATGTATACCGCCCTGGCAAAGAAATCATATGAGGCAACTCGTATCACTTCTTTGCTGGGGATTTTCTTTTTTAGTAACGTTTAGCAATCATTAGAAATACCTATATGTCATCACTCGACCACATACGCCACTCACTTGCTCATGCACTCGCCGCAGCAATCATGGAAGGCTACCCGCATGCAAAACGCACCATCGGCCCCGCCATCGACACGGGATTCTACTTTGATTTCGATTTTTCAGGCGGTGCGGCACCCACAGAAAAAGATTTTCCTGCGCTGGAAAAGCGCATGCGCCACTTGTTAAAGACCTGGCAAAAGTTTGAACGCGAAGAAGTGTCAGCAGATGAGGCAAAGAAACGATTCCACGGCAACCAATACAAAACGGAACTCATCGAAGAATTCTCTCAAGAAGGACAGAGTCTGACCTTCTACAAGTCCGGAAACTATGAGGACCTGTGTCGCGGCGGCCACGTGGAAAACCCCTCTTCGGAAATCGACCCCGGCAGCTTTTGCCTCGACAAAATCGCCGGTGCGTACTGGCGCGGCAGCGAGAAGAACGCCATGCTCACCCGCATCTACGGGCTGGCGTTTGAAACCAAAGAAGCACTTGATGCGTACAAAGCACAGCGCGACGAAGCCAAAAAGCGCGACCACCGCAAGCTGGGTGCCGAACTTGACCTTTTTCTCACATCAGAGCTAGTGGGTGCAGGCCTGCCTCTATGGACCCCACGCGGGACGACCATCCGTTTCGAGCTTGACCGCTACGTGTGGGAATTGCGTGCAAAACACGGCTACCAGCGCGTGACCATTCCGCACATCACCAAGAAAGAGCTGTACGAAACCTCTGGCCACTGGGCAAAATTTGCAGACGAGCTTTTTCGTATCACTACACGTGAAGGCAAGGAGTACGCACTAAAACCAATGAACTGTCCGCATCACACACAAATCTTTGCACGCAAACCATTCAGTTATCGCGAGATGCCGCAACGCTACGCAGAATCCACGATGGTGTATCGCGACGAACAGTCAGGAGAGCTCGGTGGACTCACTCGCGTACTCTCCATCACCCAAGACGACTCACACGTGTTCTGCCGACATTCGCAAGTCCGCGACGAGTACTTCAAAATCTGGGATATCGTCGATACCTTCTATAGCACCTTCGGTTTCAGCAACATGCGTGTGCGTCTTTCGTTCCACGATCCTGAAGAATTCGACAAATATCTGGGCACGAAAGAAATATGGAAAAACGCCGAGGAAGCCTTGCGTTCAATTGCACAAGAGCGGAACGCTGATTTTTTCGAGGCACCGGGCGAGGCTGCCATGTATGGGCCCAAGCTCGATTTCATGGCTAAAGACTCCATGGGTCGCGAGCACCAAGTGGCAACCATCCAGCTCGACATGAATCTCCCCGAGCGATTCGACCTGACATGTATTAACGAAAAAGGCGAGAAGGAACGCATCGTCATGATTCACTGTGCCATCATGGGGTCTTTCGAACGATTCGGTGCGGTCTTGATCGAACATGTTGGTGGCAACTTCCCTACGTGGCTCGCCCCGATGCAAGCAGTCGTCATCCCTGTTGCAGAGGCACACGCAGCATATGCAGAGAGTGTGGTTGAAAGCATGCGGGCACGAGGCATGCGGGCAGAAGTGTCTCCCGCAGATGATTCGCTGGGGAAACGCATCCGTGCCGCCAAGATGATGAAAGTGCCGTACATCATGGTGGTCGGTGAGAAAGAAATTGAAGGGGCCACCGTCTCGGTAGAAAGTAGAGACCAGGGACCGTTGGGATCCCACGCGCTCGCCGCCTGCATCGATTCCCTCGCGGTGGAAGTATCCACACGCGCACAGAAATCGACTTTGCAAAACGCTACGACCGCGTAAAATAGGCGACTGGCTCGGTGCTTTTTGTGTTCATCACAATCAGTACTTTTGTTCTTCAATCACTTTTGCCGGGCCCTCGGTCTGGCACATTCGAAAGACGACACCCCTGAACTCTCCGTAAGGAAACCGTTCGGGGGTGCCGTCTTTCAGAACCACAAAGGCCGCCCGTATGGGCGGCCTTTGGGTCATTTGGAAGCTCTGCTCTTTCGAGCTAGCCGTCGCTTGCGCGATAGCTGGGGGCGGCGGCTAGTTTCGTCGGATGACGATGCGTGGAGAAACTCCATCGTCTTCAAGAGTCATCGCGTCGGTAGTCGTCGCTTTGCGTTCGATAGCGTAGGTGACCACATCCTCGTTTGTCGTGTCACGCGTTGCACGTGCAGTCTCGTACACGACTTCAGGTGCTTTTGCGGTGATTACTTCGTTGAGAATGACTGCATCAGGATTCATCTTGCGAGGCGCAGTGCGCATACCTGCAATTTGGTACACCGCACCAAAGATGCCGCCCTTGTATCCTACGATCAAGTAGGCTGCACCCACGGCCCATGCCATGAGCGTTCCCCAGTAAAGGATGTTGCCCATGATGCCGAGATCAAGACCAGTGTACGGTACTGACGTAAGTGATACGTACGGTGTGCCGCCTGAAACCGTGAGGTTGCTCGAGCAGGTCTGTACGCGTCCTGTATGGTCGCGGACCGTGAGCGTATAGTAGCGTGAGCCTTCTGGGCGAACGCTCAATGAGCCACTCGTGCGAACCGGACCCAAGCCATCATTCAGCGATGCTGATACCGCGCCATAGCTCGTCCAGCTCAGAAGTGCACTCTGGCCGTTACGAATTGCTGTTGGGTTTGCAGTGAGTGTGCAGTACAAGTTCGTTGTTGGAGGATTGTACGGTGG
Source organism: Parcubacteria group bacterium (assembly GCA_943358385.1). GTDB lineage: Bacteria > Patescibacteriota > Minisyncoccia > Phycocordibacterales > UBA2100 > JAGOVW01. Next base: position 7,270 of record CALRGX010000015.1, on the reverse strand, counting down.
GTATATTGGCGGCACTGGTGGGTAGTACGGAGGCTGCGTCTGTGTGTATACCGTTGTTGAACAGCTGTTACTACCACCCTGGCCGAATACCGTCATCGTGTAGGTTACGGTGCCGTTTGGCATGACCGAACGCGTACCGCTGGTTGATACTGCACCAATGTTGGTGATGTTTGCTGAGCTTGCGTTGTATGAACTCCAGCTAATCGTCGTGTACTGCCCGTAGCTCACTGATGTTGGTGACGCCGTGATAGTACAAGTAGGCACTGGGTTTGGTCGTGGAGGAATCGGCGTTGAGTACACGCCTACACTTGCGGTACAGGTGTTTGTTGCACCACTTGCACTGCGCACCGTGAGCGTAAAGTTTCGTGTGCTCTGCAAGTTTGAGAACGTACGTGAGCCACTCAGCGCTACCGTGCCTGCATCTGTAAGCGTTGCTGATACTGCATTCTGTGTGTTCCAGTTGAGCGTGCTTGAACCACCTTGCTGCACTGATGTCGGAGATGCCGTGAGGGTACAGGTCGGGTTTTGCTGCTGCACATAGATTGTTACTGAACACGAGCTTGAACCACCTTGGCCATTCACTGACAGTGTATACACACGAGTTCCTGAGATACCCGTTACTTGGCGTGAGCCATTCGTAGACACTGAACCGAATCCTGAGAGTGATGCTGAGGTCGCATTCTGTGCGCTCCATGAGAGCGTTGTTGCGCCGTTCTGATTCACCGTCGCAGGGTTAGCCGAGATGACACAGGTTGGAGTTGGACGTGGTGGAGTTGGAGGGTTGTATGGAGGGTACTGTGGAGGATTGTACGGAGGGTAGTACACCGGAGGCTGAGGAGTAGACACCGTGTACGTCGTTGGGCGTGATGGTACCGAGCTTACCGTCGTGCGTCCGCCTGGAGACGAGTAGCTGTAGCCACCGCCGGTCGAGCGACCAGTCGTAGAACCACCCGAGCTGTATACCGGCGCTGATGCCGAGTATCCACCTTGATTGCTCTGACCGTATACAGGCTGCGAAGTGCTGTACCCGCCTTGTCCATATACTGGCTGCGAGGTTGAGTAACCATTACCTGTCGGTTCAAAGGTAGCGGTGCCGCCGAGAGGTTCGAATGTTGCGGTGCCGCCCAATGGCTCAAAAGTAGCAGTACCGCCTAGAGGTTCGAACGTGGCAACACCACCGTACTCTTGGCCGAACGAATCAAGTCCGTTGTAGCCGAACGAGTCGAGACCGTCGAAACCGAATGAATCAAAAGAGTTTGATCCAAAAGAATCAAGTCCGTTGTCGCCGAACGAGTCGAGACCGTTGTAGCCAAAACTGTCGAGCCCATCGAAGCCGTAGGAATCGAAGCCATTGTAGCCAAAGGCATCAAAGCTGTCTGACCCAAAAGCATCGAGTCCGTTGTAGCCGAAGCTGTCGAGGCCGTCGAAACCGTAGGAATCAAAAGAGTTTGACCCAAAGGCATCAAGACCGTCGAAGCCAAATGAATCAAATCCGTTTGATCCAAAAGCATCGAGCCCATTGTAGCCGAAGCTGCCGAGGCCGTCGAAACCGTAGGAATCAAAACCATTGTAGCCGAAAGCATCAAGGCCGCTGCCGTTGAAGCTGTCGAGGCTACCCGAACCAAATGAATCGAGACCATCGTAGCCGAAGCTGTCGAGGCCGTCGAAACCGTAGGAATCAAGACCGCCACAGCACTCGAACTCTTCAGCGTTTGCTGTGTTTGGCATAGCCGCAAGACTCATCGTTGAACCAACGATGACGAATGCTGTACCGAGCACAAATCCTGTGAATGCCTTGGTGATAATCGTTTGCATACTAAATATTGTTCTATTGCTAAACCCTCCGAAAACCCTTGTAATAAAATAATTATATACCATATTTGACACTTTGTCAATGTCATAGAGGAGGCGGCTACCGCAGGTAGCCGCCTCTTAAAAGTGACGTCGCCGTCAGTGTGAGAGAGGCGATTTGTCGGAACCGACACTCGCCCACCCCATGCGCAGTGGCTCCGTGTGCGGGAAACCGCGGCGCCTCAAGAGCTCTGTGATGTGCTGCGGCGTCAGCCTGTGACAAGTGCCACGATTACCAGGTATGAGCCTGATTTCCGTGACATCTTTGCGCAAGCGTGACTTCGGGAAGCAGACCATAGCCCGTTCCCCGCCGCGACACGCCGGAACACCTTCTGCAGTGCGCGGTACCGAGCCATGCGCCATGACTACCGCAGCGCCCAAGCCGTAGTCGCGAATCTTTTGGGCCGAGCCGCGACTGTCGTCGAGCTCAACCACGATCGAATCGCACTGATCCGGCATGGTGACGTAGAGGCAGATAGCGTCGTCATCGGGGACGTTGGTTGCCTTCCCGATGGGTCGCTTCTGCCCTTCTTGCGCATCTTTGCACCCGTCGCAACTCGCTTGTGCGAAAGCCTCTCCGGCCCCGCACATCAGAAACGCAATGAGCATCAACCTGAAGATGTTGGACATTTCGTTTCCCTCCTAGAGATGAAGACTGTCTGCACCCTACCTTCGCCTTGTGGTGAATGCAAGGTATAGAAGAAGGGCGGGTCGCAACGTGCGTCCCGCCCCTCAGTAACACCTCGACAACCGCGCCTTAGCGGGCGCCGAAGCCCTTCATGCAGTCGTCGATCGCCGGTTTGAGCGTCGGCACCTGGCGCACGCCGCGCGCGAAGGAGACGATCTTCTCGTCGGTGCCGATCTTCGTCTTCACCTGCTGCACCGTGAAATGCACCTGGGAAGACGACGCCTGTTCCACCGTGCCGGACGTGAGTCCGACCCTGGTGAGGCAGGCCACGGCGGCGTCGACAGGGTCGACGGCGGTCGGAGCGGGCGCCGGCACGGCGGTCTGCGCGAGCGCAGACATGGCCGAGATGGCGAGAGCGAGCGACGAAGCGATGATGGACTTGTACATGTCGGTTGGGCCTCCTGCCCTGGTTGCGACATAGCCGTAGTCTCAGAGAACTACTGAAGGTAGTGTAGCATCTATATAGTCTTTTGTCAATAGCATAAAACAAAGGGCGGCTTCTTGCGAAGCCGCCCCAAAAAGGTCGTGTGCGAGTGCCGTTTATTACCGGCACTCGATCTTGCAGTCTACGGTACCGTCTGGCTTCTTGGCACAGTTCTGTGTCACCACTGGCTTCATAGACGCCGGACAGTTGTGCTTGTAGTCGCGGGCGCCGAAACCCTTCGGCGTGCCGAACTCCGTCGCGATGGGCGCTTGCCCACTGCGTGGAGTGAAGGCGTCCGGCGTCCCTTGCTGCTGCGTCCCGTTGCCGAGAATACCGAGTCCGCCATTCTTGATCGGCCCGGTCCCCCAATGGTTGTAGACCAAAACCAGACCAAGGAGCGTGAGCACGACAAACAGAGCGCCAATTGCAAAGTTGCGGAATGCAACCATCGTAGTCTCCTCAGATGCTGTTGGTGTTGTGGTCGTACGTGCAGGCGAGGTGGTCGCAACCGAAGTCGCCGCAACCGTAGGTACCGGCGGCAATGGTTCCGGCACGATCACGCCCGCGAGATTAACGTAACGGTACCCCAACGGTGGCGGCGTCGGATACATCGCCGCCGCTGCTGGTGGAGCTGGTCTAACTATAGGTGTTGCGGCAACCGGAGTTGGTGCAGGCGTTGGTGTTGCCGGAGCCGGTCCTGCTGGTGCTCGCGCTGGTGCAATAGCCATGCGCCTCTCCTTCACTGTCTAAGATTATTCTATGCCGAATTATATACCTTTTTTCTTGACATGTCAAGATTCCCTGGTATGCTGCGCCGAGACGCTTTTTAAGGAGGTGCCTGGATGAAACGGCTATTGTCGTTTGGAAAAGAACTCAGTGCTATGGCGCTGATTCAAATACTCACCCTGGCGATGACCTTCGGGTTCGTCGCCTGGGGTATCATGAGCCCGAAAGTTGCCGCACCCGTCATTTCTGCACTCGACGGATTCTGGCAGTCAACCGCACTCCCCTTCATCGAACACCAAGTGGCCGGGTATCCCGGCTGGGGCAAGGTCGCCTACAATCAGGTGAAGACGCAGGTGGCCGGCGTACACACGCTCGTATTGGCTATCAGCCTCATCACTTCGAGCCTGGTCGTCGGCATATTTGTCGGCGTGCGTAGCCTCACCAGTCGACTCACCTTGGCGGTGGTGCGCGCACTGGCGAGCATCTGGTTTGGCTTTCTGCTCCTTGTGCTGAACATCGCCTCGCCCGAGAACTATGCGTGGCTGGCAGGATGGGCCGAGACCGGCTGGCGCTCGACACTTAAATTCGTGGAAGGCATCGGCGGTGGTGACGGCTCGATACAGGCGGTGATCAACACAATGCGCACCAGTATCCGCGGCAACCATATATTTATGATGGCCATCGTTGGATTTGGTGTTTCCACCATGATCACCTTCATTTGGGACAAGTTGCTCTGGGTCATCCGCCTCGTGTGGGTACTCGGGCGCAAAATGTTCCGCAGGCAAACACGCCCGGTGGAGGTTATCCCTCCGCCGCCGAAGCCTCGCCCCGCGTCGCCAATGCGCAAACCCGTTGAACCCTTCAATGGCGGCGAGCGCAGGCCGACACCGCGCCACCTGCGGCGGCCAGGGACCTAGCACAAGGCTTCACCCCCGAACAAACCGGCGGGCCACATCGTGGCCCGCCGGAATCTTTTTTATAAAGGACCGACCTTTATATATAAAGGTCGGTCCTTTATATTTTATAAGAAAACGAGCCACTATGTGGCCCGTTTTATATTGCGTAGACTCTCACCCGAGGTTGAGCACCGCTCGTTCTTCTGGTGAGAGTTTAGCGAGCGCGTCTGCCCGCACACGTAGGCCGATGCGCGTCTGAGCCGCTTCGTGTGCTTCGTAGCGCACCCCGTTCTCTTTCCACCACTCACCCGTCCCTTCGGGCCACTCCTGCCATCGGTAATTGCCGACGAGCGCAGCCTTGATGAGGCCCCCGAGAATGATCTCGGTTTGAGACAGTGGGTTTTCGTTGGCCATGATGGTCTCCTTGTTTGCGCTAAATGTATTATGACATAATCTTGCACTATATGCAACTCTACCTCTGTCTCGCTACACAAGAAAAGCGGGCCACGTTGTGGCCCGCTTTTCACATAAGTATAAAGGTCGGTCCTTTATATTTTTAAGTCTAGTTCTCTGCTCCGCCATATGCACCAACAAACTCCGCTTCAACGACCCAGCGCGAGCTCTTGCCGCCGAATGAGTCACAGGTGGAGAGCGTGAGGCGCTTCCCTTTTTCAGGTGAAAGGTCGATAAGTGCATCTTTTGCATTGACCTGCTGCACTGATGTCACCCGATAGATATGACTCTCGTCTTTCCCAATAAGTTTGATGGTGTCACCCTTGTTCAATTTTTCGATTTCGTTGAATGCCTTGAACATTTGGTTTTTTACCACGGGGAGGTGCGAGCTATGACCGAAGATGAACACATTGCCATCCTGATTCAACTCTGCAGAGAGTGGGTAGCGCACCACCGAGGTAAGGAGCGCCTGATCGAGCGCTGCGACATCGGTCGTTTGTGGATTCGACACCGGTAAATCTATACTCAAACCGTGAATGACAATCCGCTCAGGCTCGATTGGTGCAGCAACTTGAACAGGTTGAGCTAGTGGTGCGATCACCACTGGAGTGGAAGGTGTTGCAGCAACTATAGGCGTGAGCACTACCTCATCGCCCAGCCGAGGAATGTCATTCAACGCCAGTCGTCCTTCTGCATCAGGAAGTGCTTCGATAGGAGTACTGGTGCCTGAATCGAGTGCAAAGGTGCCAGTACCGTCGACGTAGTCGGGCACCAAACCTACAGAATTCAGGGCCGAGAGCGACAACACGAAAAGAAGTGTTGCCACAGAAGTGGTGGCTACCGTGTTTGCTTTCCCCTGAGCGTATGGATGCGCGTAGGAATTCATATACTAGACATTGTATCATATTTGTGTCAAATGTCAATATGACCTTATTTTCCCACCTGTTTTGAATGGTACTCTCACAGAAACTTTCCTTACCACGTATCCTGATACTAGTACTTACGTAGTATGTCTTTGTGCAAACCCCTCAGAAACACACATAGAACGCTGCTGCGTTCTTGCTCTGCTCGGCTACCCGCCTGCGCAAGGTTTCTTCAAGATTTGCACGGATGTATACCAGGAACAAGCACGGTGAGATAGCGGGCAACCTCTGCGTAGTAAAACTTCAAGTGGTTTTGTCACCAACCTCAATTTCTGTCGTGAGAAAGCCTAGCACAGCGCTCCTGCTGCCTTCACTTACTGAACTGGGCACAGTTTCGAGAAAACCTTGCGCAGGCGGGTAGCCGAGCAGAAGAAAAATTCAGCAGAATTTTATCTGTGTTTTCGCGAGACTGTGCGAAAAGCATGCCACGAAATGATGTAGACCACCTGCTCTGAGTCGCAATTTCTGACTTCGCCTTATACTTGACAAGACCCTTTAAAAATGTAATAATCCCTCTTATGTCAAGCAAATACAAGCTTTTGTGGAACCGCGGCGAGAGCTCACTCTCGAGCATTCTCACCATATTTATTTTTATTGTAGTGGTTGCGATTGCGCTGTGGGGTGCGGTAAACGCGGTTAAATTTGCACCGCGTTTGTACGAAATCATCTCCTCTCCTTTCGGCGGCAAAAAGTCTGCACTCACCATTACTGCTCCTATTGATGCAGTCGAAAATGCAAAAGCATTTTCCATTGCATGGACGCACGGCGCTGATGCCACTGGCCAATACGCATTCCGCTACGACTGTATCGATGGCGTAGGCTTTGAAGCCCCTGTTGCTGAAGGCGGTGTGTACGGAGACATCACCTGCAACATTCCTTATGGCGTTCCAGCTACGGAGCGCTCGATTCGCCTGATTCCTCAAAATACTCTTACCGCAAGTACGACTATCCCATTCACTCTCTCGTACACTGATGCTGAGGGCACCGTCGTTACGGAAACACAAGGTAACGTGGTAGTACTCAACGATACTGCTGGTGTCTCAGTGACTCCCGTAACACCATCTACCCCTGCAACCACCCCTGTGAAGCCCGCTCCTACCACAGGCGCAACCACGCCAGTGAAAACGACGGTTACTGGCCCAGCTGATTTGGCAATCACTTTCCTCGGGATGGAAGTGGCTAACGGCTACGCACCCCACGGTGCATACAGCGAAGGCGACACGGTAAACATCCGCTTCGATATAAAAAATCGCGGCCACCGTGCAACGGGTCCATGGAGTTTTACCGCCAGCCTCCCAGCAGGAAATGG
>CALRGX010000014.1 GCA_943358385.1 Parcubacteria group bacterium | reverse complement strand
GTTTCCCGTCGTATTGTGCAGACCAATGCAACAACTCAGGTGAGCTGGACAACGACTGACGCGGCGTCATGTAGCGTGACAGGGACGAATGGAGATAGCTGGAGTGGTACCTCGGGGACTCAAACATCCAGCCCCATTGCAGACAAGGTGATCTATACCCTCTCGTGTGATGGACTGGATGCGGGGACTGAGTCTGATTTCACTGATACAGAGGAGGTGGTGACGTTGCCGTTTTGGAGGGAGAGGTAGCGTACACCACATAGAACACATACAGAAAGCTTGCCACTGTCTATTTTTAATGCATAATACTGGCAGTATTTTGTAACTAAAAGAAGGAACACTCTGGATGACACCGCAAGCACGCGGAGCTCTCAACGAGGATAGGTTCTTTGATGCTGCTACGCGACTTATCGACTGGAAGCGCAAGCTCGTCCTTTCGGTGCGCAGAGCATCTCCTGCACTTGATGCGCGAGGGGTTGATGGCATCATCAAAATTGCTCTGCCCAAAGGATCTACCCGCGCGACCATGTCGGTCCCCGTCGAAGTAAAAAGTTCTCGCACCGGGGTGAGCCGATGGAAAATAGTCCATCGCGAGCACCATGAGGCGGGCGTTCTGGTCTTCTACATCAAGAACGATATGCCGCAGCATCGCCTGAGCAAGCTCATTTTTCGCGCGCTCGACCGAGTGCATAGAAATAGCCGAGATGGCACACTCTATGCATCGTGGTGGAGCCGCATCTTTCGCGGCCGTGGCAGCAAGAATCTGCAGAAAAATATCGCTACTATCAAAGCCACGCGAGCAACATCGCGTGAAAAAGAAAAGTAGTGCATGCACGCCGCGCCGTCTTTGACGGCGCGGCAACCTCTTTCCCTCCTACTGTCGGGCGCGCCACAACAGCGCCCCTACACCGAAAACACCAAGGCCAAGTACGAATGCCACATAAGGCAGAAACGCAGTCGCATCTTTTTCATGAGCCACTGGCATTGGAAAGGATATTTCAGCAAGCGGCTTTTCGTCCTTCTCGTAGCGCACATGGATTTCTACCTGTTCTTTGATTTGCTCTGGGAGCACCAAGAGTACCGTGGTAGGCCCACTCTTTGCTCGTGCAACACCGGTCGCCAAATAGGTCATGCGCCCCTCAGTCACACGCACCCAGGCGCTATCGAATGGCGCACGCTTTCCATCTACCCCTTTTTCATACAAATCAATATCGAGAAGCATGCGCTGCCCTGCCGTGAATGTTTCGGGGTCATAACCCACGTCGGCGCGGTATGTATCTACCTCTTGCTCAAAAAAGTAGCCGGTGCTGTGCGCAGAAACTACCGTACAGGTTGTAACAAAGAGTAGGGCTCCCAGAATGAGTGCCCGCATACCGAAAATTGCTTGCTTCATGCAAAGACTATAGCGGCTACTGGGCATTCAGACAATCGGGTTGCACTTCCGTCGGTAAGGCCTTGCAGAAACTCGCGCGCGCCTCGCTGTTGCCAAAAATAAACTGGGCTCGCTGCGCAATGAAACGAGCGCACCCTGTGGCAATGGGTGTAGGTGCTGCGTTACACACGCCAAGTGCTTCCTGCACCGCGCCACGATCTTCTTCAAGCGCCGCCAACGCCGCGCGGCTAAAGCACATTTCCTGACGACCTTCTGGAAGACCCAGGCAGGTCTTCTCTAACTTTTCTGGATTATTAAGAGAAAGTCTTCCAATAATTGAAGTGAGGGCGTCATAACATGCGTCCTCTTCTTCTTTATTTGGCTGTCCTTTACAAAAGAATCCCGCGTCATTTTTGTCGAAGATTTCAGCACGGAAAAGCGGCCACGCTTCGCGCATGCAAGCACCCCGCTCTTCCGGTCTCTGGTAGATACTGCAGAGGCGGCGATAATTTTCTTTAGTTGGCTTTTCTGGCAGGAGCTCTATCAAATCAAAATCATCGGGTTCGACTGGCTGATAAATTTGCATGAACACTCCCTCCCGACACACGCGGCGATAATCCCTATCGCCATGGACGGTGGTTTTTTCGCAAATCTCAGTGGCCTCCTGCAATTTCGCATCAGTGATGAACGTGTAGAGATGACCCATGCCGTGGTAGCAAATCGCACGGTCCAGTTCCGTGGGATGCCAATCATCCCGTGCTTCGCACGCCATCGAGAAATCTTCCATCGCTCGCACCAGCTTCTCTCCTTCCAGCGTGTCATCTCTGAATCTTCCAATCACTGCTCCGTGAATAAAACCGTTACTACACATGCCGTCGGGTGGATTCAAAGGAACCACATCAGTCCATCTATCAGGATTCTCCGCTACCGCCTCTTCCCCTAACTGATGCGCGAGCAAATGACAAAATTGAAAACCACGATCTTGCGCTCGCACTAGTCGTATCACGTCAAAAATCTCCGTAACGGTGAGCTCTGGATAGAGTGGGGCAATTGCTTTTTCATAGCACGCCTCCTTATTTTGTGTCTCCTTGCAGGTCGCGAGCGCCACAGCAGCGGCCGATTCCACCGTCGTGGGCGTTGCAAAGATCCAGAACCCGAAGCCACCAATGGTGAATACGCCCAGAGCTATTACGATAGTGCGCACCTTCCAAGATTGTAAAAGTGATGTCATAGAGGTTGTTCGATATTCGCTTTATTTGATGCGTACGCTTCACAGGTCGCGAGTGACTTGCCTTTTAGGCTCGAACAGACTTTTAAACCCGCCTCGGGAGACACATCAATGCCGAAATGATTGGCTGCCAAGCGCAGGCACCACAGTCGGTTCTGTTCTTTCTTAGAAGTTGCCTCGCAAAGTGCTCGTGCGCGATCGGGGTCAAATCCTGCGCTAAAGGTCACTATGTTTCCAATTCCTTCGAAACAGTCTTTTGCGTACTTTTTCCCAAACGCGCTTTCTTCACACCATCCTCCCATCGCTTTCATGAACTGTGCCTTATCCTCACCGCCACTGAAAAATGCCTGCGTCCACCACTGCGGTGTCCAAAATGCACAGGCGCGACCATATTTGTCATCGAGCCGCTCGCACACTTCAAATGGCTTTCTTTTATCACCCACCCTACTGACGGCAGAGTCGCCCCACATAGTGCGCGAATCGTACTCCATAAACACACCGCCGTAGCAGCCGCCAATAGGATCGGAGTGCGACAAACTCGCGCACGTATCAAGCGCCTGTTTAATGTGCGGGAAATCGTATCCAATGTCGGTGAGGATGCCATGCCCGATACCATGCTGACAAGAAAGTGACGAACCCGGTAACGCACCGAAGCATGCCTCATTCAAATCATTAACGGAACCGAGACCTTTATCGGCAATGGCTGCGCCCAGAAAAGCGTGATAGCACCCAAACGAAAAACGCGCATCGCACACGGCAATTCCCGAAACACCTGCCTGGTTATAGAGCGCTTCGCCAAATGCATGGGCAAAACGGTGTTGCTGTTCGTACGTCTGTTTAGCACCTTCTACTGCCAGCTCTTCGTAGGCAGTCTTTCCATCACCCATTTTTATACGCGATTCCCAAAAACCAATACTCGCCAACTCATCCGGTGTGAATGCTGGGAGCACGTCATTCTGCCACCACCATAAAAAAAACGCCGTGCCCATAGCAATGACACCACCCACGAGCACCAGGAATTTTTTAGACTTTAGAAAGCGCATATGGGACGATACAGTGGTGGTACTTTTTCACAAAGTACTTGGCGATTTGCAGCGTCTGGAATGTAGGAACGAATGGCGCCCGCGAGGCGTTCGTAGCAAGCTCGGCTTGGTTCCCCAGCCGGCGCTAGGGCACAGTAGCGAAACGATGCCTCAGGATCGTTTTCTCCTCCCCAAAATAGCGAGCTGAGCCCCTCTGCAACACAGGCAGCAATACCATCCGACACCTGCGCTTTCTCGCACCATGACATCACGGTGCTCATACTTTCACTAGGCATTTTATCGACTGCGCGTATGTCGCGCGCGGCGACCAAAGGAATGAACTCTTTTCCGAACCCTCCAAAGCACGCAAGACGTAGCTCTGGCTTATCTTTGGGGATCTTATCGCAGTATGAAAATGCTTCTGGAAACAATTCTGGATCGGGTATGCCCAGTTCGACTCCTGCATGCTGCCAGAGCTGCGGGGTGAGGTAGGTGAGGCAGATGGCGCGCGCACTTTCAGGCATAAAATCTGCCATACAGGGTGAAAGTGGGTCTTTTTTGGTGAGATACGTTTCTCGAGCATACTCCCATGCAGATGGATCGTGTCCACCACCTCCACCCATCAATTCCATCACTGACCCACCAATGCATTCGATTGCTTCTCGATTTCTATACTCCGGCGTCCCCGTTTTCTCGCACATCGCTATCGTCTGTGGGTATTCAAAATCATAAAATGAAAAAACACCGTGCCCAAGACCGTGGAAACACATCGTGTACGCACCTGGTCCACCAGGCGCTTTTTTGCACGCTTCGCGAATCTTAGGAAGTACCCCTTCGCCTTCTTCACGCAGGGCACCCACCACAATCGAGTGCGAGCACGCATTCCTAAATTCTGGCGTACAGGCCGCAATACCATCAACACCTTCCTGGGCGTATAGCTTGTCACCAACGGCATGTGCTAAAAGATGCAAATCAGTGTTTGGTGGCAGAGGAGCACGCCGTAACACTTCAAGTGCATATCGAGCACCCTTGCGATCAGCAAGCTCTTCAAAATTGGCTTTGAGCGCATCGAAGGACTGCACGGACCCTATCGACGACGCTTCTCTAAAAGATGGTTGATACTGCTGCCATAGAGCTCCGGCCGCTGTGCCTAACACAACACAAAACAGGGCGGCTACAAGCCACCTAAAGCGGTGTATGAAGGCCCTGGGCGCAAGCATATGCAGACACTGTGCGTTAGTTGAGTTCACTAGTCAACTTATGATTCCCCACGGCGGTAGCGTTGCCATGCCATACCACTTCCTGCCACCAAGAGCACGATCACCAAGAGTACCCATCCTTTTTGGTCGAGCAGGAAGCGGGATGCGATACCACCATACGAGGTTGTCGCAGAGGCGGCCGCGGCTACCTGCGACCCCCCCCTTTTTGCGCTGTGCAACTGTTCAGCATCAAGCGATGCTCCGGGAACGCGCACAAACGCCAATGTCGTCTCCGCTCGTTCCACAAAGGCAACTCTTTCGTTCATGGGCACATCGGGTGTGCGGAAGAAAACAACATCCGCGGCAAAAAATACCAACACAAAAGCAGCATAGAGCGATGCCGCATACACGCCATGCATATGGTGTGCCTGTAGAAGCTCGCAGTAGACTGAGTAGAAAGTGAGTGCGAGAAAGAGTGCGAGTGCGAGTGCTGCTCCGTAGCGCACCGAGCTCCATGGCGACGCAAAAAGATGCATCCACCACGATGCAACAGGTGCGGTGTCTAGCGCGACTTCGTTGATAGACGCATCGATACTTTCAACATTTGTAACAAGCGAGGTAGTTGCCGCAGCAGGCACTTCTTGATGTATCCGCGAGTCCTCAGTAAATACCTCACTCGTTCCTAGCACAGCGACCGGTGGTTTTGCCTGGGTAGGCTTTGCGGTAGGAACTGCCGCGAGCACGCTCGATGTCGCTTTTGGTTCAGACGAAGACGCACTGGCGAGTACTTCCCCACTCCCATCACCCTTTTCGACTGCCAAAGGGGTAGATTCGGATGTGGCCGCAATTGCCTCATCAGTTCCAAGCGGCGCAACTGCTCCCGCAGCAACAACCCCATCAGAAAATGTATACAGTGGTGTGCCAAACATCTGCACCATAAAGATGGTTGGCTTCCCTTCGTATAAACCTTGTGCAACGGCGATGCCCATTTCTGTAAATCGATTGTCGAGGAGATTCTCACGATGTGTTGGAGAATTCAACCAGGCTTGTACCACGTCGGCCGAATCTGAAAACTGTACCGCCAGATTCTCTCCCGCATATTTATACTCGTATCCCGCATCACGCATCCAATCCCAGGGCGCTCTGCCATCACTATCGAAATGAGCAAAGTATCCTCGTCGCGCCATGTCATCTGCCTTGGCTTGTGCCGCGCGGGTGAGTGTGTCATTCACTGCGAGGCGACGCGCACCCAATTCTTCGCGGTCTGCATTGGTCAAATCGACCAGCACTGCAGATATTACGGTGGCGAAATTCGTGTAGCCTAACGCGAGCCTCTCGAGTATCGATGTACTGAAGAGACCAATGAACAGCACCATCAAAAGGACCAACGTTGCACCCCCGGCTAAGTAGGGCGTATTTGCATCAACTGGGTGCCGCCGCATATGCTCGTGCAGGCGCCTCAGGGATTGCCACATGAGGGCATTATCGCACACTCTGCCAAGTATGCAGGTGCATATTCACGACTGCCCAAAAAATCCTCATTTAAAGAGAGTCCGCCCGCAACACTGGCTCTGCATGCTGCAAAGAAGGGTCGGTGTGGCCAGAGCCAAGCGGCTCCCCCATACCCACCAGCGCATTGCGTACAGTTAGCCAACTAGCAGCCGGATTTGCCGCCAAGTACAAAGCGGCTGCACCCGCCACGTGTGGCGAGGCCATGCTCGTACCACTGATGGAACGATACCCTTTGCTTATCCAGGTGGAATAGATATTGACCCCAGGTGCCCCCATGTCAACAGCCGATCCGTAGTTACTGAAAGACGCAAACGTATCATCAAGCCCGTACGATGTGCTTGAACCCAAGCCTCCCTGGACCCCATCTGAGTCAGTGAGAGCCGAGACCGTAATAACCGCGTCGTCATAGGCAGCTGGCACTGAGTTGGCCGCATTGCTGCCACTGTTTCCCGCAGCAACAACGATGGTGACCCCTGCATCTCGCGCTCGGCAAATCGCCTTGTGAAGCGCATCATTATTGGTATTCCCACAGTTGTTGTCATTCGTACCCCCACCGCTTAGGCTCAGGTTTGCAACTTTTATAGGACCACCTCTTAGTGGGCCTTTCGAAGCCACAAAATCGAGTCCGCAGATTATAGAAGACCACGAACCACTGCCATAGCGGTCAAGGACGCGCACTGCCCATAATTTTGCTGCGGGAGCAACCCCTACCACACCTTGTGTATTCTGAGTTGCAGCGATGGTACCAGCCACGTGCGTGCCATGGCCGTTTTGATCACTGTATCCAATACCGGGTGCGCAATTTTTGCCACCAGCAATATTGTTCTTCAAATCGGGGTGATCAGTCTGGATGCCTGTGTCGAGCACTGCAACATGGACCCCAGCCCCTTTGTTCGCGAGCGCTTCTGCATTGATGCGGTTGATGCCCGTGGGCAACGTCTGTGCCGCAGCAGTCACCTCGCCACCGCCGCGTGCGCGATCGATAGACACTGTTCTGTCTTCACTAATGAATGCGACGCGTGGATCATTTTCAAGCTCGCGCAGTGCCTCATTATTTAAGGTAGCGCTAAATCCCGACAGCGCGTGTCTGTATGAATGAATGCGCGTACCGCGTGTGCGCGTCATCATATCCGCCTCAAGCATTTCTGGATCAGTCACCGAATCTTTGAATACTACGATGTATTGCCCAGGTATACGTTCCTCACGATCTTCGCGTGCAGGTCTCTCTTCTGCTGCCGCAGAAACAACCACCGCTGAGGCAACACTAATAACCGCTAGGAGTAAAGCAGATACAAGCACTTTGGCTGGTATGTGCATACATTAAAACTATACCATTAGGATTGACCCCAGAACGCAAGGACGCGATTGAGTACTGGAAATCGCACAGCCCATGCGTGAAAACGCTCCCACAACGCCTGTGGCTCTTTGGGCTGTTGCACTTCAGTGTTGCCCGCAACTTCTTCCGGCATGTTCTCTTCAGACGTTGTTGCAGTAATTCTTACGGATGCATCAACGGGCGCCACACGCTCGATATCCTTGCGCTGTCGCACACCTGCAGTAGAGGTGCTGCGATTAACGATTGTGGTGACCCCTGGTGCAAGCACTTCAGAACGGAGTTCACGGGTAGTAACTCCATCCTTAGTAGTAACAACCTCGGTTTCTACGCGACCATGCTCACCAGTACTTTTGATAGTGGTCCGCACTTGGCTTACCGATTTTGACGAAGTAGAAACAATTATCTCCCCCTCTCCCGCAGTGATGCCTCCCGATGATGCCGATGACTGAGTAACGCTGATCAGATTTGCTGCGTAGGTAGTAGACGCGGGGACGCTTGCCAACAGAATCACGAGAGTTGCTTGTGCGATTTTTTTTAACATATGACACGTTGCTCACCCCACGCTGATGCACTAGTTGCCGGTAGTCGTAGAGAATACGTTTTTAAGCCAGGTGGAAATACCTTTTTTGGGAGTTTCTTTTTTGGGTGCAGGAGTTGGCAGAACCGGTGCTTCCGAAGCTGCGGCAGCCGCTACTTCTGCTGATGGCTTCGTGGGTGCCTTCTTTTTTGCGATAGCTACAGGGCTCTTCTTTGGAGTCGGTGCCGCTGGTGCTACTGGATTCGTAGCGGGCGCGCTAGCCACCACGGGCCCGGTGCTTGCAGAAGCGAGTGGCGCACCTTTACATGCCACACTGTTAATCTTGGCTTGTGTTGCAGAAAGCACGTTGCCCGTTGGTCGTGTCAGTTTGTGCGGTGTCAGAATCTCGTCTTTGTGCTTGAGCTGGAATGCTCGCACGGCATTTTCGGTCATCGCACCAAAGAAACCGGTGGTTGGCATCGAGAGCCCTAGATTTTCGTTGAGGAATATTTGCAATGTGCGTACTTCGGCAAGATTGTTCGTACGGCTATTACGACGCATAAAGGTAGACAAGAGCGGCGTACAACTTCCACCGCCTTCACTACCCGTGGTCAGGCTCGATTTAGAAATCGAAGGAGTCGAGGTCGAAACGCCGAGAACGGAACCATTTGAGATGACATAGACTGAGCTCGTGGCCTGCACAACGGGCATAACTACACCGAACGCAGGGCTCTCGCTTCCCATCATAGCCGTAAGCTTTGCAACATTTTTATAGAGACCCGGCATGGTCGTTGTTCCGTACGCCACATCGTATGTGAGGGTGATCAGGTCTCCAGGAACAACGGTCTCCAGATCCCATGAGCGCGTGAACATCACTTTTCCATCAGGGCTGTACAGAGTGTCAGTGAGCAATCCATTGTATGCAGGACCAGCTGCCTTTTCGTTTCTGACCACCACTTTGTAGCTCACCATTGCAGGCGATGTAGTCGTGGCAACACTTGCTGTTTTCACGATAGAAATAGCTGCGTCGGTTGTTCGCCCACCAATGCCTGATCCGCTAAAGAATCCGCCACCTCCTGCACCACCACCCCCGCCGCCACCTCCGCCACCTCCGCCTCCACCACCTGTAGTAGGAGTAGGTGCAGGTTCTGCAGCGCTCACAATAATCGTCACTTCTTCTGTGTTGTCGATGGTATTACTATCTTGTGCACTACTGCGTAGATTTGCAGTGAGTGGCACAGGGAGAGATGTCCCCGCAGGAATATCGCGCACGCGCGCACGGTACACGTAATCGCGTGATTCACCTCCTTGTAGACTGCCTAGAGAGGCAATCAAACCATCCTCCGTTTCAGCCACTTCACCCAAGTCGCCAAAGAACTCAAGTGAGGCAATATCGTACAGCAGATCGAGCGTTACGTTTGATGCTCCCGAGTCACCTTTGTTCGTCACCGTAAATCGATACGTCACTTCCGATCCTGGGACTGTTGGGTTTCCTGCTTCTACTACTGCTCCTACCCACAAGTCAGGACGTCCGAATACAATGTCTCCTGTCCAGTCACCAAATATATTGAAGATAGCAAATATCCAGTTTCGGCCCACGATGTTGGTATTGATCATGTTTAGCACGTTTGCCGCAGCGTACGCGTTACCGGTTTGCACGGTTGCCGTTGCATTTTCAGTCGCTACATAGTTGTCACCCGTGAGCGCATACACTTCCACGTCGTTTTCGACGTTTGCTGTGTTGGTCGAACTTGCAAGGAACGATGATGAGTTGTACTCGCCCACAGTCTGTGGAGGAGTAACGCCACTGTTGTCGCTCATGAGGACGATGCCGTCCTCTGTTTCTGCCCAGCTCATACCAGCAGGAAGGCCTTGAATGCTGCCGGTCCAGTTACCCCACACGCGGAAGAGCAAGAATACTGATGATCCACCGACATAGTTTGAGTTCGCATCAGTAAAAGTGCTGGCACTGGTGTACGCATCGCCCGTCAAGACTTCGCCGTGGCCCGTGCCCGTTGTGGTCGCTACGTTGTTACCAGTCTAGCCCTGGGCGGTGGTGGTGCCGGTAAAATCAACATCGTTCGTGTTGTTCACCGTATACGTGCTTGAGTTCATTTCTGGCAACACGCCGCCGTTAGCAAAGAGTTGTGAGAAGAACTCACTGTCTGGAAGGGTGATGTTTCCACCGAGGCTACCGAAGTTATTGAATGAAACAAGGAGGTAGTTCGAGTTAATCATGTTGGTGTTCACGAGGTTCAGCACGTTTGCCGCAGCGTACGCATCACCAGAATCTACCAGTGCACCACCGTCGCCTGTTGACGACGCAGTGTTTTCTCCTGTGCCTGCACGCACCACCACACTATTCGTCACCGTTGCAGTGTTGGTGTTGAGCACGTTGAGTGAACCAGCTGCTGAAGTAGACTTTCCAGTCTTAACTTCGCCACCAGTTGAACCAGTACCGCCGTTGCCGCCGTTTCCAGCTGCAGCTCCACCGTTGTTCATGTTGCCATCCTCAGCCTCAACGTCACCAGCTGAACCGCCGTTTCCACCGCGGCTTCCACCTGCAGTGTTTCCACCAGTGTTAGCTGTTGCTGTTGTACCGCTGATAATAGCTCCACCGTTCAAGTTCGTGATAACCATAGCGCTCGAATTCATCGCTGCTGAAGCAGGCGTTGCAAAAGCGAACACAACACCGAGAGCAAGAGAAGTCACTGCACCAATGTTGAGAGTCTGTGTCATATGTTTTTAACTATTTTAATTAATTATTCCTTCTAGAGGCACGCTGGAATCCTGTTACCGTACGGTTAACATGATTCCAGTTATCGACCGACTCGTGAACTTTTGCAGTCCACGCGGAGATTCCCTACACCTCCGCGTACACTTCAGAATTCAAGAACTAAGAAAACAAGCATGCCCAAGAGCGGAGCATGCTATACGCGGAATGAAGACCGGATGAAGAACCTAAATTAGTTTGCGTGCAGTTAATTACAACAGCCATAAAACGTGCTGCTGGTTTCCCTTATGCACGCCGCTTTCGCAGCACACACGCCGCAATTATCGCTCACCACAACTTGCTGTGAATGAAAAAGGAGAGAAATCGAGGAGTCGGAAACAGAGTTGTTATACCTGTCAATTCTATGTTGTCGTTTCATGAATCTTTTTTTAGCGGCAATACCCTGTGCACATCGAGTGCTTGCGTGAACAGAGACAGCACGCAACCATGTATGTACGGGAAGGAGTGGCGACGGTAAAAAGAAAGACGCCGAGGCGGACTCAAAACCAGGGAAACCAGCGAAAAGCTAGCGGTTTTGAGTCCACCTCGGCGCCCATTGCCTCGGTGCAGCAGTGGGGGGATAGTACGTTCTGCCGTAGCGTTGTGTCAATAGGCAATGTGTTTTGTACACTTTGGCCGCAGGTTAGTGATACTTTCGTAAAAGACAACAAAAAGAAAAGACCGCACAACGCGGTCTTTTCTTTTTAAACACAAACGAACTTGATTACCTACCGAAGCGCCCAAAGATATTAGAGAAGAAACCTTTTACCTTTTCTCCAAGACTCTCTGTAGGTGCCTCGTCATCAGGCATGAGTACAGTGCCTTCACCGACTGCGGTTCGATCCTCAAGCGTGGTGACCTCCACTTCGGGAGCTGCACTTGCTGCAGCCTGAGAAGCTTTTGGTCGCGTTGCTGGAACTGAGGGGACAGCATTCGTAGAAACAGCCTCATCGGGGCCACCTACTCCACGGTAGATGATGCCCAACTCTTCCGCCGTAAGGGGAAACTGCTTGGTAAGTTTGCAGTAGATTTCGTTCACTTTCTTGCGAGTCGTAAGGTACACGTATCCTGTTGGCTCCTCAATACCCCACGGCTTAAGAATGTCGTCGGCGTATTTAAGCTGGAACGCTTTCACTGCCTCAAGAGTTTTTGCGTCGAAGGTGCCATTGATGTCTACAGCGAAACCTTCACTATCCAAGACCTGCTGCAAACGTCGTACCTGCTCCGGAGTGTTTGCCTTCCCAAATTTCATGAATTCATTCAGGAATTGGTCATCAGTGAGTCCGTCCTCATCGTTGTCCAGTCCGTCGATACACTGGATCGGAATGACGGGACTGTTTTCACTGTCGTCGTCTGCACTGCTGCAGCCGCTGTCGGCGGGATAGTCGATGTTGCCATCTTCATCATTGTCGCTGCCATCAGCACACTGCGGCGTCGTTGTAGCGTCAGTCTCGTTGTCATCCTCTGCGTTTGCACAGCCTGGATCATTGAGGTCCGTCAACTCATCACCGTCGTTATCAATACCATCAGCACACTGTGTCGGTGGCGTTGGTATGTTGGTCTCATCGTCGTCCGCTGCACCTGAACAACCTGGATCCGCGAGGTCAGTGAGTCCGTCCTCATCGTTGTCCAGTCCGTCGATACACTGGATCGGAATGACGGGACTGTTCTCATTGTTGTCCGTACTGTTTTCACAGCCACTGTCTGCTGGATAATCAATAAGTCCATCACCATCGTTGTCGATAGTGTCCTCACACTGTGCAGGCTCGTCAGGAGCGTTAACACAATCGTTTGCATTAAGCACAGGGATTGGTGTCCCTGTTCCGTTCAAGGTATTAAACGTCAAACAAATAATATCACTGGCCAAACTTTCGGCATACGTAAGACGCTGGTTTCCCATAAGCACCAACGCGGCAACAATGAGGCTGACTGCCCCAATGCGGACTGCGTTGCTTTTTATCAACGTCATAACTTTTTTTGCTAGTAGCTCTAATTAGTCTGAATAATTTTCAGTAGCGGCTCGTGCGATGAGGCGCCGGTGAAGACGCTTGCAAGCACAAGGAATCGTGACACGACTTCAGAGAGAACACGCGAAGAAGGCGAGGGTTTAATGTGGTAAGGCTAAAGTGGTGTTAAAACACGCACTTCGCTGTTTTGAGTATACACGCGGTGTATCAACTAGGAAAGCAAGCAGTGCCTGTGCACACGCAATCCTCCCACATAGCAACTGCAGCGGACGCAAAAGAATGAGATGTCCTTGCGCTTAGACTCGTTGACGACCCTGGTTGCAACCTGAAACACCTTACCTTGCCTTCGTTTCATAACGGACATACGGTGCCCCTTAATAGGACATGTGTCTTATATAAGAGGCCATATAGGACATTCACCTACCACATGACCGGCGCACTGCCGTGCTCAGCCAGATATTCATTGGCACTGCTAAAATGCTTGCACCCAAAAAAACCGCTGTGCGCGGAAAAAGGTGACGGATGTGCCGCTTCTAGCACGAGATGTTTAGTGCGGTCTAAGAACTCACCTTTTTTGCGCGCATAGTTACCCCAGAGCATGAACACCACATGCTCACGTTCAACATTGAGTGTCTTGATGGCTGCATCGGTAAACACTTCCCAGCCTTTCCCCTGATGACTACCCGCTTCCCCGCGGCGCACTGTAAGTGTGGCATTAAGGAGAAGCACTCCTTGGTTAGCCCAGCGTGTGAGGTCTCCTTCATGATTCACGGGATGCCCCAGATCTGACTCCTGTTCTTTAAATATATTTTGCAAAGACGGCGGATTGCGTACCCCCTTTTCTACTGAAAAAGAAAGCCCGTGCGCCTGCTTTGGGCCATGGTACGGGTCTTGCCCAAGGATCACTACTTTCACCTGCTCGAAGGGGCACACATCAAACGCCCTAAACACGTTTTTAGGATTGGGAAATACCACTTTGGTCTCGTACTCATTGCGCACAAAAGTGCTCAGTTCATGGAAATACGGCTTTTCAAATTCCTGATGAAGCTTTTCCTTCCAAGAGGGGTCGATGCGCACAGCACTCATGACCCCATCCTATCATCTGATAACTTCCTTGCGTATTCCTAGGGCATTGATAGCGTGAGATTAGATTCCTGGCAGCAACCACAGAGGAGGTCGCTATGGCCCGACAAAAGGTCCGCGTTCCTGCAGGCAGTAGAAAAATACCGGCAGCCACGCAGAGGACCCCCGAGTTCTCGCACTTTGACTTTAGTGCTATCGCTTACATTCGGACGCTCACTCGTCGGCAAGTACGGAAGATCTATCCCAACGCGGATCTTCCGCGCCAACTTAAAGGCGCGACCAACGAGCGCTTCTACGCGACCTGCCGCGCCGAGAACTCGTTTCCACTCGGCATCACTGACAACGTCGAAAGGGCCTGCGGCTACGCGCTCGAAGATGACCGCGAGGTCGTCTATGCGCACTAAGCAAACATAAAGGGCGTCCCGCATCGGGACGCCCTTTCCACTTATGCACAAGGTTGCGCTCCACTTTCCGCTATACTGAGCCCATTACCCGCTAATCATTCCCTATGCGAAAACCAAAGATTGAACTCTACGCCGATAAGGCAGGTAAGTTCCGATTCCGCGTCCTCTCAGCAAACGGCGAGCCAATCGCTGCTTCTGAAGCGTATGAATCGATGGCAACAGCAAAATCAACGGCAAAGAAGTTGGGTGCGATCGCAGCGAAAGCTGAGATTGTTGACCTCTCAAAGCCAGTGAAGCCTGCTGCTGTAGCTCCAAAGAAAAAATAGTTTTCAAAGTTTCTTTGTTGCAAAAACAAAAGACCTCGCGAGAGGTCTTTTGTTTTTGTGCCAATCGTTCCTTTTCGTTTCTACTCCCCTTTCGGCAATTCTTCGCATGCCATACCATCCTTGTCGCCATCCAACCCATTGATGTCTTTGCCTGCCCCGCCACAGCGCTCCATCACATCCTGCGCTTGTGCTTGGTAGAGGAAGTCGCTGCAGTTATACGTATTGGATTCGCACGATGCAATCGCGGACGAGACTCCATCGAAATTAATATTCCCATTTGCGTCACGCAACACTTTTGCACCCTGGAATCCTTCACCTGCCAGTAGCGCGCCCAAGTCCCAGTCGTTGTTGGTTACCTCCATACCCAATGCTCCGAGCAAGAGCACGATGACGATACCTAGAATACCTTTCGAAAACTTTCGTGGTGCCGGGCCTTTAAAATCGGTCGCCCGCTTCATGATGTCGTCTGCCGCCTTCTGTAGTTTGTCGTCTACCATATTAGATCGTGAGATACAGATAGATAGCAATAATGAGGAGTACCACAATGACGGTGATACGGATCCACTTTTTTCCTCGTAAGTCGTTCATAGAGTCGCGTTAGCGTGTAATAGGACCATTATACACAGGCAAGCGCGTGCCCCAGGCATGCTACGCTCAATGCAGAAAAGGAGCGTTCGATGAAAAAAGGCCAACGCCTGCAGTGGCACCAAAAAACACGCCATCATCGCTGCCCGCGACGCTGGGGTGGTATTACCTGCAGAGAAAATATCATCATTCTTCCACGCTGGGAGCATGATGCGTGGCATCGCTTGGTAAATCACATGTATCCCACGAGTGCCGCACGGCAACTGAATGCCTGGCATGTGTTCCCGGCGTGGCAGTTTGTAGCAATGCGCGTAGGTACTCAATTTCCGGATCACAGCAACGACTCACAGACCCACGACACCGTGCTGCCGCACATGACCAGGCTACAGCGTCGCACCTGGTACACCTTTCGCCGCGTCTGGCAGGGTCGTGGTGTCGATGTGGGAAATCCGCACGCAGTTGCCGCATACGTGACCCGTCGCTATTTACATCCCGATTTCACCATCATCGCCGTGGTGCGAGTACACACCGCACCAGATACTACACATGCCGCTACTTCGTAGCGGCATGTTCCATCGAACACTCACGGCACTCTTGCCATACAGACCACGACTCCTACGCGCCCATGTACATTAGCCAACCTGCACCGAAAAGCCGCCGTAGGCCATGCGATTCATATCAAAGGGCATCGGTGTGTCTTCCTTGCCTTTGTACTTTTTATCAAAGTGCGCCATCACCTTCTTATTCACCTGAGTACGGTGCGTTTTGTTTTTGAACGTGATGTACGAAAACCATACTGTGTCTTCCGGCCCAGCTTTCACGATGGACGCAAATGCAAGTGGTAGCGCCGGGCTCCCTTCTGGCTGCTTTGGGTTCAAATCTTCGCCCATGCATTCTTTATAGTCGAGTGCTCCAAACTTCACCCACACCTCTTTCGCCTCCTTTGCCATCTTCTTGTATGCCACTACGTTCTTTTTGGGAACGACCAGTACAAACCCGTCCACATACTTTGCCCCCTGTTTTTTGGTAGTCATGGGAAAAGTATAGCAAAGCAAATTTTCGCCGCATCACGCAACTGTTTGTACAGCACTCGCCTCTCGCTCCGCAGTACATTTCTTGCATTTACAGCCGAGTATTGAGTATTGGGAGTATTGGGGTCAGCCACCATTCTATCTTTAAATATTTGAAAGATGACCATCGTGTGTGGGATATAGCAGGAGGTGCCAGTGGTTGGGCATGATGATGTACGCAAGAATACGCATTTCATACGTTTCTCGCATTTCGTTTAGCAAATTCTCGAAATCTTTGTACAGCTCTCGCGAATCAAAGATTTTCAATCGCCCGTTTGCACGATTGATGACGTGGTACACGTGATCGCCAGCATCAACACGGGGAGGTCGGGCCGTGGAATATATTGTACAACGAACTTTAGCTGGTTATTGTGGCTGACCCCGTTACCACGCCCGTTTGCACGATTGATGACGTGGCTGACCCCATTACGCCAATTACGCCTCTTAGGCTCCCACAGGCGCAGTATTCGCTTCTCTCTCCGCAGTACATTTCTTGCATTTGCAGCCGTGCGGGGTGATGAAATCCTTTACATATTCGTCGCCATAATCAATCGTAAGCTCTTCACCGGGTTCGATATCGTGCATCGCGAGGATCCGGATTTTTTCCTCCTTCTCATCGAGCTCTGCTTCTACATTCGGCTCGCAGGAGTGATTAATCCAGCGCGCCGTATTAGACATGGGAGAACCGTCAATCGTAAAGCCGTTTTCCAGATCAAAGAGATATCGTGTGCCCAAATCATCCGCGATCGAGTTGGGAATTTTCTTCCCGACGTACTCAATAATAAAATCGCCGCGCTTCAGCGCTTCACCGGCAAACAAACCTTTGCCCGCGCCGTAGCGGGTCTGCTTCACTATCAAATGTCGTTGTGGATATTGCACCGGTTAGTTTTACCTTCCCGAGAGCTCTTCCACAAGGGTCTGTACTGCGCCAGCATCCAGCGTGCGCCCTGCTCCTCGCCAACCTTGCGCAATAGTGGCGAGAAAAAGCGCCGCAGCAACCGAGACATTCAAACTCTCCACCATCCCGCGCATGGGCATATTCATGCGCACATCCATATGGGCGAGCGCCTCTTCTGAAAGCCCACGATGTTCGTTCCCGAACCACAGCGCAATCTTTTCATGCTGCAAAAAATCATAGCCCTCGGTCGACGCATCTGCGTCTTTCAGTACCGTACCAATGGAGGTGTACCTTTCTTCTTTAAGTGCGGCGATGCATTCAGCGACGCTCTTGCAGGTGCGAAATGAAAGCCATTTATTGGCCGAGCTCGACGAGCTCTTTCCCACGCGACGGGGGTTATATGCTTTCTCCTGCACAAACACAAACCATACGTCTTGAATACCCAGCGCATCGCAGGTGCGCATGATGGCTGCCGCGTTGTGCGGGTCGTGCACATCTTCTATCACTAGGCGTAGCCCTGAAAGACGCCCTTCTGCCATGCGTCGCACCTTCTGTAGCCGAGCGTCGTTCACGCGCAGAATATAGCATGCCCGCACACATTACCCCCTTCGCGGCGTAATGTGTGCGGGCACAGTGATCAGCTGCCAGGATGCCGCGGCTATGCCATACTGTGCCCATGAGCTTTGTCACGCTCCTCTGGATTGTCTTTCTCATGTCCGCGCTTCTGTATGTGGGCTATGGCATCGTGCTCGCTTACCATTGGGTGCGCTGGAGCGGAAGCGTCGCCACTGCCACCTTGGCTATTCTTTTGTATGGAAGCGCCGGAGCGTTTCTCTTTAGCGTTATGCTCGGTGCCCTCCTCACCGTCGCACTATAAATATATGTCGCACCTTTTTGACCAACAACCAGACGAACATATCATCGCTTCCGTGCGCAAACACTGGTTTGTCCTCATGACCGCGATTCTTGGAACCGTTTTGGCGGCACTAGGGCCGGTCATCCTCGCGTTTGCCGTGGTTATCGCGCTTCCGAATGGAGTCGCCACGGCGACTTCGCTCGTCGTCTTTTTTAGTGCATTGTGGGTGGCATTGTGTTGTGTCGCGCTCGCGGAAATTTGGACGCGCTACTACCTCGACATATGGATTGTCACCAACAAGCGCATCATGTACATCGAGCAGGTCACGCTCTTTTCCCGAGAAATAACCACCCTCAGAATCGAGCGCATCCAAGACGCCACCGTCACGTTCAAGAACTTCATTGAGACCATGCTGAATTTCGGCACCTTGCGTATTCAATCAGCGGGAGCGGTTACCGATGATTTGGAAATCAGAGGCATCCCCGCACCTGATCACGTAAAGCAATTGGTACTGAATGAGGTGGATCGCGAAACCAAGGAGCGCAAGCTCGTGTCATTTGATTCACGCTCTATAACGGATGAGGAGACAGGGGCATAGCTAGAAAAAACAGCTAAAAAGTGTACAATCGCGGTATGTCAAAAGACACACTCTCCACCGAGCCGTACAAAGGCGTGCGCGATTTTTATCCAGAGGATGAATTTATTCAGGAATACCTTTTCGAGGCGATGAAGACTGCCTGCGAGAAATTTGGCTTTGAAGCCTATGGCGCGAGCGTTATGGAACCATCGGAACTCTACCGCAGCAAAAACTCCGACGAAATTGTAAACGAGCAGACCTACACTTTTGTAGACCGCGGCGAGCGCGAGGTAACCCTGCGCCCTGAAATGACCCCTACTGTGGCACGTATGGTTGCCGGCAAGCGCCACGACCTCACTTTCCCATTGCGCTGGTACTCGATTCCCAACTGCTTCCGCTACGAGCGGCCGCAGCGCGGCCGCGTGCGTGACTTCTGGCAGTTGAATGCCGACATTTTTGGTGCTCCTGGCATAGAAGCAGAGGCAGAGATTATCGCCCTCGCCCATGCCGTGATGATTGAAATGGGTGCAACTGAAAACGATTTTGAGATCCGCATCAACGACCGCCGCATGCTCACCGAGCTTTTCAAAGGCGCAGATTTGACCGACGAACAGACGAAAAACGTCATGCAGCTATTAGATCGAAAATCAAAAATTGATGATTTCGACGCAAAACTTTTCGAACTCGTCTCTAGCAACCAGGCGACGCATCTGTTGGATGGATTCGCCAAAGCCGCATCAAGTGCCCACTTGGAATCATTGCGTTCTCTCCTATACAGCATGGGCGTAGGCAACGTGACGGTGGACACCTCGATTGTGCGTGGGTTCGATTACTACACCGGTGTCGTGTTTGAAGTGTTTGACACTGCACCTGAGAATCGTCGTTCTCTTTTTGGAGGCGGCCGCTACGACAACCTCACCGAGCTTTTTGGTGGCGAGCCAATCACGGGCATTGGTTTCGGTATGGGTGACGTCACTGCACGCGATTTCCTTGAAAGCCACGACCTCTTGCCCAACTACCGCCCTGCAACAGAATTAATGCTGTGCCCCATGGATGCCACATCACTCAAGCACGCACTCACCTTGGCGCAAGAATTGCGCCACAAAGACGTCGCTGTATCAGTGAACCTTTCTGGAAAGAAAATCGGCGACCAAATTAAGCAAGCAGACAAGATGAGTATTCCTTTCATCATTGGCGTAGGCGAGCGCGAGCGCGACTCCGGCATGTACACGCTGAAGCAGCTAAGTAACGGCACCGAGCACACTCTCTCTGCCGAGCACATTGCCGATCACCTCTTCTCCGCACTCGGCTAACGACCATATACCCAATACAAGACGCGGACCGTTGGTCCGCGTCTTGTACTTTTTTCTAAAAATGGTATAATCCAGAATGGCTGGAGGGAAACAGAAAGGATGCACATGAACCCCCTCCTCTACGGCGCACTCCTGGGAAGTGGTGCTGCGGGCGCACTCGTGTTTGCCTACAGCGTGGTGACGTTCACCAACGTCTTCTCGCTCATCCACAACAATGCCTATGCACGATCGATGATCGTCTTGGGCGGCGTCTGTGGTGCTGCGGTCGCCTATCTGCAGTGAGCCAACCCGCGAAAGCTTTGCTTTCGCGGGTCCTTGTTTTCCACGGCGCACACGCATCGCATCAGGTATACTTGCCACCATGCCGAAAACCGAACCGCGCATCATTACTTTTGATATTGAGACCTCGAATATTTTTTCAGAAGTTGGCTCCTCTGACCCCGCTGCACTCGACCTCGCCATTATCGCCATCCACGACTCAAAGACCAACGAGTTTGATTCATTTCTCATACACGACCTTCCGCGTTTGTGGAAAATTCTCGAAGAAGCAGACATTCTCGTTGGCTACAATTCAGATCATTTTGATATTCCCCTGTTGAACAAATACTACCCAGGCGATCTTGCCCGCATAAAGTCACTCGATCTCTTAAAAGAAATTCACTTGTCGCTTGGCCGCCGCATTAAGCTCGATGCCGTTGCCGAAGGAACGTTGGGAGAAAATAAATCGGCTCATGGGCTGCAGTCCATCAAATGGTGGCGCGAAGGAAAAGTCCAGGAAGTACGCGACTACTGCATTCAAGACGTCGCCATCACCAGAAAAATATTTGACTACGCCCTAAAAAATAAAAGCCTCCGGTACAAAGAACTCAGCAAAGTGAAAGAGGTGCAGCTAAAAACTGCCGATTGGCTCAAGGTCAACACAGGGGCACTTACCCATACGTTGGGATTTTAGCGACACAAGAGAACCCCGCCGTGCATGCACGGCGGGGCCTATCCCCTGTCACTTGCGTCTCGTGCTTCTTTGAGCCGCATAAAAAGCACCAGGAGTGCCTCATCATCCAACCCCTGTGCTGCCGCATCTGCCATAACCTGACGGCACTCTGCAAAATGTGCACCCAGTCCACCGTCGTCCCATGATATCGCCTGCTCATGCGGTGACATGCCATGCTTCTTCTGAGCTGCCATCAGGCGAATTTGCAGCAGCCGATAGCTACTATCCATGCACCCTCCTGCACAATTAGGAATATCTCCCGCGAATCATACAACACTCAGGAAGAGGAAGGCTGCCAAGGCGAGGCGATACCACACAAACGGCATGAGCGTATGCGTGCGTAAAAATTTCAAAAGGAAGTGGATGACGAGGAGTCCCACCACGAATGCCACGGCCCCACCAGCCACCAGTGGCACGAGTGCTCCTGCTGAATCGGTGCCCTGTGCAATGTCCATAATTTTTTTGAGTCCTGACCCGAGCAAGACCGGAATACCCAGTAAGAAGGCGAAGCGTGTTGCTGCTTCGCGCGAAAGGCCTGCAAGCATACCGCCTACAATAGTCATCCCCGAACGGCTCATCCCCGGCACCAGCGCGAGCGCTTGAAAGAAGCCGATGCCTATGGCCCGCGGCACCGTCAATTCTGAACGTGCCTGCACGCGCACTACCCACTCGATTCCAGCCATGATAAGCGAACCCACAACCAGCGTTCCGGCCACCAATGCCACACTGCGGAATACTGTTTCCATAGCTCCTTCAAGAAGAATTCCTAAAAGAACGGCTGGTACGGTCGCCACCGCCAGATAGAGCACCTCAAAGAGAGCTTCTCGCTCGCGAGCAAGTGTGCCGCACGCGAGTCTATATAAGTCGCGCCAAAAGTAGAGGACGATGGCAAGAGCTGTTGCACACTGTAATACCGCATCAAAGGCGAGCCCGCCTTCGGTCGTAATCCCAAATACTTCCCGGGCAATAATAAGATGTCCCGAGGAAGAAATGGGGAGAAATTCAGTGAGTCCTTGCACGATTCCAAGAATAATGGCGTCAAATGTTGTCATAGTTGCGCAGCTTTTGCGCGTGGTACAATCGTAGCACTATTAATCACGATGTAGTAACTGTTGAGATTCATCACTATTATGGACACACTTCAAAAGCTTGCGGTACCGATTGCAATTGTCATTGCCGGAGGCCTCATTGCCGCTTCTCTGTACTTCGTTAACAGTAGCAAACCTGTGGCAGCTGCACCGGGAGCAACGCCAGAGCCTACCGTACTTGAAAAAGTGCGCGGCCCACAGGCAGACGACCATATCCGCGGTAATCCAAACGCAAAGATAATTATCGTAGAATACTCGGACACGGAATGCCCATTCTGTAAGCGCTTCCACGAGACCATGAAGCGTATTATTGATGAATACGGCACGAAAGGAGACGTAGCATGGGTGTACCGAAACTTCCCGCTAGAACAGTTGCACTCTAAGGCACCCATGGAAGCACAGGCTCTTGAATGTGCGGCAGAGCTGGGTGGGAACGACGCTTTTTGGAAGTACACCGATCGTATCTACGAAGTAACCCCAGCCAACGACGGCCTCGACGCTGCGGAACTCCCAAAGATTGCCGCATTTGCCGGCCTTGACGTAGCTAAATTTAACGCCTGCCTCTCGAGTGGTCGCCACAAAGCGCGCGTTGATAAAGACACCGCAGAGGTAGTAGCAGCAGGTGGCCGCGGCACACCGCACTCAATCGTCATCATGGGAGATGAGCAGATGCCTATCGAAGGCGCTCAGCCCTACGAGGTCGTAAAAGGAATGATTGACACGCTCCTTGCAGAGTAAATACGCGCCCAAAGTAAAACGCCCCGACTCTGTCGGGGCGTTTTGCGTATACGCGCGCATGAGCTTTCAGAGCTTCAAAAAGCGAGCGACACGACGTGGTACCGGCATGCGTTTGAGTGCGGTGAACACAATAACGATGAACAGTGCGTAGATTATCGGTGAAAGATACTCGAGCACGTTCACCCACAATCTCATAGTGAGTGTCGTCGTGGTGATGACCGCAGCACTAACGAGTGTGCGCGGCGAGCACTCATCTTGGTACACTGCTGTCTTGAAAAGCCACACGAGCCCCAAAACGAACACCACACAGGCGAGCGCTGCCGCCAGATCTGGATTGATCGAATAAAGCATTGCGTCCCCTTCTCTGTTGCTGCACCTTCCGCGGGCACTATTGCATCATCTTGCGCAACGAGCAATAGCGACAGTCATCCTCCTCACAGGTACGCTCCCAGAAACTAAGTGACCAGATCTCTTGTGCGGCAGTATCGATTTCTTTAATGAGCGCATCGACATCAAGCTCGTCGTTTTGAAACATTTCTCGGTGCATTTTTTTGCGCTCATCAGGCTGGATAAAATCAAGCATCGCGTCATGCATACGGTACTTACCTTCGAGCGACAGAAGGAGTTTGTAGAACGTGAGTTGGCGGAAATACTCACCATCATCAGTCTTGGTGTTACCCATGATGGCATTCCTACTTTTGGGCTTCCCTGTTTTATAGTCAACCACACGCACAGAGCCATCCGGTAGAAATTCCACTTTATCCAGCTCGCCGCGCAAAAGTACCTTCGGTAGATCTCCCTGTAAGGAAAGTTCAGTGCGCACTGAGTAACCACTCAAGGTCTCGCGTACAAAAGTATGCTGCCACTCACTAAACCAGGCCGCGAGATGCTCCACACCGCGCTTTTCCATCGCTACAATTTCTTCACCAGGCAGCGGCTGTCGCAGCACCGATTCACGGTAGAGCGAGAGGAGCACCTCCATATCTTTCGCTCCATCATCACGATATTTTTCGAAAAACCGTTTCAGCGCACGGTCGACTGCGTTGCCGTACAAGAGCGCATTCGTGGGAGCCATCGGAATTCGGATGAGGTTGCTATAGAAGTAGCGCCACGGGCAGCTGAGGTAATTGTTCAGTGCCGTCACCGAAAGTCCCTGCTCGAGAAACAGCTCGTTCAAAAATACTTTGTCTGGGAGCGATACCTGTGCCTGTGCAGGCTTGCGAGCTAAATCGGCACCATGGTCGTGCTTCCCCTCATGTACTTCGCTACTGAGGAGTGCTTGGTCCATTTCTTCGATAAAACGCGTCGGGAGACACCCTTTACCATCTTTCTCCATTGCATAAGAAAGCGATACTCCCACGCGCGCACGTGTGAGTGCCACATACAGAAGGCGGCGCTCGTCGTTATCATCACCATCGACGCCTCCAGTCGGGAGCGCAAAGTACTCGCGTGTACGCCTACCGCCCCAGTGCCCATCAACCACATTAACGATGTGCACGTAATCAAATTCAAGCCCTTTGGATTTGTGTGCGGTCATCAGTCGCACCGCACCTTTGCGCGGTGCTGCACGTATTTCCTTTGTAATGGGAATGCGATACTCATCTAAAAGTAGTAGGTGCGCCAATAGTTTCGGCAGCGTGTAGTCTGCTTGTCCAATTGATAGCTTTTCCACGTCACGTGTAAAACCTGCTAGTTTTTCAATCAATTCGACCGCTCTCGACGAATTCAGAATGTGCACGAGGTAGCCGGAGTCGCGAATGATGTCGCCTATGACGGTCGGGACCGAGCCCGGAGTCTTTGCAAAACGCACGAGCCGCTCGTACAGCGCCATTGCTGCATCGGGCTTTTCTACCTGCGCCTCACTGAGAAGATTTCGGTTCCCCAGTATCTCGGCGACCGCGCGACGCGACCGTCGTGCGTGGTGAATGATTTTATACGCATCAAGCGGTTCGACACCCGAAAAGGGCACGTGCAAAAGCTCACTCATACTGGTGTCGTCACCCAAGCGCGCGATACCGGTGAGGTAGACAAGAAACTTGCGAATATCAGGATCCTTGAGTGCATTTTGTTCTGATTCCACTGATACAAAGACGCCGCGGTCTTCAAAGGCCCGCACCCATTGCTCGGCCTCTCCATTGGTGCGATACAAGACTGCAATTTCCGATGGTTCCACCCCGTCGGCAATATGTGCACGCACGCTCTCTACCACAAATGCACGTTCAGCCTCCACTGACCCAAGGGCATGTATCGAAACAAGGTCGTGCATCACGCCAGCTTTCGACGTGAGCGGGACACGCCCCTCTACGCCATCCTTCTGAATCATACTGTGGGACACATCCAAAATCTTTTGCCCAGAACGATAGCCTTCAGTAAGCGGGATCAAGACCGCGTCAGGGTAGAGCTTTTTGAAATAGAAGAAGTTGTCGAGTGTCGCTCCTTGGAATCTAAAAATGGCCTGCTTCTCATCTCCCACCACGAATATGTTTGGCCGTTCGTGAAAAGATGCCAAAAGTTCGAGCAAACGATTTTGTGCGGTGTTGGCGTCTTGATGTTCGTCTGCCAAGAGATAGTGATACTCTTCCTGCACACGCAGTAGCAGCTCAGGGTTGTTTTCGAGTGCCGAGACTGCTTCTACAATCATGTCATCGAAATCATAGAGGCGCTTTTCACGGAGCGCCTCTTGGTACGCGCGGTAGACCACCAACAGCTCTTCGGTGCGCGCCAGGCGTTTTGCCGTGGTCTCATGCATTCCCTTCATTTTTCCTTGATGCACGCCTTTTTCGTGATACAGGCCCTCAGTTGCTTCGAATGTTTTGCGCGCATCACGCAGTGCTGCTTCAAGCTTATCCG
>CALRGX010000013.1 GCA_943358385.1 Parcubacteria group bacterium | reverse complement strand
CCGCACAGTTGTACGATGGGTCTGTGAAAAGACCACATTGAATGGAGAACGCATTGTAAATGTTAGGTTTTTTTCGTGCAGCGTCGAGTTCGCAAGTAGGAAACTCAAAAGTTGGCGTTTTTCTTCTGGTTGCGAACTTTCAAATAGTTGCTTTGCTCGTTTTGCCAAGCGTAGTGTCATATTTGCGGTCACATAGAAGTGCTCGTCGGCATTGTCGTGTGCTTGCATTTGCTCGGTCAATTCTGCTTGTTTGGATTTGTAGTCGTGCAATAACTTGTCATACATTTCATCAGTAATCCTCTCGGTATTTTGAGTATCACGGTGTCGAGCATTGTGAGTGTAGAGATGTGGATTTTCTCGCTTGTCGACCGCAAGGAGTATGCTGAAAAAGCCGACGACATTTTGTCGCTCATCGAGTGCGAGCGTTTGCAAGTCCCATTCAGTTTCGATAGGGAGTGCAACTGGTGTGTCAGCTTTTTCGACCATAGGGCAACCGTTGTGCGGTTGTGCACCTATGCTCTCAAATACGCCTCTTACTTTGGCTTACTTTTATCTGATGTATTTGGGGTTGATGGTTACGGAGTGCGAGGTCGTTATGAGTACATCTGCAAGTTTGGTCGCTTCGTAAATACGTCGTTTGATGTGGCTGATGGCGTTGTGATATTTCTTGTCTGGGTCGTGCGTTGCTTTGTCGATGCGTTCGGCAAAATCAGAGAAAAACCACTCTTGCGCGAGCTCTTTTTCGTTCTCAAACATAATGCGAAAGATGTGGTAGGCATCTGTATTTCGTGTGATATGCAGCTCTGTCGTGCCAATGTTGAGCCGTGATTTCGTCGGGTCGAAATGTAAGATAATCTGATTTTTGTCTGATATTTCGGGTGTCTGCGGGACTTCTTTCCCGAGTAGTGTATTGGGGATAACGGGCATACGAGAGAACTCAACTTTCCACGATTGCTCGTCGAGCCAGCGGATAGTGAGTGCATTTGTGTGTTGCAAATATGCGAGCATTTTTACTGCTTCAAATCCTCGCTCGTTGAGAATACCGAACGGAATGTTTGCGACGTTTCCTATATGCGGAAGATTTTGTATGTATTTTGCAAACGCTTCAAGCTGCTGTGCGAAATACGGACGCTTCGTAAGGTAGCGCGGAAGATTATCGAGCAGCTGGTCTTTCTCGAACTGCACAAAGTAGTCTGCGATGCTCTGGTCGAGTTTTTTGAAGGCAAAATCATCGTACACTACATCAAGAAAAATGTGTTGCGGCACATCAACCAGTATTGACTGGATTTTTTTGAGTGTTCTTGGCTCGTCATACTCGAAAGAAACAGAGTAATCGCGTTCGGCATAGTCCTGGGCGCGCTCGCTGCCGTCTTTGATTTTCAACGCTTCTTTCCATCTTTTTTCAGTTGCAATTTTTTCGTATTCGCAAATGTTTTCGATACTCTCGACGAACATTTCGACTTCTTGCTGCGCGTTCTCTTTTCCTATTTTTGCTACCTCAACAAGGACATCGTGAAGCGCGTCGCGAGTGTTGTCGATGCCGACTTGGGTTACGTTACCGAGACGTGCGCTATGAAGTATGTGTATCAACTGCGAGTAGACCATATCTGGTATGGAATAGTGGTCATTTGTGTCCAAAAGTTCATCGCGAATGTCTTCTTGATGCCAGTAGTTTCCTTTGAAAAACCAGCCGAAGTTGAGGCGTGTATTACCATCGGCGCGGGCTTCTTTGAGTAGTAAGAGCAACAAAAAATCGAGGTCTTTGTTGATGTACTCAAAAGCAGCTACTTCTTCTGTGTCTTTGTCGTATATGAGCTTGCATTTTGTGGATTTCATATGTTGACAATAGTTTACTATTTTTTGAGGAATATAGTAAACTATTGCTATATGCAAGAAGGTCAACCATCACCATTATCAAGAAGAGATGTATTGCGTAGAGGTGTGCAAGGCGCAGCCGCCATAGGAGCAATGAGTGCTGGACTAAAAATAGAAGGCGCGGAGGCACAAGAAGCAAAAGGTAGTTTCGAGCAAAAGGTTCGTGCACGAATCCCGCAAGTATCAGCAGAAGTTGAACGTACATACGCTCGCATCAAGTCAGAACCGAAGGAAAGAGGGCTTGGTCTGCCATCGGCTGATGTCAATCGTATTGAAGATATGCTTCTGTCAAAAGAAGAACGATACGCATACGAGAGATTGCTTCACGGCACTATTGAAGAGGATACGGCGGGCATACCGAAAGGTATGCGTAGCATTGACGACAGATGTAGTGCGCTCAAAATCTATCTCAACTCTATCGCGCAAGATGCAACAAGAAGAGGAAATGAAACTTCGAAATCACTTGCAACAGAACTTTCTGCAAAAGTTGATGGCTTTTTGGCTCAATACCAAGCATTTCGAAATCAAGGAGGAGAAATAGGTATACGCTACCGTAATGCTCTGAGCCGCTACTTTGAAACCAGAAATGCAAATGAGGGTCTTGATGTAGCACGCACAATTGGGAAAGCGATTGGTGTTGAAACGGATGTAAAATCAGTGCCGAGTGTTCCGTTCAGCACTGTTACTGATATTGCTATCGAGATAGCAAAGCAAGCAGATGTGGTAGCACATTGGATAAAAAGTGAGTTTATGCGCTACGAGGAAGTGATATTGAACTTTACGGGAATGGACGGAAAACACTCCGATGGTTCAGACGTAAAGGAGCGTCATTTGTTCAGACGGAAGAAATAGTCGTGGTTGTAAAATAAGAAATAACCCCAGAGTATTGAAAATCCTTGTTCACTTGCTGCCAATCAACAGTTCCCAAGACATCCAGCCACTTCCGCCAAGACAAAATAGCCCCGAAAGGGGCATATTTTGTTGGCGGAGGGAGCAAGGTGCCTGCGCATCTTGCGCGTGAGATTCGAAGCCGCGGAGTATATTTTTTCGTAGCTACTGTGGAGAAAAAATTCGAGCGGCCGTCCAGGAACGCGAGATTTTTGTGAGGCCGCAGGCCGAAACAAAAGTCCACGATTCCGGGACGAACTCACCCCTCCACAGAACAGTTTTACAATTAATGCTACTATATTCCTATATGAAACAGCACTATATCGTCGCACTCGTGGTTGTATTACTTGCTGGAGGTCTCTTCTTTTATGCACAGACAGCAAACGCTCCCGAGCCAGATGTGGTGACTCCTCCGTTAGAAACCCCCGTTACTGCGTCGTCAACTGCACCTTTTGGCACTGACGCGCCCGTAGTTGGCACCACCGGAGCTGCGGGCAACGTGACGAAAGACTCACTTGCAGCACATAAAACACAAGCGGATTGCTGGGTGGCATACAACGGTGTTGTATACGACATAAGCGCATGGCTCCCTCGCCACCCAGGCTCTGCAGCATCAATTGCCCCCTACTGTGGGACCGAGGAAGAATTCACTGCTGCATTTAGTGGACAGCATGGGCGCAGCAAAGACAAAAGACTTGAGCGCGAGGGAGTAAAGAAAGGTACCTATGCTGAATAAGTTTTTGAGCATACAAATCGACTCAGTTGGTTTGGGTCTTTTAGTGATCCGAGTAGGACTGAGCGGGGTCCTGATCTGGTTTGGTGCACAACAACTCCTCTCCCCCCAAGATTGGACCGGCTACATACCCGAGGAAATACTCACTTTGTCACACGTGGGTGCGCAGACCTGGGTACTCCTCAACGGAAGCGCAGAAATCGCGCTGGGCACACTCCTTTTCTTAGGCGTATTTGTCCGCGCCGCAGCACTCATTATGGGACTACACCTGGTCATGATTGCCTACTCCCTGGGCTACACCGCCGTTGCAGTGCGTGACTGGGGACTCGCTTTTGCACTTCTTGGCCTCGCCCTCACCGGTGGTGGGATGCTTAGTGCGGAGCAGAAAACTTCTCGTCGATAATGTGCATCAAGGCGGAAGCGAGACGCGTACTGTCGTGGCGTATAAACGAGCGCCGCGTATCGAGCGCATCTTGTGGTTTCGAAATAATCGTCTCCTGTGAAAGAATGGGTGCACTGAGTAATTCATACCCGCCCCCTTCTACTGGCTTGCAGGCCACCATCATATTTTTTCCTTCTTGTGCCTCGTAGCGGGCCAGCAAATGCGCTGCGGGTGGTTCGCTGTTGCACAAGACGACACCAATGCGATGCGCACCTAAATAGCGGTGGATAGCACGTACATAGTCATCGGCAGTGAATTCGTCGGTCTGCCCGTGTTTATTGGTGAGATTCGCTGTATAAATAACTAGCGCATGGCTGTCACGAATGGCAGTAGCGATTTGCGGCACCAAAAGTGGCGGCAACACGCTGCCATACAAATCGCCTGGCCCAAGACAAATCACGTCTGCTGCATGAATTTTTTCAACAGCGAGTGGTGTGGCCATGACCGGATTGAGCAGTGAAATATTTGCCACGCCCACCTGCCTCAAACGCTCGTCTGCATCAAGAAATTTCTCTCCTGAGAGTTTGGTGCCGTCATTGAGGTGGATGACCAGGCGCATGTCCCCTTCCGTAACGGGAATCACCTCGCCCGCAATGGCGAGCACGCGACCTGCTTCTTTTACGGCAGCTGAAAACGATCCTGATACTTTTTCGAGCGCTGCAAGAAAAATATTACCAAAGGAGTGCCCGCGCATGCCCCCTACTGAAAAGCGGTAGGAAAAAAGTTCACGTAGTATTTTTGTTTCCTGAGAAAGTGCCGCAAGGCACTGGCGCACGTCGCCCGGTGGGAGCACGCCCATCTCGTCGCGCAGAACACCTGTCGATCCACCATCATCTGCCATCGATACAATAGCGGCCAAATCAAGTAGATGTTTTTTCAATCCTGAAAGTAAAACGAAGTGGCCCGTACCGCCGCCAATCGTTACCACACGCACCTTTCTGCTTCGGCCAGCTTCGCGAACGTACTGCATGTACCCATCATAGTATTGAGACGACGCCTGCGCCATACTACAATTGCTTATAACTGTATGAATCCCACCACCCTCTCCTGGGAAGGCCACGAGCACTTGCACATTGAACGCACGCGCGACTGGTATTGGGCACTCGGCATCGTATCCGTATCAAGCGCACTCACCTCACTTCTTTTTGGAAACATACTGTTTGGCGTACTTATTCTCGTGGCGGGTATCACACTCGGTCTCATGGCGCACCACCCACCGCGCACCGTGGTTTTTCGTTTTGTTGAAAAAGGGTTAATGATTGAAAACGAGCTCTACCCTTTTTCTGATATGAAAGCATTTTGGATTACCGAAGACGAGCATCCAACGCTCCTCATCGACACGCCACGCTTCCTCACTCCTGATGTGGTTATCCCTCTTCCGGACGATGCTGTTGAGGAAGTGCGTGCCGAGTTGCGTGCGCACGTTGAGGAGCGCGAGCTTGAAGAGCCGCTGCCATACAAGATTATGGAGATGCTTGGATTCTAGAGCAGGTATGAGGTGATAGGTTGCAGGTGTTAGGAAATGCAAAAATGCAAGGTGACAGGTTCGAGGTTTTAGGTGTTAGAAAAAATACAGCCACGCAGACACACAGGCGGCTCGCTATGCGAGCCGCCTGTGTGTTTAGTTTTCAATACAGCACCGCACTCTCATTACCTCTTACACGTCAGCGTCCCAATAGACACGCGGTGAATCGCTGCAGGCCAAGAGCAGGGTCGCACAGTGTTACGGGATTACCATTCTGATCCACCCCGCTCGGTCCTGAGTTTGTATTGTTGGAAGGGTTGTTGTTTGTAGTGGTGTTACCATCGGTATTGTCTAGTGGGAACAAGCCTGCATCAGTACCAGCATCACCATAGTAAAGCGACGGGATTACCTGTGGTTGCTCGGGCACATTCGCCTCTTGGATCGCTCCTGTATACCCTTTCACACTCACCAGTATTTCGCGCACGATTGGGACGCCGGCAGCAGTACCACAGGCCAATCGGAAGCGTGTGCTCTTCTGCATATTTGGAATCTTCACGGTGTTGTTGCTGCCGCCACCACGCAAGCTTGCCCCTGGGCCATACAGTGTGCAATTGGTTGTACCGACAGTAACCCAGCCGATGGTCGTCGTTGCTCCTCGGTCTACTTCAGAAGGTGTTGCGACGAGCGCTGTTTTTACCTCCACCGTATACACCGCGCATTGTTTTGGTTCACTGCGTACTCCATCCTTGCCGATACACTGCACACCAACCGTTGCACCAGATGCGTTAATTGGTACCGTTGTTGTCCCTGATGTACTGCCGCTGGTTGAGAAACCGATACCTACCGACGCTTCAGTCCCCGCTGAACAACCCCACGCCACCGTCGTTGTGCCACTACCAAGCAGAGTCGTTGGCTTGCACGAGAGTCGCGTGACCGTTGGCTTCGTGGTCGTTGCTGGGGTTGTGCTAGCCGTAACGGGAGGCTGTGGAGAGGCCGTTGGCGCTCCACCTGGTGCCCCACCTCCTGCGCCACCTTTTGGCTGGCCGCCGCCCATCATGTCGCGCAATTTGTCGAGTGGATTTGTGGTTGGGAATCGATTTCCATCTCCTGGCGGTACTCTTCCTGGTGGCGGCACATCACCAGGGGCTGGGGCCGGTGTAGTATCGGGAATTGCTACCTGCACTTCTTTTTTCACCACCACGTTACCATCGGGACCAATTTCCGCAGTGCCAATTGCTTTTTTATCTTCTGGAGTGAATACCACCGGAGTAATAGCGATGAGTTCGAGCGGCTCTCCTGGGCCAGTGGTACCTGGTGCAGGCTGCTGGATTTTAGCTGGGTCGGTGAAAGTAGTCTTTGAGTCTGAGCACGGCTTGCCAGAAGCGGTCACCATCTCGAGTGTTTCAGGATTAATATCACAATCCTCATCACCGGCTACAAGCGCATCTTGCACATCTCGCAATTCTTGCCACGTTGGCTGTGCTGGTGGCCTGATTATATTATTCCTTGCGGTTCCACTATCTGCCGGCACCTCAAGAGAAGCAATATTTTCGGGAAGCGCGCCGAGCGCTTCTTGATCTTGTGTATCATTTTGAGCCAAGAGCGCTGCGAGCCACACTCCATAGATACCTCGTGCTGAACGCGCTCCACCTCCTGGTGGCGCAGGGACCACGATGCGCATACCGCCCAGCGAGATAACTGTTGGTGCGTACACACCTCCCAATCGGGCACTCGCTGAAAGTGGGACTGCCGGAGCTAAGTACGGACCCGCTGGAAGCATGAAACGTCCTGATGCTGCACCAAGCGGCGCAGATGCATTTGGTGTGCGCGGCACAAACCCAAAGAAGCCTGCCATGCTCCCGAATATTTTTCGTAGCGCTATAAGAACTGGTACAGCGGCAGCCACGATACCCCATGACTTGTACCCTCCTATCGTGGTGTCTTCAAAGAGGGCTCGCACTGGAGATTTCAGTACACCTGTGCGCAGTAACCCGTCACTTCCGAGAACCAGCTCACCATTAGATCTTGCGGCAATACTTGCTCGTGTCGGATAGTCAGTGTCCCAGAAAGTGAACAGATATTTTCCAGGGGCATTTCTCCTTTCAATGGCATACCCAATTATCTCCTCTGGATTGTCAATATTGCTTTGAGGAACGACAGCGAAGCCGAGTTTTATCATCTGTGTTTTACGTGCTTCGAATTCTTTCAAGAGAGCCGCCCTGCGTGATGGATCAGTGAACTTATTTGTGCCAATAACCTGTTTGTCTTGATTAATGATTTGCTGTTCAAAATCTCGATAGAGATAGTCGATAAAGCCGTCGACAGCTGTGCGCTCGGTTGCAGTCAATACTCCTGCGGTGCGCGGGATGTTTGGTACCATCGTGCCATCGGGCCTTACAGTGAATGTTGGCACTTGCTGCACTGCACCCTGGGGGGCCTTCGCCAGATCGACCGGCGTTTGTGGAGCAACTCCACTGCGCACACTCTTTAGGTACGCACTGTATGCCGCTATGTTGCCCACACCACTTCCCTGCGGCCCTACCCAGACAAACTGCACTTGTGCACGATCAGCAGTGCTGAGCGCACGGTATTCTGCACCCGAGAGCTGGCGCCCTTTGAGCATAATCCCCGCCTCCACGGTGCCGCGTGGTGTAGACACTGTAATCGAGGCGACACGCGCGGCTGCGGCCGTTGTAGGTGTTTGCACAGTACCACCTCGTGTCGCAATGAAATCTACCGCCTCAATCGTACCTCCTGATTTTTTCGCATACCATCGAGCCTCATAGTCGGCCGGCGCAACCACCCCATAGCTCGCAATGGTGGTGCGCTTTGGCCCACGGGCAGCAGTGATGATGCCCACCAAACCGGTTGGTGCCGCAGTCTCTACAAGAACCACCTGCTTTCCTGGCTTTACACCAGCGGCGGCAACTGGAGTCCCTACCTGAGCACCCTTACTGTCCACAAGTACGTACTGTTTGATGGGCGTAGTGGCAACAGGTGTAGGAACTACTGGGGTTGCCCCACCTGCAACGACTGGCGGTATTTTATATTGAGCAATCGGGCCCATGCCTTTACCAACTTGACCAGGGCCACCGTAAAATCCGAAGTTACTCGAAAGCCCTTGTACCCAGTTTCCTGCTGCGGTTTCATTCACTCCGCGCAAGTCATAGTGCATTAAATCTTGTGCAACACCTCCCACAAAGTATCCGCCCCAGCGACCTTGACTTCGCATATTTGGGTACAGTTGATCTTGATATGCTTTCACGTTTTGCATGAACTCGCGATACAAACCAAAGTGCTGTGGCGAGCGTATGTTCGCTAGCGGTTGTCCTTGAGCATCGTAAATCTGAATGTCCACCGCCCTGCCACCACCGTGCATAGAACCAGACAGTGACGGGTTTGAGCGGAACGCACCGTTTGGCGTCACCTGCACTGTGTA
Source organism: Parcubacteria group bacterium (assembly GCA_943358385.1). Taxonomy (GTDB): domain Bacteria; phylum Patescibacteriota; class Minisyncoccia; order Phycocordibacterales; family UBA2100; genus JAGOVW01. The sequence continues at coordinate 19,824 of CALRGX010000013.1, read as the reverse complement.
CCCGACAGGAAGATGCATCGACGCATACATCATTGAACGCAGAATTACTTGATTCACGTCTGGTCTCTGATAACGCGGGCCCGTAAATCGATGAGGGATTGCTGTAAATGGAGTGTCGACGGAAACTACTACCTGCGGCGTCACTATCGGGGTTGTCGTTTGCGGTGTGGCTTCCGTTACTGCAACTCCCGTAGCCTGCACAAAGCTTCCATCAGCGGCAATAGCACCGACTGCGACACCGCCTTTAGTGAATTTAAAGTCAGGAACACCACCTTCAGGCTTTGGCGCTGATACGGCGATTTTAATTCCTGCCTGAGTAAGCGCCGCATCCATTGCCTGTAACTCCGCAAGAGCTTGTTGCCCGCCTGCGGGAGTACTTACTGCCCGCTGCGCAGCGGCGAATCGTTTCAGCAACGCGACATCGGCTTCTGTAAGCGCCGTCGCGGCGACTGGGGCTGGCGCAACAGCAGCGGGTGCCGGTGCGGTAGCAACCGCGCCACGTGTCGGGGTGGTTTCAATCTCCTTGAGAGTAAGGGTGGTGCCATCTTCCAGGGTCACCGTATTTCCTTCCACGCTTTTTACTTTCAAGCCGCCTTGGTGCGCAACACTTTCAGCTATCGACATGTCCCGCATCTCAATACTAATGAGACCTCGCCCTGGCGCAGAGATTGCCAACCCTTCCGGTCCGCGCACCAATATCGCTGCTGGGAGGAACACCTTATCAGCAATTGCCCGTCGGAGCGCTTCGGCCGCGTGGGTGTTTATTGGTTGATTTATGGTAAACCCAACATTCGTCCCTGGGAACCGGAAGTCGTAGAACGCGGTGTAACCATCTTTGTCGGTACCCAGCGTAACCTTCACCAAATCTGGGATTTGTCCTGCCAGTTCAGTACCACTCAGTTTCTTCATTTCCTCTGCAAAACCTGGAATGTCTTTCAACTGCGCTGCCACGCGTGGGTTGATAGCGCGTGAAGTGTGTGCATGGTCAATGAGCTGATTAAATTCAGCGAGCGTGAGCTTACTACCGTCGATATGGAATGATACTTTCACTCGCCCTGCGTCGCTCAAGAGACCAAGCGCCTGCGGCGTGATATTGAAAGTATTTCCTTCACCTACGTATTCCATGCGCACTTCCCCAATGCCAGCGTAGGTGACGCGCACATTCGCCGTATCGAAGTCAGGTTTTTCAAGCGCATCGGCTTTTGCAGGAGCGGCTGGGGCCGCAACAACTGGAGCTGCAGCGACAGGAGCAATAACTGGAGCATCTCCTCCGCCCAAACGCACATATGTTGCGTTTACTGCTGCCTTTGCTTGAAGTACGCGTGGTGTTGGGTAGCTATTGGTATCAGTCGTACGCACCTCTGTGATACCAATCTCCTCTCCTGTCGTATTCAGCGTGCTTTCATTAATTGCAATGTTTGCAAGAAGAGACAAGCGAATAGTCTTATCTTTGAGCACGGCAGCAACCAATGCTTCCCATTGAGCAGTCGAAAGGTTTTTTAGTACAATTTTTGAGTTGATACCTTTTACATCCAACCAGCTCTGCATTTCTCTCAAGAAAGCTACAAAAGCTACTGGGTCTTTCCGCATATAAGAACCGTCAAGGTTATCCAGCTCGAACGTGTTTGGTTTATATAGTTCAACTCGTTTCAAAGATGACTTAACCCACCCTGTCGGCTCACCATTTACAAAGCGCCCTGCTCTCCATGCATCAAGACCCATCTCCTCCTCAGCCGCTTTTTCAGATAATTCTTTTGCTTCTGTATTTGAGAAGCTTACAATACCTGGACCAGGGTCGTACAAATGTAGCAGCAACGGCTCACCTCTCGCCTGGCGTGCACGAACTTCAGCAACTAATTTCTCCCAGCCTGGCTTGTCGCCCCACGCTTCGCCACCAACAATAATGGTCTGTCCTGGATTTGCCTTCAGTAGAGCATCGATATCTGCCGCAACTAGGGTTCGCGTGGTGTCGAAATTGACTACCGTAGCTGGTGCCGCGCGAACATTCGGAGTCACAGGTGCTGCATTTCGCGCAAGAGGCATGGTCGCACCGGCGAAATTTGGCCCATCAAGTTTCACTCCCGCATCCACATAACTGTCCTCATTTGCATAAATAACTAAGGAGTGTACCCCGGGAAGTTTTGCAAATGTACCCATGCCTTCCGCCGTCGGGTTGTATCCATGTCCCACCCTGAATTCAACGCCTACAAAAGGAATGCCGTATGTTTGCATTAGGCGGGCACCCGCATCTGCTTCTGGCTTGTGTTGTGTCGCATTTTCAAGGCGTGCCATAACTGGCGGCTTCGTGATGGTGCCTGCCTTTATCAGGTTCTCCCAATGGACGAGACCATTATGCGCAGTGAGACCTGTGACACGGTCGCCGCCGGGATCATTTTTGTAGACACCTTCATTCCTCAAACGAGTATCCACCTCAACAAAGACGTCGTGGAGTACTTGGTATTCCTTATCTTGTCTTGGATACGCAACTTTTACCTTACCAATTGCCTCTTGGTCGTGCATGTTGTCGATGCGGATGAAGTTTGCACCGGCTCGTAGTGCTTTCTCTATCTCTGCAGCAAAACGTTGGCGCACCGCCGCATGTGTTGTATCCAGAATTCGCTGCTCCTTATCCCAGTAGTCTGTATTACTGACTTGCACACCTGCATTCTTTAGCGCGTCGCATTCAGCACCAATGTAGCAGTTTCCACCGACGAAGTACCACTCGGAAAATGCTCCTGCCTTTCGTATCCCTTCAATGTACTGAGTTGGGTTGGTTCCCGCTTTCGGGTCGAATTCGACAATCTGTCCTGCGCGCACAGTGTTAAGCGGTCTCCACGTACCAAGAGATGAGTTGTAGCCGCTAAACACTGGTCCTCGTGGATACCCCCCTTGCACAACCGGTGCACCAGCAACCACCGCAGGGCGTGCTGCTGGTTCTGTTACAGCAGGGCGCACCGGAGTAGCAGGTGTAGCAGCAACAGCTGTTCCTTTTGGAAGCGCAGCGATTGCAGGGGTAACTTCAACGCCAACGCGTACACCATTGGATTCGACTACCGCGATTCGGTCGCGAACACCCTTATAGGCACTGCCGTCACGCAATGCAACCACTTGTGCAAAGGTAATCTGATTCGTATTGCCTGATGCAAAGAAGTTGTAGGCTACCTGCAGCGAATTGCGCACCAAGCCTTTAATCAGTGGGTTACCGCCATCTGCTGGAGTCTCGCCATTCCACGCACCGCGTGGGCGCGTGTCGGTTCCGATGTGGCCACTTGGCGTTGGATACACACCACCCTTAGGGGACCCTGCAAGAGCGAGCGCATGATGCGCATATCCGAATGCCATGAATTGTGCGGCGAGCGTATTGCTACCCACTGCATTCGTGTAGTTCCCTGTGCGCCATGCATAGTCGGTTGCGAGGCTCGTAGGCCCCGTGGCAAAGTCGATGTCGTCTCCTCCCAGGTGCAACCCGCCGTGCCCATTTTCTGTCGTAGCAAATATTTTGCCCATGTCTGGTAGCCCAAGTATGAGCGCGGCAAGCAAGTGGCGCTGCAGCGCATCGCGGCTGATGTAGTTTTGTCGGTCGTGCAATTTTAGGTTATTGGCAATATCGGTCTCCTCTGCCCCATCAATCGTGCGCATCAGTGCCGCGTAGTCGTTCATATAAAATCCATCGCGGAATCGGCGGTCGCCGTCAGGAATTGCAAGGTTTACCGGCACTGTTACCGCACGGATTTTTTCTGCAGCAGCAATGGCACGACGCTGTGATTCCGGTGCATCATATTTCAATGCCGCCTGGTCTGAAGTGCGCGCAGGGCCGACGTGGCGGGAATCTACCGTAGAGAGCCGCGGCAATCGCGCTGCTTGCAACGCGCTATCTAGCGCCAGTGCTTCGGGCATAAATACACGCACCATCTTTGCGGGGTCAGTAGAATTGCGAGGGTCAATTACTGTCATGGGCATGATAATTCCTGCGCTGACGATTTTCTTGATGTTTGCCACCTCTGCACGAACTAACGACTCGTCTGTAAATGGGTTGGAGGGAGCAAAGGTAAGTGTCCCTATCCGGGTACCATTACTTGCAAAGAGGTGTATCGAACCATCGGACATACGCTCAGCCGATGCAATTGCATTCCGCCCTGGGATAGCGGTCGTCGCACGAACGTGCGCCAGAAGTTCAGGCGACAGTGGCGTCCCGCGAACAACTGTTTCCGTTCGCGCAGGGGCTACCGGTGCTTCTTTTGCAGGCACCGCTGGTGCAGCAGCCACACCGGTAAGTTTTTGAACTGCCGCGATCAGTTGCTGTTGAGCGGTGAGTTCGGCTTCGACCGCTGGCAGGAACTCTGATTCGGTAGTCGCTTTCGTCTCGGCTTTTTTCGCCTCATACGCTTTTGCAGCTGTGTCGAGTGCTGCCAGTGCTGCACCAATCTCACCAGCTTTTGTATCAACCTGTGCTTTCTCGAGACGTAGTTGCAGGAGAGCGACTGCTTCGTTGGTTGCAAATCTAATATTCTCGAGCGTGTCACGTGTAAATGCTTCTGATTCTTGCCCAGCCTTTATGGCAGCAATTTTTTGCGCAAAATTTCTATTTTGTACCTGGAGTCTGTCTACCATCTCGCGCAATGCAGCTGCGGTGTTGCGCCCTGCGTAGCGGGTACCGTCTTGTCCGATGAGTAGTATCTCCTCTCCCGATGCAGCGATAAATGCGAGTTCGCGATTGCCTGTGAACTGAGTGGTGAAACCCGCAGCCTTGAGGCGATTTACCGTGGAGTTGAATCCGGCAAAGAGCGCAACGTTCTTACCCTGAGCACTTACAATCACTTCCACCATTTCGTCGATGAGTTTCTTTTGTGCATCGGTGAGTGTTGTGGCGCCATAGGTGCCTTCTGCAAGTGGAACAAGACCAGGTGTAACCACAATCGCAGGCGTTGCCGCTGGCTTGTCCGCCGCAGGTTTATCCGGCGTTGGCGTTACTGTTTGTGCCGCAGCTCCCACTGCACGGTACTGTGCACCTGTTGGCACACCACTCACCACACCTTGCCCCACGTCTGGAATCGGTGTGTATTGGATTTCAGTGCGGTACTCCACGGGGCGCGACTGCGGCATGGCGGTGCGCTGCACAATGGTAGAGGTAATGCGACCGGGCACAGGTTGGCTCTGCAAGCCCGTATCTCCTCCCCAGGCAATCTGCGTATTGCCCGGGCCAACGGCAAAGAAGTTACCTGATGCCTCGCGCACACGTGTGCCGATGCGCCCGAAGAACTCTTGTGCTCCAGCGCGTGCCTGGGCAAGGAAGTTGGCAAGATCAACACCTTCGCCATAGTTACCTCTCGAAGGCCCGATAGAGTGTGGCACTACTCCGAGCTGTCTACCAAGCGCCTCTTCAGCAGATTTGAGAATGCCGTAGTTTGCTGCAAGCATCGCAGCGGGTAGACGTTGCGCAGAACGACCCATGTTTTCGATACCAAAGCTATCAAAAGACATTCCCGTTGCGTGATTCAGTTCAGCGTCGAATGGCGCAAACTGCACTACCAAGACCTGTCCCTTTTTCACATTGTAAACAGAATCACCTACGGTAACGCTACGATCCTGATCAAATGGGTGCGACACCAAGAAATGTACTGGGCTGCCACTATTTCTTCCCACCCAATCAATACCAGCCCCTTGCACAGCAAAAGCGCCTTGAGCATTGAAATTTCCCGGACCATTTGAAACATCGTGGGTGACAATCCTATTTATAGTTATCCTCTTTTTGAGATCGTTGAGATCCCTTGTATTTGCACCTGCAAGTACTGCCCCCGCAAAAACAACACCGGTAGAATTTGAGCTGACGATACGTTTGGTGACTGGGTCAACGTTAAATAGCTTCCCTGCCTGGGCTAGACGCAACATTTCCTGCACCTCCGGTGGCAACTTCGCAAGGTCGGCAAATTCACGCTCAAACTGATTGTCGATTCGTCGCGTGTTATCTGGATGTGTGGCGGTGCGCGCCATAGGTGCAACTCGCGTTACCGCTTCGCGCACTTCTTCACGCACTGTGGTCAATCCCGTCTGCCCTGTATAAGCCGCTCGTTCGTACGTCACCATACGTGCAATACCTTCTCGGATCTTTCTTCCATACCCAGAATCAGGTGATGAAATTCGTGCGATGACATCACCCATTGTTACCGTGCCAACCATATTGTTCCCAACCATCTGCGACTGAGTGAATCTGTGAGGAACCGTTAACTCTCCCCTTTGGAGTACTTCTGCTGTTGGGTTCGGCTGAAGTTGTTGCGCCTGTCGTAGTGCTGCCCGTCGAATCTCATCGCTTGGATATAAACGTTGCACAACACTTTCATTCCGCGCATGGACCGCGAGTGCTGCCCATGTGTTAGTGACGTGCGCATAGCGCGCATCTTCTGTTTTTGCGGCAGCAGCGGTAACCCTCACCAACTCCTCGTAGTCAGCAGCAAGGAGGAACCCTTTGTCCACCATGCTTTTCGCATCAAGTAACGCTTGCTCAAGCCCAGCTTGATACTGCTCTCTGCTGAGCTGGAAAGAACCTTCATATAGTTTCTCATTTTTGTAACTTTCGTTTACACAGTTTTGAATCCCTGCACATTCAACAAAGAATACAGCGTTCATGGATTGACCGAACTTTTGACCGTCAAAGCCGTAGAGGCGCCCATATCCGCGGGCAACTTTTGAAATTATTTCTGTTGGGTTTCTTGCCGCGATCGAGAACGCTGGCCCCCCATTTCGCGTAGCAACATCAACAGGTTCCACCGTCGCCCGCGTGAGGTTTGCTGGGGCCGGGGCTGCGACAGGAGGCACTTCGCGTGCAGGTGGAGTTACCACCGTTGGCGTGACGACAGTTGTTGTTCGTGTAATCGTTTCTGTTACTGGCTGTGGCTGTGAACGTGGGTCGCGCGCCGCTGGGTCGGGTGTTGCAGGTGTAGGGCGAGCTGCTACAAGGACAGCGCGAGCTAGATCTGCGCGTACTGCTGTCGCTTCTGCATACGCACGCTCTGACGTCTCTTTTATTTGGGTACGTACACTGACTAACGGCTGCACCATGAGCTCCTCAACCTCAGTGATGTCTTTGGCGACTTTGGTGAGTCGTCGTGTGAGGTCTTGTTTTGTTGCCGGAGATATTTGCGCTGATGTAATTTCGCGCGCCGTTGCGTTGATAAATGTACGCGAGTCAGCGATGGCTTGCCGCAAGGCCGCACGCACCGCATCATGTCCGGTGAGCAACGTCGCCCTTTGCACGGCTGCGTCCACCACTTTCAACTGCTCTTGGAATGCGGCGTATGCACTGTCAACCACTGCAAGCCCAGAAGGAATGACACGCCCCGCCACTAACGGCTGTGTGTGCGGGAATGCATTTGCTTGACCATAGAATTTCAATTCGTCTGCCGTCGGAGCTCGCAAGATTACCGCGCGTACTTGCCCTACCCTCTGCGATTCGATAAGCCCAATCTTTGCTCCAAGTGGAATGGTGAGGTCGAAATCACGTCCTGATATAAATGGCCCACGGTCCGCCACTACGGCAATCGCTTTTCCTTTCGGCCCGGTGAATTCAACCACGGTACCGATTGGCCACGTCTTGTGCGCAAATATAAACGCATTGCTTGCATCAAAATCTGCACCCGTTGCAGTCTTGGCACCCACCTTATAGAGCGACGCACCGCCAGACACCTCCTTGCCCACCAACGCTTCTGTTTCAGCAACGGTGAGCACGGTGTAAGTGACGCCTCCCTGTTTGTAACTTCTACCTGGCCCCGCTTCCCCATACGCCGGAGTGATACCCAGCATGAGGTGGAATACATCTCCCATGGTGTATGGCTTGGTAGGCTGCACCGGAGGCGTGTCGCCGCCGGAAGTGCCAAACCAGCTCTGAATCGCGTCGAAGATTACCGGGAATAGCGGCGTCTGCAGGCCAATAGCGAGTGGGCCACGAATTGCACCGGGGACTACAAACACGCCACCTTTCGCCGGGTCACTGCCGTCGCGCGGCACCACTTTGCCTGGCTCGTACTTTTGGATAGTCGTGCCCGACTTATATACATCCTCCACTTTCGGCGTTGGTGTGGGCGCAGCGACAGGAGCTACCGGCGGTGCCGCTGGTGTTGGTGGTTCTACTAATACAGGTTCTGTTGGTCGAGTTGCAGGGACCGTCGGTGCTACCACTTCTGGACCGCGTGCCGGTGGCCCACCTACTTCTATTGCTACCGAGCCTCCGGTTGGCGCAGCGAGTGCTGTGTATTTCGCTGGTTTTGTCGTGCGTGGCGCCGTGAACGTGAAGGTGCCGTCAGGAAGAACGCGGCCACTAAGAGAGCGGTGCTGGTCTGGCTCACTTACGGTAAACGCACCGTCTGGTGAAATATTTCCTTGGCCCGAGCACGATGACCCCAAACATATCTGTATTTTTCTCGTTGCCCAGTCTACAGAAACTTTTACGCTGCCGTGGCGTGGAATGCCCGTTGCCCGTGCCTGTTGCGGCTCGGCTGCTGCAGGGGTAACCACTGCGAATGCAACCGTGCGCAACACTTCTCCCGGCACTGCGGCGGAGATGTTCGTGAGCTCAATCATCACGCCGAGAGTGCCCGCAATAAATCCACGAGTTGAAACAGGAAGCCACGAAGGCAGATTCAGTGTTTGGGCACGCACCGCACTGCGAGCGACCAGTGGCAAGGTGATATCAATGACTGGGTTCCCCACTTCCAATACCGGCTGCGCACCCACACTCGCATATGTTTCTTCGCGTCGCTCTTCGCGGTCTGCAAAGTACTGTGCGAGTACTCCGGTAAACGGACTGAGTGAGCCCGTGCGATCAGCATCCACTCCACCACCCGCTACTACAACAGGGACAGGAGCCGCTTCAACTGTAAATCCTTCCACATCGGTCGGCACGAAGAGCGCGGCAGCGAATTCTTCACCCACTGGTTGTCCGGTAGCTTCTTCACGCCCGGTCAGCTGGTTGAGTAGTTGCATTGCTGCGTCGCGGATAGCGAGCGGGTTAATCATGAGAGGGCCACGCACTCCTAATCGAGCGTCTCGCGCAGTCGAAGGTGCGGTACCTAGGAATGAGTAGTTGGGCAAGGCGCCGCCATAAATCAGCGCAAGCTCCAAGTTTTTAAACGTCATACCTTCAGGGACACTGAAAGCTTGGGCCAGGTTTTTCATTTCCTGATCCGGGAGTAATTGTCTCAGAAGCGCAGGAGGAACTTCCGTGTTTTTCGCCGGGGAAATACCAGTCGCAAGAATAGAGCCGAAACTTCTTTGTGTCGTAGCCACTCGGTACTCCTTTGTCAGGTGATTTTTCCACCACTCCGCATTCATTGCGCCGTCTGATCGGTTATACAAAAATGCTTGAAGCCCTTTGAATTTACGAGCAAGTGTTTCGTTTTTTGCCGCACGCTCTGCAAGTTGTACAGGATTTACAACGGCTTCTTCCAGCATAGTGGCCCAATCTTCATTCAAGCCACCCAGAGCACCGTACTCATTCGCATACGCAACAATACTTACATGTTGCGGAGCCCCCTCTGTTGTGGCTTTCTCCACTCTGCCTTTCGCAGCTTCAGCTGCTCTGATTACATCCCACCCGGAAAGACCACGGCCGCTTTCGTATTGAGCTTCAGGCCCATATACGTACCGAGTCCAGACAGTAAGAGCGAGCAGGTCTTTTAGATGAGCATCGGGGCTTAGGGCATCGGGATTCGTTTGCGCCATCACGTGCCCGACCTCGTGGAAGAACGTACTTTTTGTTGGAAACCCGTAGAAAGTAATGTACCCTTCATTCATTACCCGCCCAGCACCCGCTGCCGAGCCATTGCCCTCCAACAGTGAGTTGGGACGAAAATCAAGACTCATTTTCCTACCATTTTCAAAGAAATCCTTGGGCACACTCCCTGCAAAAGTGAGAATGTTTTCCAGTACGTATACATACGTATTTGCTTTGAATACACCGTTCGATCCATTTGCGTCATAAGAGGCTGCATTAATTTTTCCTCCTGTTGCGTTACTAATTTTTAAAAGCAGCGGTGCCAGCTCCAGCCTTTCAGTCTGGGCAGTGCGAAGCAGGTTAAGGTACGACGTAGAGATGGTTGGGTTTGATAGCGGTCCTAGACCTGTGGCAGACACTGCATGATACTCCCCTGGTCCCAAAGGATAGTAGCCGGTAAAGCCAATAATCTCTCGAAACGGTATGTCCATAAGAGCGGCCTCGACCAACGCCAGCTCAGTAGCAGTGCGCGACTTCAAGAGGGCGAGCAGTTCGTTGTACCGCGAACTATCATTGGACGTCAGTGTACTGATGACGGGCTGTTCGCTCGGGTTAGTGAGCACCGTACTAGGTGTAGGTAATTCCCGCAGAGAACCAGCAGTGTCCGCTACGTATACAGCACGGACTTTTGCCGGGGCGACCCCAAACTTCACACGATCGTCGACTGGCGCTTGTGCAACACCCGGTGCTGCCTCAGCTTTTGCCATAATTGAGACGCGACCACTTTTATCAAAGAAGATAGTGACTCCTTCCTTTGCATCAACGTATCCGTACACAATTTGAGTACCGTCCACAGTGAAACGCTGCACCGTGTTGGGATTTGCCCTCCACAATGCTTTCAGTGCCTCTTCAACAAGAGAATCGCCGTTGCGCACATACCATTGTAATCGCCCTGCACTATTCGCATCTGGCGCGATCTGATCTGCTAATACCTTTTCGGCTTTAGCCACGACTGACTGCAACGCTCCTGGTGCAGTCGTTTGTTTAGTGACTCCCAATTCATTAATGGCGTCCAATGCTTTGCTTTCCAAAATTGCAGAGGCAAACATGCCTGGGCGCAGAGAGAAGTCAGCACCGTTTGCCAACATTGGCACTAATGCTTCGAGCAATGTTGGATTCTGAGGATACTGCTGGATGGCGGATACGAGCGGTGCAAGGCGCGACTGCAGAAGCCTTCCGCCTGCGTGGCTATCCCCGCTCACCATAAGAGGGAGCCGTGCCCCTTCAACAATCGAGGTCATTTTTTTGACTTTTTCCGGAACAGTGTCCGACGAGCGAGCGACCCCACGAATCTGCAGTTCTATATCGTTGACTATTTTTTCCGTAGCAGTCACGTTTTTGTAGAATATAGCTGCGTTGCGTGTGATGGGACTCTTTTCGCCTGTCTGTAGTGCCTGAACGAGCCTTACTATTTCTTGCGCCTCAACCGGATGGAAGCGCGCTGGCTGGTCGCCCCTTGGAGTAGCAGTATCTTGTGCCGTCGGCTGCCCTTCTAAATTAAAGAATGGATTGCTTTCAGTGACCTGCTGCGATGCGGCCGGGCGGACCAACGCCAATTCTTGCAACAACATGCCTACAAACGTACTCGCGCGGGACCAAACGCTGGCCACTGGAGGTGGACCACCCGCGACCGCAACTGTTGTTGGCCGAATGGCGAAATCATTTAAACCTTCTGCATCCACAGGTACACGCAGCGCTGCGGCCACTTTTTCACCCGAAGGCATATCGTTTGCGATATTCTCTTCTCGCCCCGTAACACTATTGAACAATCGTGTTACGGCATCGCGCATTGCTAGTGGATTGATCATGAGTGCTCCACGCCCTGCTTGTTCTAACCGTGCAGCTGGTTTGTTGCGTTCATCTGCAATGGGTCCGTACTCATCGAATATTGCGCGCTCACCGACTGGGACACCCTGGTTTCTAATGTAAATAGTGCGATTCAAGCGCGCAGCGTGCGCTGCCATTATTCCTTCACCGAGGAACTTTGCATGAGTCTCTTGGTGGCCAAAAAAGCCTCCATCAATGCCGTAGCGCGAGACCATGAACGGCACCAGCGAATCGATGGCGAGCATCTGTGCAGCACTCAGCGCTTCTCCTGAGATGTTTTCAAACTCAACACCGACAGCATTTGTATTCTTTACTTCTAGCACTTTACCGAACGCTAGTACTCCTTTTGGGTTACTAGTCACATGCGCGACCGGCGCCCCTTCTGGCTGACTGAAGATAATTGTTCCGTCACGAAGCACGAATATATGAGCAGTCACAGGGCCAGACGATGTTTGCAGGCGTGGGACAATTGCAGTATTTCTACCTCCTACGTTTGCAGCAGTATCGTGCATCACACCAAAACGATAAGTTCTTGGCGCTGCTGATTGCATAGCTGGCCAAAATTCTGGAGTCGGCAACCCGCTCGCGCGAGCGTTGGCGACAAGTGTTGCAAACTGAGGCGACAGCGCTGCCACCTGTGCGGCACGTGCTTCGACGGCAACACGTCGTTCTGCGATTTGCTGCGGCGTACTTGGGCCGACCTGCCTCTCTTCAATGGTGAGCGCCCGCGCTGGCGAGAATGGGTCCTGCGGCTCTGCTTGCACGGGGCGGTTTGCAGGCTGAGCTACTGCACTGGATATACCTAGCATGTTCGTCAGCACCGAACCAACTCGAGTCAGAATTCCTCGCGACCCTTCAGGGAGTGCACCTTGTCTATTTGGTGCAGAAGGTTGTACTTCTGGTGTGGGCGTCACTGCTGGCCTCGTTTTTTCCGCAGGATCAAGCACTGGGGTCTGGACTTCTTGACGTACATCACCCTGTCCTGCAGGTGAATAACTAGGCACAACCACCGGGACTGATGGCCTAGCAAACCACATCATTCTATTATTTGGCTCGTGAGGTTTTTGCGTCCATTTGTTGAGCTGCGTACCATCAGGAAGGACGAATCGTGCGCCATCAAAGTAGTCGAAGTCTGTATACAACGCGGTTTTTGCGCCAAGCGCTAGTGCTCTGCTAATAATTTCGTTAGTTTGAACATCGCTTGAAGATTGCAACAAACCAAACGTACCGTCATTCATGACCATGAGCAGCCGACGGCCGCCCATGCTTTCCTCCTTATTTATGTAGCGTGGAACCCCATCCTGGATAAGTGCCATTTGCTGCAATACGTTAAGCTTGTTTCTTTCGACGAGGGTGACGAATTCGTTAAAGTCTGCAAAGCTAGATCTCACATTGAGCGCTCTGTCGATACTTCCATTTACTACAACCCCCAACTTACGCAGCTCCAACAAAGACACCTTGTCGATATTAGTGACGATAGCCACCCCTTCTGAATTGGTGATCAGTAACCCATCCAAGCCTTTTTGAGGAATTGAGTTGCTTATTATCTTCCCCTTTTCGGCAGCAAACCCAAGCACGCCACCTCCTGTAAAAAAGGCGACAGGGTGAGCTGCAATCAAACGATTGCCATACGCGCTGTCAGTTTTTTCCAAATCCATGGTCATGGTTGGTGAAACACGTATCCCCGCACCAACCTTCTCTGGGTCAAGTTTTATATAGAGCATGGCGTTAGCGCTGTCTAGACTGCACGCCCCCCCAGAAGAGCACAGGTATTCCATTTGAACTCCGTCATACATCGGCTTGTCCACTGGGACCCGAGAAAACGATGGAGCTTGTGCGGTTATGTCTGACGCCCACCTTGTGTTGGCCCACGCAAGAGTCTTACCCACAACCTCAGTAAATCGACCACCTTCGAATAGTCGGGTTACTGCCTTTCTGAAGCGACTTGGTGTTTCTTCTCGATGGTACCCTTGCCCAGTAAGTACTGTTTCCCAACGTGCGAGTGAATCCGGCGCATCAGACAGCAACGTTTTGCGGTTCTCTTCGATAATTCTTCCAGCTTGTCCGAAGGCCCAATTCCCCATCATGGTTATGAGCGCTTTTATAGACGGGCTAGTTGGTAGAGGAGCAACGGAGTTGAAGTATTTTTTGGATTGCAAACCAAACTGCAACAATGCATCTATATCGGCGATGCTGTTTTTTGATTCAAAGTACTTCTTTATAAATTGCGCGTTTTCTTGATCGAGGTCTGCTGAATCTCGAATTCTTAGGTAGCGCTCAAGCACGCTTGGGGTTAGCGTTATTTGGCCGGGGTCATAATCAGCCATGAGAAATGGAAGTTTGTTTTTTGCATTTGTATTTATTTCCGACAATGTTTGTTCAAAAGGTATTACTCTTTGAACAGGGTCTGTTAACAGATCTAGGTAACTCCTTTCAAAACCAAGTACGTAGTCCAAATCATTGAACATGGTGAGTGAAGAAATCTTTTCAACATGTACGTCGGATATATCCACACTTGCAAACGTTTCGTAAGCAAAGCCTCTAGTCCATCTTAATTCCTTCACCATTCTTGCGTATCTCGCTACAACAGACAGGTTGTCGTTTGTGATTTTAAGAACATCCTTGTTTTCGGTGAGAATTTGGCTAAAGTATGAATCAACGGCCGAGTCGGCGACATCGAGCATCCGCATGAGCATTGCTTGTCGATAACGCTCAGCTCCAAATAAGTTCTCGCTGCCAAAGGCAAAAATCTTATCGAGCAGTTGAGGTACCATGTCTTTCTCAACGAACTCTTGGACCATGTTGTCGAAAGCGTTGTATGTTAGTGCTGAAGCCGATTTGCGTGATGCAACTCGGTTGGAAAATACATGACTATATGCGTGAGAACTATCGACCGCCACCTCCTGCAGGCCACCCGAAACCCCTGTAAACCACTGGTGATAGCGTAGATACAACCACTCAAACCCAGGAATGTTGGAGAGATCACGCGCAGGCACATTACGGGGAGCACGTGAGTAATCTGCTCCAAACGCTGCAACGATTGATTCTTTCGTTTCAGGGAGAGGAGTACTGATTAATGTCTTTATGGTCAGGATTGGATAGTTGCCTGGCAGCCACACATCTTTAACAAGCACAATTTTTTCTGCCACACTCTTCGGCTCGCGCGCGCTGAGCTCTGCCAAGGCACTAAGCAAGAACGAGTACCCGGACGCAAGCAGTTTATTAAAAGATACGATGCCACTACTGAGGTCGCCTGCGGTGACATGCCCTCCATCAACAAGACTAATGAGACTCTCAACTGCGCTACGCTTGGTTAACTCCTTCCACAACAAACTCTCTTCCACAGAGAAGGTGAAGGCGGCACCGCTCGTGCGTACTCCCTGCTCAGCCATGCTTTGCTCATCCTGTGTTAGGGTTGCCCGTGTGGTTTCCTGAATATATTGGAGAAGATTTGGAAATTGTGTATTTGTTGTCAAACCGCTTTCGCGTACAAGCCGTGCGTATCGCTCGAGCATGTGGACAGGATTTTTTACCTGCATCTCATCCGAGAAAAGTATCTTTTTTATGAGTTCTTTGACGAAAGTCTCATCTGCAGTTACTCGGGCTATCGTTTCAATAGCGTCGATGATAATGTTTGGCCCCACCGTTGATCCAAATATTTCAGTGCTATGTACGCGCCCTGCATAGGTCTCCATTACCATGCGGCGGAATAGATTCTGGTCAAACATACTGGTCGTAAGGACCCCATCAGCTAGTATTCGGCGCATCAACTCACGATTTTCGAGAACTGGATACTCATTAATCTCAACAGGAGACGCGCCTGATTCTACGAGTGTCACCCTTCTATCAGAAGCAAAGTTCAAATATTGGGTAACAAGAATACTCTTTTCTTCTGGAGTCGTTGCGTACGCGTCTACTTCACCAGCCAGTTCATAGAATACTGCCTCTTGCGCCCGCGCTGGTGAATCGACTGGGAGAACACTTAAATGTAAGACGATTGCGCGGCGATAGCTGTCATGAGTTACTGGTCGATCAAATAGCGCTATGATTCGGCTCAACATTACCCCGCCCGACGGTATGGCAGTAAACTTTTTGAATATCTCCTGGTGTGTAGCGGCTATCTCCTTATGTTCTTCGGTGATGTTTTGTACTGCGCGTATTGGAGCGGCATCTGCTGCCGTAGCTCCAGAAACGGGCACTGTTGCAAATACAGGTATTGAAGTTTCTTTGTCGAAAAGGGAAATAGTAGGCTCTGTTGGACTGTTCGGTACCGCTCCATCTGTGACAGGTCCTAATTCTTCAGGAAAGAATTCATCGCCAGTGACACTGGTCCACTCCGCAAGTGGCGTTTGCAAAGTTGTGAGCGCCCGCGCTCGTGACAGTGGGTCCTGCGGCTCTGCTTCCACGGGGCGGTTTGCAGGCTGAGCGACCGCTGAACCTACAGGATTAAATGTGCTCAAGAGTGAGAGGAGCCCTTGCTGCACGGGTGCTGCAGTGTCTCTTGTTGTTGCATCGACAATCGTGGTGCGCGCACCATTCCATGCCTGCGCCAATGTTCCTTCCACATATGCTTTCACCTGCTGGCGCGGAGTAAGGACTGGCTCGCCGAAGGTCATGCGTCCTTGCCCATCAAACGATACGCTTACCATTGTCTGCTCCTGGCCAAAACCACTCTTCCCCGCTTCGCCAAATACTGGCCCAGCAAGAAGATATGCGAGCTCACCTACTACAAACGCCGTTTTACCAATGCGTGATTTCGGCGCACGATTGCCAGCGATTGATTTTTCTTTCATGACAAACCAATTGTTTGGGATCACCAAAGCACCCTTCGTGTCGGCGACTGCCTGCTGTGCCTCTGCATCGCTCCATTCTTTAGGAATCGCTACTCTGCCGCCTATGTCGTTGGCATATTCCGAGGAAACTGCAATGCGCACCAACGTGTGTGCGCCACCAGAAGCAAGGACCGAACGCAACGCCTCGTCAGCACTTCTGAAGTAGGTCGCTTCGCCTAGCCCTGCTGCCTGTGATTCAAGTGCGCGGCGTGTCTTGAGAAGTGACGCAAGTTCGTTATTGCGTTCGCTTCCCGAGAGCGCAGCATATTCGGTAAAGAGTGCGGCCTGGGCAGCGAGTAACTGCGCCTGCATAGCAGCAATCGCCAGGGGTTGGATACCAGGGGTACCGCGCGCAAGTGTTGCGATGTTTCCTTGCATCTCGATAAGGGCGTCCAGCAGCTCCGGGTCAACATCCGTGAGACTCTCAGCACGACCGACGAGGGCGTCGATGTATTGGGCAAGTTCTTCTGGCCGATTTTCAGTAAGGCCAATGACCCTAAGCACATCCAGGCGCGTCTGCACAGTATCAATTTGGGCACGCAATGCTTCAAATTCTGCATCAGTAGTGGGGGCAGTTGCTTCGAGTGCTTCCAATAGTGGGTCAGCAGGAGTCGGTTTGGTTGCTTCTGTAGGCTGTGCAAAATTTCCTGCAACCGCACGATACAAGAACGTGTCGCCCTTGCGTGCTGGTGTGGCCGAAGTAAACGCATCGCGCTGCTCTTGATTTGCAGGAAGTGCGAGTGTGTCTACCTGGCGAATTGGTGTTTGTACGCTGCGCACATTGCGCGCCACCGTTGCCCCAGTCTTTGGCCCTACCGATGCTGTTACCAATCTCTGGCGGGAAACAAAATCTCCATCTGTATTTGCTGGCGCTGCAGACGAACGGTCGGCAACCACCACCAATTCGCGCGTTTCAGTATCCACAATGTCGCCTTCAGGGGTGTCAGAAAGGCCCATTGCCCCGAGCGCTGCGCGAGCATCAACAATTGCCTGCACAAATGGGCGTGTATCAGCTTCTGAAGTAGAGTTTGCGTATGAGTCCTCCAACGCTTGCTTTGCGTTGTTCAACGCAGCGATAGCAGTTTGCTGTGCTTCGGTAGGTGCGCGGACAGCTACCGGAGTTGCAGGAGCCACGCGCGGTGCTGCGATATTGTTGAGTACAAACAGCGCTCCACGCAACAACAACCCTGGCTGTGGTTCTGGTGTCGTGGCGATACTTATCGCTGTATCAAGTAGCGCATTATCAGCAGCGAGTGCCGTCGCTTCGGCATGTACATATTTCTGAAGAGCATCCAGCACCTCTGGTGTGCCTTGCGCAGCTTCTGCAGCCTGGCGGGCATTGTTTGCCACTTCGCCCGCGCGTGCGATCGCTTCAATCATGGTGATGGTTTTTACATCATCCACACCATTCAAGGTCCAGTCGAATACCGTGTCTGCCGCTGCACCGTACGCTGGCTTGAGTGCGGCAAGTACATCCATCTGCCGCTGTGCCTGTGCCACATCACCGCGCCCCACTGCCTGTGCCAAGCCAACTACTGCTGCACGATACGCATCGCCAATTGACCCATCTGCAGTGAGTGTGGAGAGTGCGTTTACCACATCTTGCGGTACCGCAGAAAGATTTGCTGGTGCTGCGCTGCGGAAACCAGTGGCAACACCTAGGCGAGCAAGTGCAGGACCAATCATCTGTGTGCCGACACTCATGATGGTGGCGACACCTTGCTGTACCAAAGCACCCATGGAAGGAAGTGTGGTTGCAGCACCTGTTGCCACATCTGCCGCAGCTGCGGGGTCGGTGAAGCCTAGAGCAACCGCCACAGGAGCAAGTAGGACAGCAGACGCGCGCCCCAAGAATCGCAGCACTCGATTCACCAATGTAGGTGCCGTGACGATAACTGGAGCGCCTGCAGGATTGCTCTCTGCCGTTATCTCAGTGGTCCGCACCGCATTCGCAATACGTGCATCAGCTTTTTCTGCATCAATGACGGTGTCGAGTGGGATTCTTGTTTTGCTGTTGAGTAAAGAAAGTGCGTCGTCCGCCACAGCGATTGCTGCACGATAGCTTTCCGCGAGCGCCGTTTGCCCCGCAGCTTCTGCTGCCTGTGCCAACCCAACGTATGTGTCGCGGCGCGCAATGATAGGTTCCAAACGATTAAAGGCGAATGGGAAGCTGAGCAAGCTAGCAAGCGACGGCACCGTCGTATCAACCGACGGAGTGAACGCCACTACTGGCGAAACTGCAATGTGCGGTGCCTGCGGGCCAGCGAAAACAGCATAGTTTGATCGTGGCACTGGGACGTACGACAGGCCCGCGGCAATCATATTACTCAAGCCAATTTCATGTGCCTGCACTCTCTCAAGGTAGTTTGGATCTTCTGGCTCACTGCCGCGTAGCCCCACAAAACCATCTGGAACACGAGGCTGCACCGTCTGTGAACCAAGAAAGAGTACTCCTTGCGGCGAAAGAGTGGCGGCCAGGCGAGGCATATCAGCATCATTGATGTACCCGTGCATCAACGTAGCGTTTTCATGGATGATGTCCACTTGATTCAAGGTAACCGTCTGCCCCGTAGGAAGCGTGATTGCAACCGCAGCAAGCTCGCTTGCGTCAGACACTACATAGTGAAGGAGGCGCCCTCCTTCTGCGCGCAGTAATCGGTAGGATGGATTTGCAATAGTTTCAGGTGTCATTGGCGTCGCGAAGTTGGTCACTACCATGGCGACCCTCCCTTGTGAAATAGCCTGCGTGCTTTCTTCAAGCGCATTCACTATGCGCATGAACGAGCGGCCGAGTTGCCCACCGAAATCAACTGCAATTACCGGCCTTCCCGAACCAGCATTCTTTTCCATTTGCGCAAGGATGAGGTTGTAGAGCGCTTGTTCCATCTGACTAAGACCATCTATTTCTACAAACTTCAGCCCTTGTATCGGGGCAGCCACACCTCGCTCTAATTGAGTAAGCTCGTCGTAGGTTCCTGTTGAAACAGTCCACTCACCGTCTGGGGTAAGTCCCGCTCGTGCGTCACGCTTAAGCAGACCCGCGATTATCTGCCGAGCAGCGAAGCGTGGTGCCGTAGGCAAGTTTGTTGCTCCAGCATCTACAAGTGTGGGGCTAAACCCAACAAACTCTTGAGCCGGAAGCCCGACACCCAATTCAAATTGATTCAGGAAATCAGCACTATTCTGCCCTGCTTCCGCTATTTCTCCCGCAATCTGCATTGCCCGGTCCGTTACAAATGGGAAGAGTTGTTGCATGGCGCGGGCACGGTTGTCCAATCCTCTAAAGGCAGGGACTGGCGACGGTACCCCAAGATCGTTTACGTGCGCCGTGAGTTCCACTGGGACAAATTGAGCATCTAGTGCGGATAGAAGCCGCTGCTTTTGTTCTTCTGAAAGATT
>CALRGX010000012.1 GCA_943358385.1 Parcubacteria group bacterium | reverse complement strand
ATTCCGCTGGATTTTTCGAATCCGCCGGAGTTGGGGCACGAGAAGGTGTTCGCAGGGTCCTTTGGTGAGACGCCGGAAGGCGGCCTTCACCTCATGGCCCTCAATCACGATGAGCCGGGTGTTTCCTACGTCCTCGTCAGGACCGGCTTTATCTTTACCGACGGGGGTGTCATGGGTGACCTGGGACGTATGATGCAGGCTTTCAAAGCCGAGGGGAAAGAGCCCAAGCTCTGGACCCACGGCTCGGTTGCCCTGCACGCAACGGCCCAGCAGATGCTGCTTACGGCGCATACAGGCGAGCAGCTTCCTCAGGCGGAAGCTCAGGCAGTGAAGACGGTTGTGGGTCATCGCCCCGGCCTCGGCATGCCAGCCTATGTGTACCGACTGTGGAAGATGCCCGACGATTCTGCGCTGCTCATTCGAGACGTATCCGGTGTGATTTACCGGGTCGTCAACGAGAAGCACAGGACCGACAGGGTCGACGCCACAGGCCAGCACTACCATGACATGTTCGAGATGCTTCTTGGAGACCAGCAGAAGCCGCGGATTCTTCTTTCCGCCGCGGCCTGACGCTGACGTTCTCTCGGAGACATCTTTGGCCGGCGCGAGCAATCGCGCCGGTCTCTTTTTATATCTATCCACAAAAAATTCTTTGGAGAAAATTTGGGTGCATCATTCATACGATAGAATGCATGCATGGACAGAGCCCCTTCACAAGCAGCAACGAACGATCTCAAGGCGCCAAGGAGTCTTCCTGATGGTGCTGCTTCAATCACATCAAGCGCGGGCGACTTTTTCTTCACTGACGCATCTGGTAATAGATTGCGTCAACTTGACGCAGTGGAATCGGTTGTGCATCTACAATCCGCTGCGGCGGGAAACAGCCCAACTCTTGCCGCAATAGTTGAAACAGCTAATCTCAATAGAACCAGCCTGCGTCCCGCCGATGATGCTTCGGGCGCTCTGTCACCTGCGGGTACACAGAACACGCGGGCCGGCACACGACCGGCGGCAGCGAGTCCTGCTGCTGTTCCTGCAGCAGCTACGGCTGCTCCAGGATTGATTACGGACGCGTTACGCGCCGGAGGAGCTGGCAGTGAAGCCGATCGAATTTTTCTCGACAAGATTGATGTTGCTGCGGACGGTTGGTCTCTTGGTCCGGCAATGACAAGTCATTTTTTAGTCGAATTACCCGATGGACGCATTGCTCAATTTCCAAATAGACAAGACGCGGAAACCGCTTTTGATTCTCGTTCTATTCCTCCAGGAACGCCGATTTTCAACCCACCCCCGAGCCAGCCTGCTCCTACGACACCTGCAGGGGGTGGAGATCCAGGGTTTATCAATACGCTAGGTGCTGCATTGTCTGGTGACCCTACGCCTATGGATGCGGGGGCGGTTGCTGCCGCACGTGCGGACTTGAACAGCAGAATTAGAACATCAACGCTTACCCGTACTCTCCAAAACGATTTGACTGCTGTTGTGCAAGCTGCAACGACACCAGAAGATTTTGCACATGCTGAATCAGAACTTGCACGATTCGCGCAATTGGTCGCGAGTCAGTCTGCTGGTGTACCGACTGATGAGCAGTTAGCGCAGGAACGCGAAACGGCGAAAGCCAGTTTACAGCGCGCTATCGATAGTTCTTCATTACCCAGTGAAGAAAAAGAAAGGCTCGTACGTACTTTGGGTGGCGTGGTGGATGCTGCGAGCATGCAAACTATTAGAGGACAAATACGTGCAGCACTGACTGCGGCGCGTCCTGCAGCAGCTGCTGCTACGCCACCTCCTGCTTCGCCGGCAACGCCGGTTGCAGCTGCTGGGCCAGCCATCAGACCAGCAACACCAACCCCAGCGGCCGCGCCCGCAGCTGCGGCAACTCCGGCAGCTGCTCCTATTCCTGGGAGGCCCGCCACACCCGCAGCGGCACCCGGGGTACCTGTTGCACCAATCGATGCTGTTGAGGCACAGGCATTGCGACAAGATATTGCGGATATGCGACAAACAATGGCTGCTCTTCAGGCACAACTTGCTGGAGCAGTCCCACCAACACCCACTGCAACTGGTGTAATTGGAAATGTTGCACCGCAGGTTGGTTCAATTGCGGCGCCTATAGGTTTTGCACCAATTGATCCTCAACCAGACCACGCCAATGGTATTGTTGGCGTAACGAATCAAGGGTACTGGTGGGTGCAGAGTCCAAATGGGACGTACTATAGATATGCAAATCACGACCAAGCGGTAGCTGCATCGCTACGCATGAATGGTACAGGCGGTATTGCCGGCGGCATCCCAGGTGCACCGATAGTAGCTGCTGCGCCACTTGCACATGACCCCGCGCAGGCCATTACGCAACTGGCCACGCAGCATGCGCAGGCGGAAGCGTCGTTGCAGCAAGCTGGGCTCGCAGCACTCACAGCTGAGGAAGAGTTGCGCATGAGAGATCCGAACGTATCAGCGCACGAACGCGCAGCGCTGAGTGCACGGTACAATGCGCGTCACTTGCTCGAGCAGGAGCGACATGATTCTGCTGCGCACCTGCAGCGCATTCGGGATGCTCTCGCACAGCAGGGTGCAGCAGTTCTTGCGGCAGCACCAACACCGGCAGTTGCGGCGCAAGCGGCACGAGGTGTACGTTCCATCAGACAAATTCTAGCGGGTGAAGAAAACCGTCTCGGCACTCTCAAGTATATTTTCAATATGCAGAACGCTTATGTGATTGCCGCTGGTGCTGCTGCAGGCGCAGCGGTGACAGGACTGGCGGTTGCTACTGGTGGTGCTGCAATTCCGGTCATGTATGCAGCTATGGCCGCAGGTGGGGCAGGTGGTTTTGCACGAACATTTGCAGAAAAGAGACGCGCAAAACAGGTTCTTTTGGATGCAGCGGGTAGAGAAACTGATGCGCGTAGGGAGAACTTACTCCGCGAAGAAGCTAACGCGCTTTCTGTGCGTGATAACCTCGGTACTTTGGTGTTCAACACGATGTTAGGTGGTGCGGCTGGTGGCGCGATGAATAGAGTTTTGGAATGGACTGGTGCTCGAGACTTTATGGCTGCGTGGTGGGCTGGTAATGGACCTAGTGGGCGCACTGCAGCGGTTGCTGGTGCCACTGCCGGTGGTGTCGTGGCTCCATCAGGAAGGGTAGCAGGTACTATTGTTTCACCTGCGCGGCCAATTACTACTGTGCCAGTAGCCCCGCGTGGGCCAGTTGCAGCAATCGTAACGGCGCCGCGACCGCGCGTACTCGGATCGAGCGAATGGATTATGGGGCGCCGTGGCGAATTAATCATTCCCGGGTACGGGCAACCGCAGCAGTGCGGTATTGATGTACATGGTAGAAAAGTCCTAGCGCAGCTTGGAAATGGAAGCACTGTTTTAGACACCATCACCAAGGAGCGTAGCTGGGGAACACCACGATGTCTTGCAGCTCTTCGCGGGCAATTTGATATTGCTTTCAGGCACCCGAGCGGCCCACGCATGGCTGGTATATTTGTCGAGAACTATCAGGGCAGGACCACTGAACGCGCTGTGGTGCCGGGCGCAGTTGTTGATACATTGAGTACCGTGCGCGGACGAGCAACTACAGTTGTGCCAGGCATTGATATGACCCCTACACGCCCGCCTGGTGCATTGAGAGACGCAGCGCAGGTACTGATCGGCACCAATTCACCGGACCCGCTCGGCAGGCTTATGGCACGAGCAGGTATCGATGGATATGCGACCGAGCTTTTGTTTAAAGGCGATGCACCGTTGAAAGGTATCGTCGGGAGGGGTCGCTTGGAATTGATTGATACGATCCGGGGTATTTTGACGCGCGACCCGAATTTGGTAAAAGAAATGTTTCCAGGGCATCCAAACCCCGTTTCCTTGATACGCTCGGGAGATATTACCTTTACGACCGGTGGAAGGATGAATATGAATGTGTTTAAGAATCCTCAGTTCATCGATGCACTGGTGCGCGCGATTGAACAGTCGAAGCAAGGTGTGTTGCCAGCGAGCATCACGACCGATTTTGGCGGCAACAATCGCGCCTTTGCTGAAGCCGTATCGAGCCTGCTTTCACGGTCGCCTCGGCCGCGACTCGCGGCCGTATAAAACTATTTACTATTATCATCACTAAATAGCATCTATGCCCGCAGAAGAACAAGACAAAAATGTACAAGCGATTATCAACGAGCTCAACATCGGCAACCTGTCACAGGAAGAGCAGGATGAAGTTTTGGATGCACTGGGAGACATTGCATTGAAGCGTGTATTAATGACCGTATTCGACCGCATTCCAGAGGGCGAACGCGATGTGTTCCAGGATTTGCTCGAAAAGAATGATCAAGAAGGGGTGCAGAAACTGCTTGCGCAGCATGTGCCCGAATTTCCAGAATTGGTAGCGGATTCCTTAAAAATGACCGTAGAGGAACACAAACGCTTGGTGGGCGAGGAAGTGGGGTTTGTAGAGGAGGGGCCGGGGGCAGGAGCGATGCCGGTGTAGGTAAGATAGAGAAAGAAAAGCCGGCCCCGAAGGGGCCGCCTTTTCCATGCCGCGTGCTATTATTTTTCACATGTTGAAGTCGGTTACCATTTCAGGATTCAAATCATTCGGCAAGAAAGTCGAGCTTTCTTTTGGTGCGAGCATCGCTGCTGTGGTGGGGCCAAATGGTTCGGGGAAAAGTAACGTAGCCGAGGCGCTGCGATTCGTTTTGGGGGAGCAGTCGATGAAATCAATGCGTTCGAAAAAAGGAGAGGATTTGATTTGGGGTGGATCGGGTGCGCTCCCTCGGGGGAATCGCGCCAGTGTGCAGGTGGCTTTTGACAACCGCTCCCGCCGATTAGACCTCGATTTTGATGAAGTGATTTTGGAGCGTGTGGTATATCGCGACGGGCAAAACGAATACTTGATGAATGGCACTCAGGTGCGTCTCAAGGATGTGATACGCCTTCTGGCGAGCGCCAACATTGGTGGCTCGGGCTACCAAATTATTTCACAGGGTGAGGCAGATCGTGTGCTTTCAGCGTCACCGCGCGAGCGCAGAGAAATGGTGGAAGATGCACTGGGACTGAAACTGTACCAACACAAAAAAGCCGAAAGCGAGCGCAAGCTTGAAGAAACGCGGCTGAACATCGAAAAAGTAGAGTCGCTGCGCCGCGAGCTCGCGCCTCATTTGAAATTCTTGCGCAAGCAGGTAGAAAAAATCGAGAAAACGAAGGAACTAAAAGATGAGTTGGCATTCCGTCTCGGTGAATACTTGGCGCGTGAGCATGCGTGGCTCCAAGCGGAAAAGGCGCGCGTTGATGATGAAAAGAGTGAGTTGGCAGAAAAGCGAACCATGATTGCCACTGCGCAAGAACAGGCTGTGCACGCCATGCATGCCGACGAAAAAGAAAGCGATAACGGAGCGGTCATAGAAGCCGAGGAGTCATTGCGCGCGGTACGCGAGCGCCGCGAAAACGCCATGCGTGCGCTGGGGCGTGCTGAAGGAATGTTTGCTGCTATGCAGCGGGTGAGTGGGCCCACCAGCATGCCCACCGAGCGTGCAACCGATTTTGCACGCATCGTGCTGCGCTTTGCAGAAGTAGCACTTTCAACCGACGATGTGGCCCAGGTGCGTGAGCAGATTGCGCGCATCCGCGACGAAGCATCAACTTTTGTTCACAGTATTGAGGGCGATCGCGCAGGAGACCAGGAGAAAAGCAAGGCGGAATTCGAAGTGGCCGAGCTTGCCAAACAACTGGCGCATGCGCGCGAAGAAGAGCTCGTGGCGCAGACAGCACTTAACACCGCTCGCGCTGCCCGCGAGAAACTCAAGGAAGCGGCGCATCAAGCTGAGCGTGAGGCATTGAATGCCAACGCTAGTTTGCGTGAATTAGAAGGCCGTATCCGCGATGTACATCGCCGTGCTGATGAGGTGGCGCGTGCGCGAGAAGCCTTTGAAGGCGAAGTGCGCGAAGGTATTGCGCTCATTGGAGCGGCAGTGCATGGGTGGGAAGAGAATGCTGTGCCGGATGGCGCACTCTCTGAGGACAGAAATATGCAGGTGGAGCGACGACGTTCCCTGGAGCGTTTGAAAATAAAGATTGAAGAGTATGGGGCAGGGAATAGCGACGAAGTGCTGCGTGAATTCAAGCAAACGCATGAGCGCGATGAGTTTTTGGGACGCGAATTGGGTGACCTTTCACAATCGCAGCAGTCACTACTACAGATTATTGAAGAGTTGGATGCCGAGATGGATCGCCGGTTTACGGAGGGACTCACCAAAATAAATGATGCGCTACACATATTTTTCACTCGTCTTTTTGGCGGCGGTGAAGCAAAGCTTTTCATTGAGAAGCCTCGTGCCGAACGGAGCGAAGGCGATGATGAGGTGGTAGAAGAAGAAATCACCACGGCAATTTCTGATGAAGTGGCCCCTGTTTCTGGTCTTTCGATTGCGGTCCAGTTGCCACGCAAAAAAGTGCGCGGATTGGAAGTGCTTTCGGGCGGTGAACGCGCTCTGACTTCCATCGCACTCATTTTTGCTATGAGCCAGGTAAACCCTCCGCCATTTTTGATTCTAGATGAAACCGATGCGGCGCTCGATGAGGCAAACAGCAAACGTTATGCCGACATGCTTTCTGCCCTTTCCGAGCGCAGCCAGCTGATTGTGATTACGCACAATCGCGCCACGATGTCTGCGGCAGGGGAGTTGTACGGCGTCACGATGGGGCAGGATGGCGTGTCACGCCTGCTTTCAGTGCGCCTAGAGGAGGCAGAGCGCGTGGCGAAGTAGCACTGTGGTTTTGAATAGGAAAGCGGGCGACCTGAAAGGTCGCCCGCTTCGATTCATTCGGCACCATGTCTACTTCTTGGCTGGTTCGGTAGGAGCGCTGCCCCATGGATGCCAGGGTTTTGCGGGGGGAGGCTGTGGCTCAGCCGTTTTCTTCTGCGGCGCTGGCGTCACGACGACGGGCTCCTTTTCCTTCGCCCATGGCCACCACGTGCGAGTATCCGGCATTTGATCGCGTGTCCACTGCCACGCATCATCGGTTTTCTTGCGCGCGGTTCGGAGTGCTTCTTCAGCCTTCTTCCGACTGTCTTCGAGTGTCTTCGTGGCGACGTTGCGGCCACTGTCGTACACCTCTTTGCTCTTGTCGGCGTACGTCTTTGGCACAGGCTCGAAGGCAAAGAAGGCGGTGATGCTGAGCATCATCAGTAGGAATCCACCCACACCGGCAGCGAGCCCAAAAATGTTCCCACCAAGTAGGCGATCCAGATCAGGGCGCAACATGGCGGCGAGGATTGCGACGGCACCAAGGGTGCATGCGGCAATCGCTATCACTTGAGGCCAGTTCATGTCATTCCTTTCTCAAACGACGAAACTAGATAGATTATACAATATAATGGCAAAAAAGAAAGCAGTGGGCGCATTGCGCCCGCTGCTTGAAAAAAGCGGAAATTATTCCTCTTGCCGCCGGCGAAAAACGCGGATCACTATCTCCATGATCTCGATTTCTTCGCCGTGGTCGTCAACGGCATTTGGGGTGAATTCGTCATCTGGTCCGCGCTCCCAGTGAGGGTCTCCCTCGTCAGGAATTTCCTCGATACGGGTGACGGTGGTCAGCGTATCGTCGTTGAAACGATCGCCAATCCATATTTGGATATCAGGGAGGACATCATCCTCTGCGTCTTTTTCTTCGTCCGGTTCGTCGGCCATGTGGGCTCCTTGGTGTGTGAGAACTACGCACTCTATACAGGAGAAAGGCTATTCAGCCAAGTTCCAATCAATGCGTCGCTGGTCCAAGTTTGCCGAGGCGAGTTTGATGCGAATGATGTCGCCCAAGCGGAAGGTGCGTTTGAGTTTGTTGCCCGTCAGTGCAAAACTCTTCGGTACAAAGTGGTAGTAGTCGTCTTTAAGGGTGGACACGTGCACCATGCCTTCAGCGCGCGTTTCTTTTTCCGCAACGTACAGCCCGTTTTCAGTGACGCCGGTAATCACCCCGTTAAATGTTTCTCCAATACGTGTACTCATGTACTCCACTTGTTTGTATTTGGTTGAATCGCGCTCTGCTTCCACTGCCGCAACTTCGCGCTCGGATACATACATGGCGGTGCGCTGGTAGCTCTGTAGCTCGTCTTGGGCAATAGGACTACCATCCAGATGGCTCTCCAAAATGCGGTGCACCATTACGTCTGCGTAGCGACGAATCGGAGAAGTGAAATGTGTGTAGTGAGTGAAAGCCAATGAGAAGTGACCAATATTTTTGTGGCTATACACCGCTTTTGCCATCGAGCGCAGAGTGGCCATCTGAATCACGGCTTCTTCCGGCGTGCCTTTGATGTTGCGCAAGAGCTTCCCGATGTCTTTCGAGTGAATTTGGTCACTGTGGGTTTCAAAATCGTGGCCGATTGCTTTCAAGAAAATACGCAGCTCTTCGATGCGGTCGCTCTTCGGGGAATCATGCACGCGATAGATGAAGGTCTGATCAATCGGCTTTTTGCCTTTTACTTTGTCGGACACAAAGCGCGCGACTTCTTGGTTTGCCAAAAGCATCCAGTCCTCGATCATTTTCATTGTTTCAAGGCGGTCCTTCACGTACGCACGAATGGGGCGGCCAGTTTCGTCTAGTTCAAAACGTACCTCGTCAGTTTCGAATTCGAGGGCACCGTTTTTGGTGCGCGCTGCACGCAACTTGAGGCCGAGTGTCGCAAGGAGTGAGAGCTCTGTGTGGTGCACGCCCGCGCCTACATCCAGTACATCCTGAGCACTCTGATAGGTGAATCGTTTTGCCGAGTGTATGACGCCTTTGCCAATCCAATGGGCTTTAATGCGCGCATCACTATCCATAGTAAATACTGCCGAAAAAACGAGGCGGTCGACATCGGGTTTGAGAGAGCAAAGGTCGTTACTGAGGGCCTCGGGGAGCATGGGGATGGTTCGGTCTACGAGGTAAATCGAGGTGCCACGCGTGCGTGCTTCTGTGTCGAGTGCAGTGCCGCGGCGCACGTAATGAGCCACATCAGCGATGTGTACACCTATTTCAACATCGCCATTGGGGAGGGTTTGCACCGACAGTGCGTCGTCGAAATCTTTTGCGTCTACGGGGTCGATGGTGAAAGTGGGGATGCTACGAAAGTCACGGCGTTTCGCGATTTCTGCCGCATCAGCAACACCTCCCTCAGCGAGTGTGTTTGCTTCTTTTTCTACCGCATCTGGGAAGGCGAGCTTCATACCGCGGGAAAGAACCGTCGCACGCATTTCCGTCTCGTGCTCACCAGCTTTTCCGATGCGCTCAGTAACGGCCCCCACGGGGTCGGTGTGAGGCGAGCTCCACCGGTCAATGCGCGCAATTACTTTGTCGCCCGCAACGGCATCAAGACTCAGTGTTTTTGGGATACGAAGTGTTGGGTAGAAACGCTGGTCGTCTGCCTTGAGCGTGTAGCCACCTGCTTCGTGCTCTACCAGCATACCGACAAAGGTCTCTTTTGCGCGCGTGAGCACTTTCATCACTTTGCCACGCGTGCGCCCGGGGCCGGGCTTGCCACGGCCGGCGTATTTACTTTTGCCTGTGATTACCAGCTCGACTTCATCGCCATGAAGCGCACCACCCAGATCTTCGGGCGCTACTTCAACATCTTCTTCTTTAAGATCTGCGTGTGGAAAGTAGCCAACGGCGCGGCGCGTGACGGAAATAATACCGGTAAGGGTTTGATTTGTTGGTGGAGGATTTTTATGCACAAAAGGAGTGTAGCATGGGCTTGCAAAAATCGATAGTTGTGTTAGTTTCCGTATAGGTGTGGATGGTGAAAGGTATCAAACGACGAAGCCCACGCCGCTACAAAAAGAGGCAAGACAGGTGCTGCCGGTCCCCTCGGAAATTGGTAGCGAACCCCTCGTTCCGGCCGGAATTCGGGGTGGTGATGTCCGATCGGCGTCGCCCTCGCTCCCTCACTTGTTCTTGCTAAATATGTAGCTGCCCCGCGGACAACCACCGCGGGGCCTTTACTTTATGAACGGTTTTGGTTATAGTGCCCGTCACGTATGTTAATGATTCGTATGCAACGCACGGGGCGCAAAAACGAGCCGCAATTTCGTATTGTGGTCGGTGAGCACACCATGGGTCCAAAAAGCGGTAAATTCCTCGAGAAGTTGGGCTCTTTCAATCCTAAGACCGACGTTAAGACACTCGATGTAGAGCGCGTTAAGTACTGGATGGCAAACGGCGCACAGGTATCTGCACGCATCCACAACATTCTGGTAGACATGGGCATCACCAAAGGAAAGAAAATCAACGTGCTGCCGAAGAAAGTACTTCCAAAGGTGGAAGAGGCGGCACCAGCTCCTGCAGCGCCAGCGGCAGAAGCTACTGTAGCCGCGTAGTTGCACACAGTTGTGCGTTGCCGAGTCTCTCCAGGCTCGGTATCATGGGATACGGTGTGTTTGTCGTGTGGGCCACACTTTTACTGAATAAGATAGACAGCATGGAACAAGATCAGCAGTTTCTCGAATACGTGGTGAAAGGTCTCGTAGACCATCCTGAAGATATAAAGATTACGCGAACGGTAGATGAAATGGGTGTGCTCCTCACGCTTATCGTGCATAAAGACGATATGGGCAAGGTAGTGGGTCGCCAAGGTGCAACCGCCAAAGCAATCCGCACTCTTTTGCGCGTGGTAGGTATGAAGCATGAAGCCCGGGTAAATTTGAAAATTAACGAGCCAGAAGGGGGGATGCGTGCGGCTACAGGAGGTGCTCCGGTGCGCGAGCGCTCGGTAGATGAGGTGCTGGCGGACCTGGAGTCGTAAAAAACGTAGAAAGTAAAGAAAAGGCGCAGCACTACGTGTTGCGCCTTTTCGGGTTTTGGCCAGAGGTCCTATCGCCCCGTGACTACCCGAACGAGAATAATCAGATATACGGCGACGACGGCCAAAGCGAATATTTTCTCTGGTGTGAATAGTGCCTGCATGATCTATCCTTTCTGCGGAGATGCCTTGCGTGAACTCTGTCTCTACAATAGCATGCACACATGTCAAAAAAGACTACCTCTACGAAAACGCCAAAGGTCAACTTCCATGTGATCACTCTGTTTCCAGAATCAATCGAGCCGTACCTCGCTACGTCAATTCTTGGGCGTGCACGCGGTCTCACGGGCAAGAAAAAAGGTGCGACACCTGTCATTACCGTTTCCTATTACAATCCACGCCATTACTCCACAGACAAGTGGAAGAGGGTTGATCAGCGCCCATACGGTGGCGGCCCAGGGATGGTGCTTGAGCCCGAATCATTACTGAAAGCAGGAGTGAAGGCAGGCGCCCTTAAAAAGGGAACGGAGGTCATTTTTTTCTCTCCGTCAGGCAAACAATTTGACGCTGCAGAGGCACGGCGCCTCGCAAAGAAACGCGACATCGTATTCATCAGTGGCCGCTACGAAGGTGTGGATGCGCGCGTGCCGAAAATTTTGAAAGCAACCGCCATGTCGGTGGGGCCATATGTACTGACGGGAGGAGAATTGCCTGCCGCTCTAATGATCGATGCAATTGCGCGGCAGGTGCCGGGAGTACTGGGAGATATCAACTCATTGGAAGAGCGCAGAAAAAGTACTTACAAGGCACACGGGGAACAAGATGATGCGACTGCAAGTAGCGAAGTGTATACCAAGCCGGAAACACTGCTGTGGAGGAAGAAAAAATACAAAGTGCCCGCGGTACTGCTCTCGGGAAATCATCAAGCTATTGAGGAGTGGAAGAAAAAGCGCCACAGCGCAGTGTCTGAGGATTGACAATAGATACACACAGGCGTTTACTCTGTCAGGACAAACTCATAGAAAGTGAATTTCGTGGGGGATTGTCCCGTTCATCTCAAATGGGGATTACTGTCATGACGCATGCAAAGCCAGTGCACACGATTCGTGCAACCGTAGACGGCGTAAGGACACCGTCTCTGGCCAGGCAGCGTGAGCTGGAAGAAGAAGCGGAGATGACTCCGAAGGAGTTGGCTGCAAAGCGAGCGCGAGAGAAAAACGCTCGTCTGCGCATTTCAGCAAATCCGGAGTACCGTGGAAACATCTGCCAGCATTCGCCCGACCCAGGCTCTCGCACCAGTGGCGAGCGGCTGAAAGACGGGCGATAACGACCCTCTCAGCGAGATGATCTGAGCAGCGGGCGGCCACAAAGTGGCCGCCCGTTTTCGCCGTCTATCCACGGCGCATACTTTGACCATGTGCAACATCCCCTATAGAGTGCGCCACGTGTGCCACCTCCGGTGTCACGCTGAACGTCAATGCTCTTTCAGAGCACATTTGGGGAACTACCATGAGTACGTCTCACGGCTTCTTTATCGACTACCGGGCAGAGGAAGAGCGCGCAGCCAAGATGGCTAAGCGCTTGAAATGCCCCGGCTGTTTCCAGCAGCGGCGCGCTCAGCTCGGCGGCTACACCTGCGTCACCCCCGGGTGCACCGGACAGCCAACGTCGAAGACGCGTGTCGACCACCTGATCAAGGGTGCGGTCAAGGCGGCTACGGTGCCCGGCAATCGCTGAAGAATGTGTGAAGCATGTGTTATGCGGGCGGCCACTACGTGGCCGCCCGTTCCTATGTATCGGGAGGTAGGGCAAATAGCCTTAAAATAAGCCATTTAAATACCTGTGGAAAAGACAATTGACTTATTTGACATACTCTGGGCTATCCTATACACTCCTTTTTGTACTTCCCCACGGATGAGTTGCGCCTTTTATCTAAGTACTCTTGCCCCGAGTCGTCTCGAGGTTTCTATTTATAAAGGTGCACGCTAGCCAAAACAGGAGGCCCCTGTTTTCACAAGCATGGCAACAAAAAAGGGAATACTCCCGCAAAAGTTTTTCGGTAGCTACCAGAAACCGTTGGTAGATTTGCCTAACCTCGTCGAATCACAGCTTGAATCTTTCAAGTCTTTGGTTGAAAAGGAGGCAGCAGAAGTGTTTAAGGAATTTTCTCCTATTAGCGATCACTCAGGTAAGAAATTCGAGCTCGTATTGAGCAAGTTTGAATTTGGTAAACCAAAATGCGATGAGCATTACGCAAAGCGCATGATGAAGAGCTACGAAGCTCCTCTCTCGATGGTTGCAAAGCTTAAGAATAAAACAACAGGTGGGGAGAAGGAGCAGGAGATTTTCCTGACCGATTTCCCGTGGATGACCGATCACGGTACCTTCATCATTAATGGTGTTGAGCGCCTCGTGGTACCACAGCTCGCTCGCAGCTACGGTGTATTTTTCGATGCGGTGCCATACAAAGGTGTGAACTACTTCATGGCAAAAATCATCCCTGCACGCGGTGTATGGATTGAAATCGAGTCAGATCCAGATAAAGCGGTGTACGTAAAGATTGATCGCAAGCGTCGCTTCCCCGTGACGCAGCTTTTGCGCGTCTTGGGCCTCAAGGACGTAAAGGCGATG
This sequence comes from Parcubacteria group bacterium, assembly GCA_943358385.1. GTDB lineage: Bacteria > Patescibacteriota > Minisyncoccia > Phycocordibacterales > UBA2100 > JAGOVW01. The sequence continues at coordinate 17,724 of CALRGX010000012.1, read as the reverse complement.
AACGATGCATTCAAGGATGTAACCGGTGGTGAAGAAATGGTGAAAGCGACGATGGAAAACGATCATGCCGCAACACTAGAAGAGTCTTTTGTAGAAATTTACCGTCGCTTGCGCGATGGTGACATGGCAAACCCAGACACGGCACAAGAGTATGTAAAGCTGATGCTTTCGAACGAGCGTTACGATCTTTCTCGTGTCGGCCGCTTCCACTTCAATCGTCGCTTCGGTCTCTCGACTGCTACCAAAGACCTGAATGATGGCACGCTCGGTGTTGCGGATATCGTAAAGATTGTCGCGCACATCCTCGAGCAGAATGCCGATCCAAAAGCACAGGGCGATGATATTGATCACCTTGGTTTCCGCCGCGTGCGTTTCGTGGGCGAGCTCTTGCAGCAGAAAATGCGTGTAGGTCTCTCTCGCATGAAGCGCAACATCCAAGATCGTATGTCGATGGTAGAAACCGACATCTCTCTTCCTGCTCAATTGGTAAACTCGCGCCCGTTCTCGGCTGCGGTTAAGGAATTTTTCACCAGCAACCAGCTCTCGCAGTTGGCCCAGCAGTACAACATTCTCGACGAAATGGAGCACCTGCGCCGTCTCTCAACTCTCGGTCCCGGTGGCCTTACTTCCGAGCGCGCCGGCCTCGAAGTGCGCGACGTACACGCTTCTCACTACGGGCGCGTGTGTCCTGTGCACACCCCTGAAGGTAAAAACATCGGTCTCGTGTTGCAGATGGCTCTCTATGGCCGCCCGAACGAATTCGGCATCATCGAAGCACCATATGCAAAAGTGGTAAAAGGAAAAGTTACAGACGAAATCATCTTTATGAACGGTCTTGATGAAGAGCAGTATGCGATTGCGCACGGTGCAACCGCACGTGATGCAGACGGTACGCTCACCAACAAGCTGATCGAGGTGCGTCGCCACGGCGAACCAACACTGGTCAAGAAAGAAGGAGTTGATTACATCGAGGTGGCATCAAACCAGCTCTTCTCGGTTGCTACTGCCCTTATTCCATTCGTGCAAAACGACGACGCCAACCGCGCGCTGATGGGTTCAAACATGCAGAAGCAGGCAGTGCCATGTATTGTCCCAGCAATTCCATACGTGGGAACCGGTGTAGAAGAGGCGATTGCACGCGACTCAGGCCGCCTCATTATTGCTGACGAGCCAGGAGAAATTACCTACGCTGATGCACGCCGCATTACGCTTGAAAACAAGGATGGCAAGAAACGCGAGTATGCACTCGTGAACTTCCAGCGTACCAACGGTTTCACCATGCTCAATCATCGTCCTCGTGTTTCTGTGGGTGACAAAGTAAAGCGTGGTGATGTGCTTGCCGACAACACCTCAACCGTGGACGGGCAGCTCGCGATTGGCCAAAACCTCCGCGTGGCGTTCATTCCATGGTCGGGTGCCAACTACGAAGACGCGATCATTATTTCTGAGAAGCTCGCTAAAGAAGCGCGTCTCACCTCGGTACACGTCGAAGAGTTCGAATGTATTGTGCGTGACACGAAGCTCGGGCCCGAAGTAACTACCCACGACATTCCAAACGTTTCAGAATTCAAACTCCGTAACTTGGATGAGGAAGGGGTGATTCGCATTGGTGCTGAAGTACGCCCCGGCGATATCTTGGTTGGAAAGGTGACGCCAAAAGGCGAGACCCAGCTTTCAGCAGAAGAGCGCCTCTTGCACTCTATCTTTGGTGAAAAGGCGAAGGATGTGAAAGACACATCTCGTCGCATGGATGGTGGAAAGCGTGGCCGCGTTATCTCAGTGAAAGTATTTTCACGAGAGCAAGGCGATCAGCTTGAATCAGGTGTTATCAAGCGCATCCTCGTCGAAGTAGCACAGCTGCGCACGATTTCAGTGGGTGACAAGCTCGCTGGCCGTCACGGTAACAAAGGTGTTATTTCCCGCATCCTTCCTGAAGAAGACATGCCATTCGATGAGAACGGCAACTCTGTAGATATCATCTTGACCCCGCTCGGTGTGCCATCACGTATGAACTTGGGACAGATTCTCGAATTGCACTTGGGCCTCGCTGCTGAAGCTCTGGGCTACCAGGCAGTTGTCCCATCATTTGCTGGCGCAACTGAAGAAGAAATTCGCAACGAATTGGTTGCGGCAGGTCTTGAAGCATCAGGTAAGCGCGTGATGTTTGATGGCCGCACCGGTGAAGCATTCGCTCAGCCAATTGCTGTCGGTATCATGTACATGCTCAAGCTGCACCACATGGTGGAAGACAAGATTCACATGCGTTCAATCGGGCCGTACTCACTCACGACACAGCAGCCGCTCGGTGGTAAGGCACAAAATGGTGGTCAGCGCGTGGGAGAAATGGAAGTCTGGGCATTCCTCGGATACGGTGCCGCCCACTCACTCCGCGAAATTCTCACCATCAAGTCTGATGATATTCTTGGTCGCTCTGCCGCATTCGATTCCATCGTCTCCGGCTCGCGTATCAAAGATCCTGGCATTCCTGCAACCTTCAACGTCCTCGTTCGCCACTTGCGCGGATTGGGTATCGACATCAACTTTAACAGCGACCACGAAGAGGTAAACCAATAAGCGTATGATGAAGAAAAAAGACAACATTCCGCAGCACTTCGATCAGCTCACGGTGTCTTTGGCATCGCCAGAGCGCATGCTCGACTGGTCCTACGGTGAAGTAACCAAGCCAGAGACCATCAACTACCGCACTCAGCGCCCAGAAAAGAGTGGTCTCTTCGACGAAAAGATTTTCGGACCTGAGCGCGATTTCGAGTGTTACTGTGGCAAATACCGCGGCATTCGCTTCAAGGGCATCGTGTGTGAAAAATGTGGGGTAGAGCTCACACGCGCTATCGTGCGTCGCGAGCGCATGGGCCACATTGATTTGGCAACACCGGTTGCTCACATCTGGTACCTCCGCAACATTCCATCACGCATCGCCCTCATCCTCGGTCTCTCAGCAGGTGATGTAGAAAAGGTAGTGTATTTTGCTGGCTACATCATCACGCACGTCATCAAGGAAGAAAAAGAGCGCCTCTTGAAGGAACTTCAGCAGGAATTCGAGATGAAGCTCAAGTCTGCAAACAATGAAACAGAAAAGACACGTCTGAAAAACCTCGCCCTCGAAGCAAAGAAGAACATCGATCGTATTGAGGAAGGATCGGTCTTGGACGAAGCTGCGTACCACACGTCTGCAGTGCGCTTTGGTGCGATGTTTGAAGCACAGATTGGTGCTGAAGCTCTATACACTATTCTGAAGAAGCTCGACCTCGGTGCACTCCAGAAGAAATTGATGGTTGATTTGGAAAAGACGTCAGCTGCAGATCGCGAGAAGCTTGAAAAGCGCCTCGCCCTCGTGGAAACGATGCACCGCGCAGGCGTTCGCCCTGAGTGGATGTTTATGACGCGTCTCCCTGTGGTGCCACCGGCATTGCGCCCGATGGTTGCTCTCGAAGGTGGCCGCCATGCTTCATCAGATCTTAACGACTTGTATCGCCGCGTCATCAACCGTAACAATCGCTTGAAGAAACTCTTGGCGATTCACGCACCTGAAGTTATTTTGCGCAACGAAAAGCGTATTCTTCAGGAAGCAGTGGATGCACTTCTCGACAACTCTATCCGCCGTGGTGGCTCATCAGGTGTGCTCGGTGCTCGTCGCCGCGAACTCAAATCACTCGCCGACTACTTGAAAGGCAAGCACGGATATCTCCGCCAAAACCTTTTGGGTAAGCGTGTAGACTACTCCGGACGTTCAGTGATTGTGGTGGGTCCAGAACTCGAACTCGACGAATGTGGTTTGCCAAAGCACATGGCCTTGGAGCTCTTCCGTCCGTTCGTCATTCAGGGACTTTTGGAGCGAGAACTCGCGTACAACATTCGTGGAGCTGGACGACTCATTGAAGACAGCGTGCCAGAAGTATGGGCAATTCTCGAAGAGGTCATCAAAGACAAACACGTACTCTTGAACCGTGCACCTACACTTCACCGCCAGTCATTCCAGGCATTCCGCCCACAGTTGATCGAAGGTAACGCTATCCAGCTGCACCCACTCGTCTGTCCTGCGTTCAACGCGGACTTCGATGGTGACGCTATGGCTGTACACGTGCCTTTGACACCGCAGGCACAAATGGAAGCGCGCGAAATCATGTCGGCAAACAAGAACATATTGAAGCCAGGATCGGGCGAGCCAATCGTCATGTCGAAGCTTCTCGATATCGTCTTGGGCTGCTACTGGATGACCCAGGAATTGCCAGGACTCAAGGGTGAAGGTAAAGCATTCCCAACTACGAACGCAGCAATCACGGCATACGACTTCGGTCACGTAGACTTCCGCGCCAAGATTCGCGTGATGCCATCGGAAAACGCGAAGTACGCAGCGTACGAAGGAAAAGTATTCGAGACCACGATCGGTCGCCTCCTGTTCAACGCAGCACTTCCAAACGACTTCCCATACATTGACGAGGAAATCACGAGCAAAAAGATGCGCTCACTCGTTACTGATTTGGTGAAACGTTACGGCCTTTCAGGCATCCCCAGCATCATCAACAAGGTGAAGAACTTCGGTTTCACCTACGCTACACGCGCCGGTATCACCTGGAGCTATTCAGACATTTCGGTGCCGCCAGAAAAAGAAGCATTGGTTAAAGAAGGGCAGGATGCCGTTTCAGAATTGTGGCGCCAGTACAACGAAGGGCTTCTGACTGAAACCGAGCGCACCCGTCTCGCCATCGAAACGTGGACCAACATTTCTGATCGCGTGAAGAAGGCACTCATGGAGAAGCTCCAGCCAACCTCACCAGTCCATAACATGGTAACCTCTGGTGCTCGTGGATCCGCCGGTAACCTCCACCAGATGGTAGGTATGAAAGGTCTCATTACGAACCCACGTGGTGAAGTTATTGAGTTCCCGATCATCGCTTCAATGAAGGAAGGTCTCTCGCCAATCGAGTACTTCATTTCAACCCACGGTGCGCGTAAGGGTATGTCTGATACCGCGCTCAACACCGCGAAGGCAGGGTATCTTACTCGCCGTCTCTTCGACGTGGCACAAGACGTGATCATCCTCGAGGCTGACTGTGGCACGAAGGAAGGTGTGGTCTTGAAGCGCCCGGGTAAAGACAGCGTCGGTGGTTCACTTGTAGACAAACTCGCTGGCCGTATCTTGGCCCAAGGAGTAGAAGCTGCCGGCTTGAAGCGCAATCACCTCATTCTTCCATTAGAGGCTCGTGCCATTGACGAAGCAGGACTCGACGAGGTAGTGGTACGTTCACCGATGACGTGTGAGACCATGCGTGGTATCTGCCAGCATTGTTATGGTATCGATATGACCACACAAGAAATGGTAGACGTGGGTGAAGCAGTGGGTGTGGTCGCTGCGCAGGCTATTGGTGAACCGGGTACCCAGCTGACGATGCGTACGTTCCACCAGGGTGGTGTGGCAGCAGCAGGTGGTGACATCACGATGGGTCTCCCTCGCGTTGAAGAAGTATTCGAGCGCCGCAAGCCAAAGGTGCCGGCTATCATTGCCCACGTTGATGCAGTAGTTATCTCGATCATCAAGGACGGAACAGAGAGCGTGATCACACTCGCTGCACAAGGCAAGTCTGCCAAGCGCGACTTGGAGTACCGTGTACACCCCGCTCGCACCATGATCGTGAAGCAAGGGCAGAGCGTTACCAAAGGTCAGTTCATGACCGATGGTTCAGCAAATCTCGAAGAGCTTTTCGAGCACGCAGGCAAGAGCGTTACGCAGGAGTACGTGATTGATGAAATCACTCGCATCTATGAAATGCAGGGTGTGACCATCTCCCGCAAGCACTTGGAGCTCATCGTAAAGCAGATGTTCAGCCGTATTGAAATCACCAACTCTGGTGACACCAAGCTCTCAATCGGTAAGACCGTTGAAGACTACGAATTCCAGACGATGAACAAAGAGGCAAAAGCGAAAGGGCAGGAGGCATCGAAAGGCGTCATCCGCGTCTTGGGTATCGCCGAGGTATCGCTCACGCGAACCAGCTTCCTCTCGAGCGTATCCTTCCAGCATTCAACCAAGAAGCTCGTTGAAGCATCGCTTGCCGGTGCTGTTGATAAGCTCATCGGTCTCAAGGAAAACGTCATTATCGGCCGCTTGATCCCTGCAGGAACTGGATTCCCAGGCAGCAAGAAGCACGCGATGATTAGCGCCCTCGAGAAAAAGATGTTTGCAGAGTCTGAAGAATCAGAGTCACGAGAGTAATCTCTCGAGTTGATTTGAAAACACGCCGGCACTTCGTGCCGGCGTGTTTTTGTTGCTGCGGGTGTACTGAATGGGTGAGTTTGGACAAAGAACTGAAAAAAGAAAGCGCCGCCCATGGGGCGGCGCTTGCTGTGTGTGTATTGCTACGACGCACTGTCGCTCGTCGGCATGAGCGCGAATCCGAAGCCACGATTTGTTTGCAGGTGCTTTTCAAATCCCGACTCATGCAGTCGCAGTTTCTTTCGAATCTTCGCTACATAGACATCGACGATTTGCGTATCGACCTGAAAATCAACGCGGCGATAGACATGCTGCAGCATTTTTTCACGGCCGACCGCGCGACCCATCGACAATGCTAGTACTTCAACGATCGCATACTCATGGCTGGTAAGGCAGACAGGGCGCCCTTTTACCATAACGCGACGAGTATGCAGGTCAACAAAACCATCGTCACCAGCAAAGTGCACCATGCTGGTGTTGTGCCCGTATGCGCGCCTGACACAGGCACCGATTGTCGCGAGGAGCTCTTCTCTGTGCAATGGAAAAAAGAGGAGATCATCACCGCCAGATTCCAAGAAGGTGGCGCGCTTGGTCGGATCACGAGCACAAGAGGCGATGCCGATGAGTGGCAATGCACTGTGCGTGCGTCGTACCAGTCGAGCGCTCTGTGTTGCACGGGCAGCATCTTCGTGGGTAAAGCACTCGAGCAGGGCATCGTACCGTGTACTCTCGCTTTCGCGGCGCAAGCTATCGAGGGCAGTGAAGATATCAACTTCGTCCACAATAGGGCCGTGCTGCGCCTCGACGAGCCAGGTCTGCACATCCGCAGGCATGTTGATGACGAGTAGCTTCATGAGGTTTCTCCTTGTTCTGTGGAGACCATACCAGAACTCATTGTAAAGGTGAAGGCAGAACGAAGAGTCTGCCTTTAGAGTCCCACCTTTCATCCAAAGTTTTTGTCGCGTATGATGAGACAACTATGGCCGCCGCAGGAAAGAGTAATACCGTCGAGCAAATAAAGACTCGCCTCACTGTGGTGGATGTCGTTTCCCAATATGTAAAGCTCGCACGCGCGGGTGCAAGCTACAAAGGGCGTTGCCCCTTCCATTCAGAAAAAACTCCTTCGTTTATCGTTTCTCCGGATAGGGGAACGTACCACTGTTTCGGTTGTGGCGTGGGCGGCGACATCCTTACGTTTGTACAAGAAATCGAAGGTATCGACTTTAAAGGTGCGCTCAAAATATTGGCTGAACGTGCAGGCGTCCCACTGATATACGAACGTGGTAGTGCCGAGGAAAAAGACGACACCGAACGGCTCTTTGCGGCGATGGAAGAAGCGACGCTGTGGTACAGCACGCAGCTCACAAAAAAGCATCCGGCATACACATATCTCACTGCGCGTGGTTTGCAGGAGCATACGGTTGAACATTTTCGCATCGGCTGGGCACCTGATGAATGGCGTGCACTCTCGGCACACCTGAAAGGTAAAGGATTCACCGACAAGGAACTATTGGATGCAGGTCTCACCAAGGAAGGTGATAAAGGAAACTATGACCGCTTTCGTTCGCGAGTGATGTTCCCATTGTTTGACACGGCGGGGCGGGTGATTGCTTTTTCCGGCCGCATCTTCGTCGCTCCCCCTGGAAAGCCGCCAGAAGATATTGCGAAGTACATGAACAGCCCGGAAACTGCGTTGTTTAAAAAATCGCGAGTGCTCTATGGATTTGATCGGGCCAAACAGGCGATGCGCAAATTAAACTTCGCCACGTTGGTGGAAGGACAGATGGATTTGGTAATGGTGCATCAAGCAGGCTGGCAGAACACCGTTGCCGTATCGGGAACCGCCCTTACACCAGAGCATGTGGCACTGGTGCGCCGTATGACCGACAACCTACTTCTGGCACTTGACGCTGATGATGCGGGGATTGCTGCGGCAGGAAAAAGCGCCGCCATCGCTCTTTCGCAAGGGATGGATGTAAAAGTGGCGCGATTGCCAGAAGGCATGGACCCGGCAGATCTTATTTTAAAAGAAGGAAAAGAAGCATGGGGGAAGGCCGTAAAAAATTCAAAACACATCATAGAATTTTTACTCGATGTGCTGAGCGAGAAAGCATCCGACAAGCGTGCGTTTGTAAAAAGCGCCGAGAAGACCGTCTTGCCCTTTGTGGCGCGCATTGCATCGGCCATGGACCGTGATCATTTTATGCAACGCGTGGCAGAGCGTCTGGGTGTGTCGCAAGAAAGTGTGCGGGAGGCAGTCTCAAAGACTGATGCGCCGCTTGCCGAGGCGCCGCTGCCACAGAAAAAAACCGGCGTACCTCCTGCTGAAATTTCCCTCTCACCCCGTCTTATCGAAGCACGTGGTTTGATTGCCTGGCAAAAAGAAAAGACGCCGCATTTTGATGAAGCGGAGGCGCAACAGCTCTTAAACAAAGCAATGGGGAGTGACGTATTCTCGGTAGAAATTCCGGCCCATGTGGAGGAGGCGGCACGCTACAAGGTAGAGACTCAGTATGCCGATATTCGGCGAGCGCGAGAAGCATTCGACCTGATCGTGAAAATGCTCACTAGGGAGCGCCTGCAGCGAGAATACCAAGTGGCCCAGGTAGGCCTGCGCGAGGCGGAGGCGGCAGGGGACGATACCCGGCTAGGGGAGATGGTCGAGTTATGCACAGACCTCTCAGCGGCCCTTGCGAAGCTCTCCTAGCTGGTATAGAGTACCCCAGTGCGCACACCGAAAAACTCGGTGTGCTCCCTTGTGTACTATTGTTCATACTTTTTTAATCTTCCGTTTTAATCTTATTTTGGCTTGCTAATCCACCTTTTTATGGCTCAAAAGAAATCCAAGAAGAAGGTTGCAAAAAAGAAGGTAAATGTGAAAAAGCCTGCACCTAAGGCTAAGAAAACGGTTGCCAAAAAACCCCAAGCTAAAAAAGTGGCAAAAGCTGTCCAGCCGGCAGTTGTCAAAGTGAGCGGTAAGAGGCCACTTCCGATGATGATTTCCCAAAAGCCGGGTAAGACTGGTAAGAAGGGAAAGTCTGAAGATGCGAAAGTCGCTGCATTGGTAGGTCTTGGCCGCGAACGCGGTTATGTTACCTACGATGAAATCCTCAAAGAATTTCCGTCAATTGAAGACAACGTCCAACTTCTCGAAGATATGTACGAGCGCTTTGCAACCGCAGGCGTCGACGTGTTGGAAGGAGGCGGCATGCTCGAAGACACTGCGGCGGATGAGATTTTGGAAAAGAAAAAATTGCAGCACCATCGCCGATCGGATTCAGGCCACGACTCAATTCAAATATACCTGCGAGAAATCGGTCAGTACCCGCTATTGAATGCAGCTCAGGAGCGCGAGCTCGCCCAGCGTATTGCTGCAGGCGACGAAGAGGCACGCAATATCCTTGCGCGCTCAAACCTGCGCCTCGTGGTTTCTATTGCAAAAAAGTACGTCAATCGTTCCCCTGACTTGACCCTCCTCGATCTCATCCAGGAAGGAAATCTCGGTCTCTTTAAAGCCGTTGATAAATTCGACTGGTCTAAAGGTTTCAAATTTTCAACCTATGCTACATGGTGGATTCGACAGGCAATCACGCGCGCATTGGCAGACCAGAGCCGCACCATCCGCATTCCTGTGCACATGGTGGAAACCATCGCCAAGTACAAGCAAAAGATGCGCGAGCTTTCTCAGCATTTGGGTCGCGAGCCACTCCCGGAAGAATTGGCAACCGAGATGGGTATCGAAGTAGACAAGATTTACACTATTCAAAAAATTGACCAGCAGACGGTTTCTTTGGAGTCTCCAGTTGGTGATGACGAAGACAAATCAACACTCGGCAGCTTCATCGCTGACGACACCATCGAGGCACCAGAACAATCTGCATCACATCGTATTCTTTCCGAGCAAATGACCGCGGTATTGGACGAGCTTTCTCCAAAGGAGCGCAAGATTCTAGAGCTTCGCCATGGACTTACAGACGAAGGCATTTGCTACACATTGGAAGAAGTGGGACGCGAATTCGGCGTTACTCGTGAACGCATCCGCCAGATTGAAGCAAAAGCACTTGAAAAAATTCGTACCCACGACCGCGCAAAGCAACTGCGAAGCTATTAGGGTAGGGAATAGGTACAAGGTTGAAGGTGTTAGGGAAGACAGGAGAAAGGTGAGAGGAATAACAAGAGCGAAAGAAAGCCCCCAAACCTTTGGTTCGGGGGCTTCTGGTTTAGGTGCGCTGGTACGCATCCCACAGGGGCATGAAGTCTTCTTTGAACACTTCCAGAATGTGCTCGTCAACGAAAGAGCCTTGAAACAAGGAATGTTTCTTCCGTGTGCCGACGACCTTGTATCCAGTTTTCTCCAGATAGCGCAACGAGCGCGGGTTTGCGGAGAGAACGTTCGATACTACCTTGCGCAGATTGAGCTCCGTGAACGCCCAATGCAGCAGCTGCATCTTTGCGTCGGTGCCATATCCTTTGCCGTGCGCAGCATGGTGACCAATTGCGGCGCCAGTACTGCCAACCTGTGTGCGGTAATTGATGCCGTGAAGACCCATAGTGCCAATGAGCTGTTTGTCTGCTTTGGTCTCCAAAAAGAATACGAAGTCACGCTGGTGCGGCTGCGATTTGGTGACGCGGTCATACCATTCCATTTCTGCTTCCAGTGTTGCAGGTTCTCGCGAAGCAAGAAACTGAAGTATGCTCGGGTCGTTGAACCACTGCACGATGTGTGCCATATCTTCTTTACGTGGAACGCAGAGGTGTACGAGCTTACCCTTTAGAAAAGGGATACGGTCGATTGTCATAGCTGACTCCTGTTGTGAAAGAACACTTCGCCACGCAAAAACCCTCGGCTTCTGTGCAGCCGAGGGTTTTTGAAGAAAGGGGAGTTACTTCATTAAGCCCAGGCTGTGCATAAGCAGAAACACGCCGCAAGGAATGGTGCGGACGGACTGCGTATTAAGCTGGTGCATACATGAGGCCATAAATCAATTATAACACTGCACGGAGCTCTGTCAAATATACAAAAAAACGAGGGAAGGTATGCTGCGACCAGTCAGAACGTTAGCAAAGGAGACTGCCGTGGTATTCAATCCAAAATATCCCTCGCCGTATCAGCATGTGATCATGTCGCAGCAGTTCGTGCCTTCGTTTCTCGAAGAGGTGTTTGTGCTTGCAGACCGCATTCGTGCGGACGAGGCATCCTTTCGCGACACACTACAGGGTTTCGTGGTCGCCGAGCATTTCTCCGAGGCGTCGACGCGCACCTGGTACTCGTTTGGTGCGGCTGCGGTGCGCCTCGGTGCACACCTGGTGTGCTCGCAAGGGTCCGACAAGTTTTCTTCTGAAGTAAAGGGAGAAAGCTTGGAAGATTCCATCCGGGTCATCTCGGGCAACGTGCATCTCATTGTGCTGCGCCATGTGGATGATGACTCGTCGCGCCGTGCGGTTGCCGTATCAAAAGTGCCCGTCATCAATGCTGGGTCAGGAAAAACGCAGCATCCGACACAGGCACTCCTTGACGCCTACACCATCCAGCGTGAACGCGGCAGACTGGGGAACCTCATTATCGGCGTTGCGGGAGACCTCACGCGTGGGCGCACGTGCGACTCTCTCGTATACAACATGGCAAAGTACCCCGGGAACACTTTTCGTTTCGTGGCGCCATACAACTGCAAGCCAAAGCCAGGACTCCTACAGCATCTGCGTGAACACGGTGTTCCTTTTACGGAGCACGAATCGCTTGAAGAAGTGGTCCACGACGTCGATGTACTGTACATGACGCGCGTGCAGACCGAACGGTTCGATGATCCCGAGGAAGCTCAGAGTACGCGAGGTAAACTCATTTTGCATGCGCACTTGGCCAAGCACATGAAAGACGACGCCATTATTATGCACCCACTGCCGCGTGTAGACGAATTGCCGAAGGAGGTCGACGCGAATCATCGTGCACGATACTTTGAGCAGGCCGATAACGGACTGTGGGTTCGCATGGCGCTTCTCACCATGCTGCTCACGAGACAGTCATAAAGTAGAGTAATTGGAGCCTCGGCCATGCGCCGGGGCTCTTTCTGTGATGATGCTAAAATGCTCGCATGGCTCTCAAACGTAAAAAGATTCCAAGCACCAACACTTCACACAATAAGAAAAAATCGATAACGGATTTCGATCTGCTCATTGCTGTCGGGGATTTCGAAGGGGTGCGAGACGGCGCCATCCCTTTCATTGACGCACTACTAAAGAAGATCTCAGTTAAACGACGTGTTCAGGTGCGCAGACGACTTCTCAATGCGCTCTATCGAGCCATTATTCTGTATGGGAAGAACAAGGCCGATCGCTCGAGAGACGGTAACTTTCTCCTCTACTACTCAACATGTGCACGGGATGTACTTGAAGTAGTGCACGACTGAGTGTGCAGGGGCACCTGACGCGCGGTAGCGTGGGATTTAGAGTACTCCTACCAGACGCAGTGCATCTTCGGTTTTTGCAGTGAATCGTTCAGGGGGGAGTGTGTGAGCAATACGACGATGTGTCTGCAGCTCCCGTACAATCTCTGGCCGTGCAGAAGAGATGTAGACTTCCTTCCCGTGCGCGGTGAGGTCAAGTACAGCTTCAGCGAGCATGTCTTGCGCCTCGAGGTCGAGACTAAAAAGGTCACGCAAACGGATAATCGCTGCGGGCGCACTGCACGCGGCGATATGGCGGAAATTTGCCGCATGCCGTTCGGCGTCGATGTAGCCGACCGAGCCAGCAATGCTGTAGGTTACCGCGGCGAGTGCGCGCTCTGTTCCGATGTGAAGCATCCGCGCACCATACAACTTTTCAAAGGACCCGTCTTTGTATGCGAGTGTTGCATCGAATCGGCCACGACTTACGGAATCTGCAAAAACCAACAGTGCGGCAACGGCGCCTACCAAGACCGCAATCCCTGCGTCTTCAAGAACGGTAACCAGCGCCACCAGCATAAAAATGGCAAATGCAGATTTTTCGTAGTGCCAGAATTCATGTACTTTTTCTGTTTCAATAAGGCCAATGGCAGTATTGATCAGGATGGCCGCAATAATCGCAACGGGAATATAGGCAAAATAAGGAAGGACGATGAGGGCAATGACCGCGGTGGCAATCGCGGCAATAAACGCAGACATGCGATGTGTGGCACCTGCACGGATGTTTGCACCAGCACGAATGAATACGCCTGTTGCAGGGAGGCCGCCTGCGGCACCAGAGCCCAAGTTTGCGAGGCCCAGACCCAATAATTCGCTCTGGCTCGATGATTGTGTTTTCGTTATCTTGTCGCCAATTTTTGCCGTGATGAGTGTTTCCAAAATACCAATGAGTGCAATAAGCGCAGAGGCCTTAATGAACCACAACAGGGTTTCTGGCTGTGCAAATATTTGCGGCAGTGCGCCCCATGAAATAGAAGTTGCAAGGGATGCGGTAAAACTCCCAAATTTCTCACCGAGGCTCAGAATAGGGACATGGAGCACGTTGGTATTTATGACGCCAAAGATAATGCCCACTATTGATACAGGGATGACAGCGGGGAGCGCCTTTATGAATTTCTTCCACATCAAAATGAACGTGAGGCCGACGAGAAATGTGGCGACGGTCGGTAGGGAAATGTCCTGGACATGGGCACCCATGAGTGATAGGTCGCCCAGAAAGGTTCCTGTGCGTTTCAATGCCGAGAGCCCCGTTGCATCAAACATTTGTGATGCGGCAATGAGGATAGCTACTCCGGCAGCAAATCCGTACATGACACTGGACGGTACGTAGTAGAGAAAACGGTCGGCACCCATCGCCCACACAACCAGAATAATAGCGCCCGAGCCAATGGCCAAAAGCGGCAAGACGCCAGCGCCGAGTCCTAATGGAGCGGCGAGCGTAGCAGCAAAAAGAACCGTGGTGAGTGCACCTGCTGCCCCGATGATATTGAAATTACTGCCACCAAAAATGCTTGCAATCGCCGTACCCCAGATGCCGGTAATGACTCCAGGAATAGGGCCCGCGCCAGAAGCAATTGATATGGCGATAGAAAGGGGAACGGAAATGAGTGCGACGGTGAGTCCTGATTTCCAGTTCTCCTTAATCAGCTGAGAAAGTGTGTTGAATTGATTGGTGCTGGGCATACAAAAGGCGACTATACACCTCGCACATGGGGGTCGCAACGGAGCATGGTGCGCAAAAGTAACGGTGTCCCGCGCTATCCTTGATCAGTAGCAGCGTCTTCAAGCTCGTCGCGAATGGCGATGTAAATTTTCGGCGTAATCATTTCGCGACGGTAGAGCTCGTCGAGGGTTGCAGACTCAATCTTGAGCACTCCTTTTCGTGCCAGTTGGCCAGAGAGGTGCATAACCCCAGCCTCACTTTCAAGAGTAACCGCATCCATTTTGGCCTGGGAGTTCTTGCGGAAGCGTTCATACAGCGTCTTGGTGCGCGCAAATGCTTCGGCTCCAAAAATGCCTTCATCACCACGCTCTTCCGCCAGTGTAAATTCTTTGAGTACCTTGCGGGCGATAATGGATTGAGCGCGGTAGTACATGTACTTCTCTTCAGATGTGACCACCTGCGTGCGTGGGGAAAGGATGCGGTACACAAAATGGGCGAGTTGTTCGAATACGTCTTTTTGGTCAGTGAAGGCGGAAAGGTCGCTGTCGTCGATGGTGCCCATGTCGATGCGTTCGTGTTGGATGGCGAGCTTCCCCAGTACACGCTTGTACACGCGCTCAGTGATTTCTCCGTAGGCATAGAGTTCTTTCAAATACTGCTTCTCGATGCCAATTGCGTACATGCGCAAGACACGGTCGGCGAGAGAATGGGTACCGCGGCCACCTTGGGCGGCGCACGCTTCGCAGGCAGCTAGATAGCGTGCCTCGTGCTCTTTTATTAGTGCCTCAGCAACCACGGGGTCGACGTAGCCTTTCTGGGTGAAATCTTTCAACCGTAACAGTGCGTGCGCGTGAATGAGCGCACGAGCTTCTTCGAACTCTAGCTTTTCGATGTCGGTGAACGCGCCAACACCCAGGCGATCCATAAACCATTTGATAGTGGTCGCTTTGATAAAGAGCGTCGCAAAAATACAACCAATCGTGAGGGCAAGTATGAATTCTTTTGGGGTAAATGCGTACTCCCATCCTGGAGTGGTGAAACTGTCAGGAATCAAGAGCACCATCGTAACCGCGAGCGCTCCACGCAGTGACCCCCAGGCAAGGAGGTGGGTCCAGCTGGTCGGTGTCGGTTCTTCTCCGCCTACCCGATTCATCAGAGCAACCACGGGGTATATCGATACCGCTCGGCCTACAGCGACCACCAGAATCGCAATAATCACGGGCACCGCAAACTCACTGATATTAAACGGCAGCGATGCAAAGATAAGGCCGATTAGAATGAATACCAATGAGTTGGCGAGGAATGCAAATTGCCCCCAGAACTTCTCAATAAATTCCTCTGCGTGTGGTGGAATTTTGCTGCGCCCATAGTTGCCCATCAGCATGGCCGCAAGAGTGGTGGCAATGATGGCGGAGAGGTGAATGGAATGACCAAAAAGTACTAAGTGAGATGAGATGAATTCCGTGAGGACAAACGTGAGGTGTGCGAGTACTATCATTAACGTAATTTGCACGAACTCATTTTTGTGTGCCCAGCCGATTGCTTTTGCAAAAAGGCCGCCCATCAAAATGCCCATGATGATGCCGCCGACAACCATCATGGCGAAGGTCGCCACGCCATCAAGGACTGACGAGACGCCGTGGAATCCGACCAGCGCTATTTCAAGAACGACCAAAAACAGTGCGACCGCCGTACCGTCATTGAAAATGCTCTCTCCTTCAAAAAGCAGGGTCAAACGCCGCGGGGCGCCAAACTCTTTAAAGAGGGCAAGAACGGCAACCGGGTCAGTTGCTGAAATGAGTGCCGCGAACAGAAGCACAACCATAAACGGCATGGCGAAACTGGTGAAGGAGAGTGCCCAGGTCAAAACGGCAGCGATGAACACTGCCGATATGATCAAACTCGGTATGGCAAGTGCGGAAATAGTGCGCACATTCTCCATAAAGCGGCGGATGTTGATGTTGTACGCCGACTCGAATATGAGGATAGGCAGAAAGAAGTAGAAAAGGAGCTCGGGAGTAAGCGTAAAGTCATTAACGAAATCAAACAGTGGTGTTTTTGAAAGTGGTACGAGTACAAAGGTGCCGATGGCCACCAAGAGCACGGTGTATGGGAAGCGGAGACGCTCCGCAAGAAAATAGACACCGCTGGATACGGCGAGGAGGAAGAACAGGGCGAGCGCTGCAGTGATAGACATGGTGTGATGTGTTGGTTATGAATGGGACCGACGAACTATATGCCTGTGTCTGCAGTACCGCAACCCATAAAGGTCCTTCCTGTGCAGAATGGAGAAGGGCGCCAAGCAAAGCTTGGCGCCCTTGAACCCATATCAGTCTCGTGTCAGTCTCGTCCCCACGATTGTGCGCGTAGCGCACGTTCGCTGGCACGCTGGTACTTGGTGCGTGCCTTGCAGAGGCGAGCGCAGAGCAGGTTCCATTCCATGATGCTCAGGCGGAGCAAAAGCTGTGGCCATCGGCTCGGCTTCCATACATGAAGTCGCGCTAATTTCCGCATCTTGCACCGCGCATGACGCACGTCGTAGTCAGCTTTTCTTGCCAGATTGCGCACTGTTTTTCTCCCAGACAATCTGCCGGGAACTCTACGCCTGTGCTCTGGGTAGGGGAATGTCGTGGGCTGCGTTTGGCTTAACATATGGGTTTGTGAAAGTGCTGCGAAACATTCCTGAAATATGTCAATAATATGTCAGCGCTTTTTACCCATGCTAAGCTTTTCTCATGCGTGCCCCACGAACGACCCCTGCTTTTTCACAACTCTACCGCAAGTTGAATACGGCCCAAAAGCAGGCGGTCGATACATTGGATGGCCCCGTCATGGTAGTTGCGGGGCCCGGCACCGGGAAGACGCAGATTCTTACGTTGCGCATTGCGCACATATTGAAAGAGACTGATACACCACCAGATGCGATTCTGGCGCTCACCTTTACAGAATCGGGTGTCACGGCCATGCGCAAGCGTCTGGTGCGCATTATCGGATCCGAAGCCTATCGCGTCGGCATTTTTACCTTCCATGGTTTCTGCAACGAAATAATCCGGCGCTACCCAGAAGATTTTGAGCGCATCATTGGGGCCGAACCAACGACCGACATAGAGAAAATTGATATTTTGCGAAACATCATTACGAAGCATACGTTTGTGCACCTGAAACCATTCGGCGACACATTTTATTACATCAACGACTTGCGGCAGGCCATCTCGGAACTGAAGCGCGAAAATATTTCCCCGGATAAGCTTGAAGCAGCACTGCGTGATGCGCGCAAAACATTCGAAGCAACTGAGGGCCTGTATCACGAAAAAGGCGTGCATCAAGGAAAAATGAAGGGAATGCATGAGACCACGGCAAAACGCCTGGCGCGCACCGAAGAGCTGTTG
>CALRGX010000011.1 GCA_943358385.1 Parcubacteria group bacterium | reverse complement strand
CGAAGGTGCCGCCGCAATGAGTTGGGAACGTTCACGTGCCGGCTGCACGGCGCGCCAAAGTCTGCTGTGCTGTCGGAAATGCCATCCCGCTTGAAGGGACGGCACGACCAGCACGCACTTCGCGAATGACGCGCACCGGACGTCCTTTGCTCCACATCGAGCGAGGCATCGGAACTTTGCCACCTTCTTCAGTGGCAATCTTGCCCATACGGTGCAACGTCCGCACTCGCGCGATGTGATTCAGTTCGCGCAGGCCACGGCCTTTCTCGAACTTCTTCTCGATGTTCACATCTGAGAAGTACGCAGCTTGCTCTTCCGTAGTGAGGAAGAACTTGAGCCGTGCCGGAATGCCGTCGTACTTCTCGCACACGAGGAGTCCCCGAAACACTGGGTAGCCCATCTCGCGTGCAATCTGTGTCAGCTTGGGCAGTGCTCCGGCCATGCTCACGAGCTGGTTCAGGAATTGGTTGTGCTGGCGTTCGTCCACCAGAACCACCCATTCCTGTCCATGCTCGGTCTGCATTGCGGCACGTTGCACTGCGCGTGCCAGATGCCGCCACTCGGCAACCTCGTCCAGCTTCAGTTTGCCGACGCCTTCCCATTCGAGGTGTGGAAGGTTGTCGACATCGAGCCGGAGCGTGTGCAGCTGCACGTCGATGTGCAGCAAGCTTGTCTGGCTGCGCCACTCGATCCATTGGATGAGACGGCGACCAAGATAGGCCAAGCTGGCAATTGCAATGAGCGCGCCGGCAATCGCGAGAACGCGGTGCTGGGGTGTTTGCACACCCAAATAGTCCAGGAATGCTTGAATCAAGCCGTCCATGCTGTGTAACCCTTTCTATCGGTTGTAACTAGAGCAATTAAACCATTTAATTGAGAGAAAGTCAACCACGGTAGGTGCTAGGTTTAAGGTTGTAGGTGGAGGGATTGCAGAGGGAATAGGGAGAAGCGTTTAGGGTGTAGCCTGCAAGAAATACAAAGAGAAAAGGGAGATGGGACAAGTGTGTAGGGTTTAGGGAAACAGCATGCATGCAATAAAAAGAGAAAGGAAGAAGTGTATAGGACTTAGGAAATACAAGGGAAATACAGAAAAGACATGACACAAAACGAAGGAACGGCGGCACCGAAGGTGCCGCCGTGTTTGATTCGTGCCAACCCGCTATTTCCACGGACGTGCCGCGATGGAACGCACGCGATCAAGAAGTGCGAGCACAGTCGCCAGGTCTTCTGTTGTTAGAGGAACACTCACAGTCCGCCCATCTTTTATGGTGTGGCAATCTACGAACGCGCCGTTCATAAATGAGAAGTGCAGCGATTTTCGCCAGAGTACGTGGATTTCCACGTACTCTATTCGCGTTTCTCTGGCAAGCTCATCAACTGGTGTGCGGTAGATGATGGCATGCTGCGGTGGTTCGTTGAATTCAAATTGCACCGCGTTGCCCCAAGGGTTGCCCGGAACAATACGAGTGCAGTAAGTAAGTGGTGCGCATGCGCCCAGTTCGTTTATACGTACGGGTGTCTCGAGGTCCGCGAGCCATTCCTTGAGTGCTCGCCAGCCGCCGAAGTACATCACCATGGCCAGTAACGCAGACCAGGGAACCAGAAGAACGAGGATGCGTGTGTCGGGCATCAGATACTCCTCTCATGGATTGTCTGTCGAGACGCTAGCAAGACACACTACTTTCAGCAAGTTAGGCAGTATTCGCACAATCGACACAAACCATGAACTTAAGCACCTGTTCGCTCGTCAAAACAGAGAGATGCCGGCTGCAAAACTTCGTTTCGCGCTCGACGATATTCATATCGCCTCGCACTCCATCTCGTTTTTCGCTCGACCTGTCTGTGTTTTGCTCGAGCGCGATTATGTGAACACTCCCTAGGAGACACCCACGCGACGGCGGCGCAGATATCCTGGGAGTTCAGGAAGGAGAACTGATTCTTGGAAGTTTGTGCGAACGTCGCGCACGATCATGGTACCGTCCATCGCTTCTTTGTGTCCCATCACCAAAAGCCATGGCACATTCAAACGCTTTGCGTCGGCCATTTGCGGTGCGAGTTGCTCGTATGCGAGCGATTGATGCACCGGGATTTCTGCACGACGCAAAAGCTCGAGCGCTGGCAATGTACGGCGGCGCGCTTCTTTCCCCAGATGTGCGAAGTATACAGAGGGCGAAGGATTGTATCGCTTGAGTTTCGCAGGAACTTTGGTGTCCAAAACAATTGATACAGTGACTGCCGATGCTCCGGCACCGACACAGCGACCAGCGAGTGCATCGTATCTACCGCCGCGCGCAAAGGGCGTGCGGATGCCCGTCTCTTCATCCACGCTGGATACTTCAAACAGCGTGTGGGCCCAGCAGTCACGACTTCCTAGAACAAGATGGTTCAGTTCGTAGAAATTGCCGGAGAGTTCCAGATATTCAAGCACGTCCCAGAAGTGACGGCGCTCTTCTTCGTTGAGGTAGTCCATCGATACGGGAGCGCGATTAAGCTGCGGGTGTCCCTTCTCAGCAAGATTCAAAAGTACACCGATAGGATCGGCAGGGAGGCGCTGTTTTAAGTGTGTCGGAAAATCTTCACTGTATTTGCGCAGAAACACGCCGAGGTCTCGTGCGTAGCGCGCAGACGATTCGCTTGAACCAATGCTGTTGATGTGAACGACACGCTTAGCGATACCCACGTCGCCCGCGATTGCATCAGAAACTGCAATGAGGAGGCCTTCAGCAATCGCATCGGGAATGCCAATCGCGTGGAGTTCTAGCGCGGTGGCGGTACCTTTCTCGCCCGGCATCAATCTATACAACAGTACTGGCATGCGCTTGTCGCCCAAACCTTGCACCGCACACACTTTTACCGCACTCACGAGCATGCGTTCTTGTGCACGAGAAAAAGAAATATCTTTCGTATCAAGTTTGGTGGTGCGACCTGACACCACGCCAATTTCGCCTTTAGGTGCGTTTTCAAACGGGATGAATCCGTAAAACTGTGCTACACGCGCCGCGCGCTCGAGCATTTCCGTAGCAGACTTGCACTCCTTCGCACTTTGCGTCGTTATCATAGGGTGAACGTAAGGGGCCTAATAAGCTATTCCTGATAAGTGGCCTCGCCAGGCAAGAGATCGATCTCGTTGAAAGGGAATAGGCGCACGAGCGCACGGCCGACAATATTCTGCTTGGGAAGTGCACCCCAGGTGCGTGAATCGGCGCTCGCTCGGCGATTGTCACCCATGACGAAGTACTGATCCTCTTTCAATTGCATAGTCATTTCCGTGGGGCGGGTATTTTGTGCCGCTATGTACGGTTCGGAGAGAATGAAACCTTCAGGATGTTCAGCATTGCGCACTAATACCGTCTCACCTTGGAGGACTACCGTCTCTCCGGGCAAGCCAATGATGCGTTTGATGAAGGAACGACTCGGGTCGTGTGGGTACTTGAACACAATCACATCACCGCGCACAGGATCTTCCAAACGATATGACACACGATCAATGACGAGGTAGTCGAGTGTTTCAAATGATGGGTCCATTGATGCGCCCGAGACTAAATACGGTGCTGCAATGTAGATGCGCACGAAGAGTGCAACGAAAAGTGCGAGGAACGTGTATACGATAAGCGAGCGATACTCTTGAGCATTACCACTCGTGTTACCACTCGGTGCATCAACCACATTGTTGGATGCAAGCAAATCATTCATGTGCTGCGCATTATACGCTCAACTTTTTCCAGCACAAGTTTTTTTGTTACAGCACGCCACAAGAAAAACTTTTTTCTTGTGGCGTGCTGCTTTTTACACTGTGCAAGTGGCGCACCCGTAAGAAAAAGGTACACTCACTGCATGAATTACGTCATAGTTGGCTTGGGAAATCCGGGGAATGAGTATGACCGCACGCGGCACAATGCAGGGAGAATGGCTGTCGAGCTTTTTGCGAAGAAAAACGACGTGTCTGAATGGCGCGAAGACAAAAAAGCAAATGCGCTGGTTGCAAAAGTAGAGAAAAATGCACTGGTGCTTCCGAATACCTTTATGAATAAGTCGGGAAGCGCGGTGGCGAAGTACGTAAAGAGCATTAAAGCGGCCAAAAACATGGTGGTGGTGTACGACGATCTCGATTTGCCACTGGGACGAATCAAAATTTCATTTGCACGTTCATCTGGCGGACATAATGGCCTGAAATCAGTAGCCCGTGCGGTAAAAACCGATGAATTCATTCGGGTGCGTATTGGTGTTTCGTCGCATACACCGAAGGGGGTAGTAAAAAAGCCAGAGGGCGAAGAGGCGGTCCTGAAATTCATTTTAGGAAAGTTCGCACCCAAGGACGAAGTTGAGCTCAAGAAGGTGTTGAAGACCACTGTAGAGGCTCTGGAGTGCATCGTGGAGGAAGGATATGTGCCGGCGATGAATAGGTTTAACTAAGGTAAGGAGGTAGGGACTAGCGTATAGGGTTTAGGAAGGATACAAGGAACAAGGGTTTAGCGTTTAGGGGAGCGTAAAACAAGCATACGAGTTCTTGTATTGTCCAAGATTGCGCGGTAGCGTGTGGGAAGCAAAGGAGAACTCCATGAACCCTTCAGGTGTAATTGCTATTGGCATCGGCCTTCTGGTCGTAGCGGTAATTCGTGGCATTCGCTCAGTGCGCGCAGATGTTGACGAGATGAAACTTTCTATTGCGCAGGTGATGCGCGAAGTTGAATCGCATGAATGGCACGTGCAGCATTTTGAGCCGCCAGGTAGATGGCGAGACGACATGTTGTACCTGCTTGCCGACGCCAAGCAACCCCTTGCTGCGGCGAATATGCAGACACCAAAAGTGCTCGTGTCGCAAAAGGCACGACGGCACGTACTTCGTCTCGAACGGCATGCGGTAGAGCAGCTACGAGCATATCGCGCTCACAAGAAATCGGCCGAGACATGGAATGAGTACCTCAGCGAGAAGCATATACATGACATGCCACACGCATGAAGAAATCGGCCCAGCGCTTTGCGCTGGGCCGTCGTGGTGCAGTGATCCTACTCAGGAACAAAAAGCTTGTTGTCGGAGCGCTGTGCCCGTCTGCCCCGGAGCCGTTTGCCATTCAGGGTAAACACATCAGCCGACGGATGTTCGCCGTCGATGATGACTAAAGAGGGAGGTTCGTGCACAGGAACGTACATGATTGCCATGGGCTTATCTGCGCCAAGGTACTTAGCACGCAATTCTTTCGCCCACGCCGATGTTTTGAATGTGCCCGCCTTGTATTCGTACAAAACGAGCGTCGGTCCGACGGTCGGCAGGATTTGCATGTCTGGGACAATGCCGCTTTTGTGCGGGGGGAGGTCTTTTTCGCCCTCGATACTCATGAGCCAGAGGCAAGCAAAATCTTTGCAACCGACGGGGCGCGTTGCGTATATCGCGCACCCCTTGCCTCTATCGCAGTGAGTACACCAGGTGCCTACTGGCTTTTCGAGTTCTTGTACCATGTGCGTCTTGCAGCACGCGGTGCACGAGCCGCAAGTTCTCGCAGTGTTGTCCACGCCCGTCTCCTTCGTTGTGTGGCTGCGGGCACTGTGCAGGGAAAGGAGGCGGAAGGCAAGGGGGTAGGGATTAGCGTATAGGGTTTAGGGAACGCCGTACACACAAAAAATCCAGACAGCACCGTAGGTGCTGTCTGGATTTTTCTAAACCCTAAACCCTAAACCCTAAACCCTTCTTACTTTTCCCTACCGCTTCCCTTATTTTTTCAGAGGCTTCAAGGTCATGCGGCGATCCTTTGGCTCAAAGAGGGTGATCGTAAACTGATACACCTTACCGAGTTCCAAGTTCTTGCGAAGGTTTTCTTCGTTCTCGTATTCCGAGACGTGTACCAACCCGGCAACACCTTCTTCAATAGAGGCGAGTGCACCGTGCTTGTTGTACTTGATGACCACAGCGTCAACCTGCTGGTCCTTCTTGTACTTCGCTGCGGCGGTCTTCCATGGATCTTCAGTGAGGGCCTTAATTGAGAGAGAGATTTTACCTTCTTTGATCTCGATCACTTTCACATTCACATTCTCACCTACCTTGTAGCGAGACTTAGGATCTTCGACGAGGCCCCAGTCCATTTCTGAAATGTGTACCAAGCCTTCCAATCCTTCTTCAAGCTTCACGAAGACGCCGAAGTCGGTGGCGCCAGTAACAACACCCTTAATGACGTCGCTCACTTTGTACTTCTCAATCAGTGTTGCTTTCTCGCCGGATTCAGCGCCCTTCTCCGAGAAGATGAGCTTCTGTTCCTTCGGATTTGCAGTAATGATGAGGAGTTCGAGTTTGGTGCCGATGAGGTTCTTCAATTCGGTAAAGATACGGTCCTTGTCGCCATCCGGTACGCGTGGGTAGTGAGCTGCAGCGAGTTGTGATGCAGGGAGGAAGCCCTGGATACCCTGCCATTCGATGATGAGACCACCTTTGTTGGCATCGGTAACAGGAAGTTCCAAGACCGTTTTCTGTAGTGCTGCTTTTTCTGCTTCACCCCAGATAAGTGCTTGGCGTGCTTCGCGGAGTGACAATTCGACGTAGCCGTCCTTGTTTTCGCGTTCAACAATGGTAGCGGCAATGATGTCGCCGATGTTGACGTTCTTCAGAGTGTCGCGAGCCGAGAGGTATTCGCGACCATAAATAATACCGGTACCAAATGGGTGCAAGTCAACAAAGACGCGTGCGCGTCCGATTGCTACCGCTGGCCCTTCTACCACCTCGCCAAGCTCAGGAAGAGCCGGGGTGTCTTTCATCAACGTATCCATGAGGGTCTCCTTTTTCGGGACCACCACTTCGTCTGCGTCTTGCTCCTGTGCTACCACAGGTGCTGCTGTTTTCTTCGCCATAGTGTTTTTGTGTGTCAGGTTCGCAGGCTCTTGCTTCCGTTCCTTTGCGGAGCACTGCGGGTTAGCCATTCACGGGGTTTATAAGGCATTGAGGCACTATATAGGAGAGGGGAAAGAGAGGCAAGGCGCCGAGCAGTTAGAGGGCCTACTTAAGCATTTTTAAGGCGCGCCAGATGTTGTCTTCTTCGTACAGGCCCTTTTCTAAACCAAAACGCAATAATCCCTTAAATATCTGTTGGTTCGCTTCTTTGTACAAATTATGCTGAACCGTCTGGACTAAACTACGCACGTCGGCGTGATTTTTATTTTGTGGGTCACGAATTGTCAGATAATGAGAGGTACCATTGCGCTCTCCGAGGTCGAGGCCAAGCTTTACAGCAGCTCGTGCCCAATCATCCGTTTTCCTAATGTCACCCAAACGCGCATACAGTTGTTTCCGTTTTATGTTGTTTGCCATACAACAGGTTGTTTCAAGCTATGCAAATGAGTACTCGAAAGCGCCCCTGGCCTCGATTCGCGTGTTGGTCCTCACGTTAAATGCAGCGAAAATTGCATCTCGTATCTCCATCTCAATCTCCTGAATTGTAGGTCGTGGGTTCGTGCTCCCTGCCAATATTGAACTAACTTCATTACATTGTGCAGTCCAACCAGCTTCGTGCTTCGAAACTTTGAAGGTTAGTCCCCCGATTTGCTCAATTGCGGCGACTACACGATCGCGCTCTTCAAGTGAAATATTTGGGTTGTTGCCGAAGAGGTTGGCAAAGTTGTTTTTCTTTTTTTCCATATAGTTTAATTTAAGCACGCTTCTGTCTGTACAGAGCCACCTTTTTGGTCCAAATGTGAGTAATCAAACACCACTAATTTAAGTTCCATTTTAGCACGAAAGAATGCTAAATCAAGTTGGTAGAAGAATATGAATTCATGGTGCAGACAGTCCCTCCAGGGATAAACTTCAATGCCTCATTTGAAGTACTAAGACGAAATGGGTCATGGCTGGCATGCTGTGCTCGTACTAACTTTCACAAAGAGACCCTCGCAGCATCGCTGCGAGGGTCCGGTTTGTCAGGTAGAGTCGCGCCTGTTACAGCGCTTCGCCGACCACTTCACCAACTGTCGACGCGACCTCAGGAGCCAGCTGGCCCGTGCGAGCCAAGAGCCGCACGAACAAGTTGATCATATTCAATTATAAAGGTCGGTCCTTTATAAAATGACCTCACAAGAGGGCCCCGCGCGGTGCGCGGGGCAATACATGGACATGTTGTTTCGTTCCGCACCGAATGACTACGTACGATTCCAATCGTCTTCGTGTCGGATAATATCGTCTTCGTCAAAGGTGCCAAATGAAATCTCGAGGACTTCGTTCTTCTCGCCCAAGCCTTCGAGGCGATGCACAGTGCCTACAGGAATCCAGAATTCATCGCCAGCATAGGCGCGATGCTGCGTAGTGCCGAGTGTAATCAAAACTGAGCCTTGGAGTACTCGCCAGAATTCGCTGCGTAGACGATGCGATTGCAAACTCAACTTTTTTCCGTGTGAGACCGTAATTACTTTCACTGTCGTCGGATCGCCCTTCGTGAATTGGCGAAACTTTCCCCACGGGCGAGTCTCTTCATATGGCGTTGGTCGCTGGTGTGTCACTAGGTCACCTTCATGCTTGAATCGAGTGCACTAAGGAACAAACTAAGAATATTTTCGCACAGAAATATGCATTGTATGCACTGAGCAACTTGCATTGAGTATAAAAAGGTGACCCCGCGGATTTTTGGTCCGCGGGGTCGGTTGCGACGCTGGCAGTAGTGCTTGTTGTCGAACTCGCACAATGTCAGCGTTCTCGCTTACCTGGCCTTCAGCCCGGGGCGATTCGGCATAGAACCTCCTAGGTCGGCGACTGCATCACCGGCGGATGGCCTGCGTGCGCTCTGTCGTCCGCGACCGGACGATTTCAGCGCGAGCCGTGCTGAATGGCATGCGCGACCAATGCGGTCGGGGTATGCCACAGAACGTGTGAGGCGGTCCGTGAATGAGCATAAGCTCCTCCTGTAGGTCCGTTTCCAAACGGGCGCTTTGTGCCCGCTACCATCATCCCTCTTTGAATGACGATAACGGGGAATGTAGCAGGTGGTGCTTATGTGTGCAAGGCATGTGTGGGGAATACGTTAGGTCGCACAATCGAATTGAGCAGTGTAGAATGCGCCCATGATCATCACCTACCACGGCGGAGAATTCATTAAACTGCAAGCAGGAGACACCGTGCTCGCGTTCAATCCCATTTCAAAGGAATCTAAACTCAAAGGCCCCTCATTCGGCACTGATGTGTGCTTTGTGTCGCTGAATCATCCCGACATGAATGGTTCGGAACTTTGCTCACGAGGAGAGCGCCAGGCATTTGTCATAAAAGGTCCAGGGGAGTACGAGGTGGCATCCATCTTTGCTGCGGGCTACGGTACAAAATCACACTACGATGAGGTGGAGTGGTACAACACGGTGTACTCATTGGAATTCGATGGTATGCAGATTGTGTACCTTGGTGCACTCGATGACACAAAGCTCCCCCCTGAAGTAACTGAAGATTTGGAATCTATCGATGTGCTCTTCGTTCCCATCGGTGGGTTTGGCGTGCTCGATGCTGCACAGGCCCACAAAATTGCGGTTGCGCTCGAGCCCAAAATCATTATCCCGATTCACTTTGGTGAGATTGGAGAGAAAGACGCACTAAAGCGCTTTCTGAAAGAAGCGGGTGCGGAAGATACGAAAGCAGTTGATAAGCTGACCATCAAGTCTAAAGATATCGCAGGGAAGAGTGGTGAAGTGGTTGTCCTGCAATCGTAGCCGACGTGCGCACTGTGGCGTAAAAGGTGCATGGTAGTATTTATATATGAAACAGCTCATTGCTGATTTAAAGGAGCGACCCAAGGAGGATCGCGCTGCTTTTGCCGGCCTCATAGCTGGCACGATTGCCGTCGTAATTTTTTTCGTGTGGGCGACCTTTTTCATTCGCGGTATTCAAGACGACGCGCGTGTTCGCGCTGCACGCAATGCTGCTACTGGAGAGGGTTATGAAAATCCTGCTGCAATGGTAAAAAACGCTACAGAAGATTTCTCGGATCGTTATGACGACACCGTCACACAATACGCAGAATTTAATGCACAGGTTGCTGCGGTAGGGCAGCTCGCACCATCTGAGGATGTTACCGTTGGTGCCGTCACCGTCCTTGCCACATCGACACCCGTCCCCAAAAGCGATTTTGCGGACGATTCCTCGGCAGACAACTCCGGTTTCTAGCCCTTCCCCTGGGGTGTTTTCTGGAAACGGCCATGCTATAATGCCCCCGCTATGGCAGCCAGAAAAGATGCAAGTCGCGACGGAAGTGGAGAAGCACGCGAAGTAGTGCATGGCCACATAACCCAACGAAACATTACGCAGGAAATGCGTGAAGCGTACATCAACTACGCTATGTCGGTTATTACCGACCGCGCGCTGCCCGATGTGCGCGACGGTTTGAAGCCGGTACACCGTCGTATTCTCTATACGATGGGAAAGTTGGGGCTCAGCTCCGGCGCCAAGACCCGTAAATCAGCAACGGTAGTGGGTGAGGTGATGGGTAAACTGCACCCGCACGGTGACTCGGCGATATATGAGTCAATGGTAAAAATGGCGCAGCCGTTTGTGATGCGCTATCCGTTGGTGATTGGCCAGGGAAACTTCGGCTCAATCGACGGTGATAATGCGGCCGCGATGCGTTACACAGAGGCAAAAATGTCACGCCTTGGCGGAGAAATGCTGAAAGACATCGAGAGAGAGACCGTCAGTTTTGTCCCTAACTACGACAACACTGAAAAAGAACCAACAGTGCTCCCCGCTGCTGCACCCAACCTTCTATTGAATGGAACTCTTGGTATCGCCGTGGGTATGGCCACCAACATTCCGCCGCATAACCTGCGCGAGCTCTGTGCAGCGGCGCAGCATCTGATTGACGAACCTAAAGCGACGACCGATGATTTGCTGCAATTTGTTCAAGGGCCTGATTTCCCTACAGGATGTATCGCGTTTAACCAGAAAGACATCAACCACGCATACTCTACGGGACGCGGTGGTGTATTGGTGCGTGGTGAAGCCGAAATTGTCGAAGGTAAGAAAGGTGATTTCCAAATTGTCATCACCTCGATTCCATTCCGCGTGAATAAGGCGGATCTTTTGCAGCGCATTGCAGATTTGGTAAACGACAAGAAAGTAGAAGGCATCCGAGACGCACGCGATGAATCCACGGACGACATTCGCATCGTGATCGAGCTCAAAGGCAGTGGTCACCCTCAGACCGTCCTCAATGCTCTCTATAAACACACTCAGCTTGAAGAGACTTTCCACTACAACATGGTCGCACTCGTAGAAGGCGTACCACAGACGCTTTCGCTGAAATCAATACTCGAAGCATACGTAGGTCACCGCAAAGACGTGGTGACGAAGCGCACGCAGTTTGATTTAAACAAAGCAAAAGATCGCGAGCATATTTTGCTCGGACTCAAGAAAGCGCTCGATCACATTGATGAAATCATCGCCCTCATTAGGAAGTCGCGCACCGTTGAAGACGCCAAACTTGCGCTGATGAAGACGTTTAAATTCTCTGAGCGCCAGGCGGTGGCAATTCTTGAAATGCGCTTGCAAAAGCTTGCCGGCCTTGAGCGCAAGAAGATTGAAGATGAGTTGAAAGAAGTGCAGGCAGAAATCGAGTATCTGGAGTCCCTCTTGAAGAGCGACAAAAAAATGATGAAGCTCATTCGTGACGAGATCAGCGAGATTGCCGAGAAGTACGGTGACAACCGTCGCACCAAAATCATGAAGCGCGAGCTGAAGGAATTGAAGCCCGAAGACTTGGTAGTAGATGAAGAGAATGTGCTCGTCTTGACTCAGGGAGGCTACATCAAGCGCACGAACCCGAGCGAGTATCGCCGCCAGAAACGAGGCGGGGTAGGCGTCGTTGATTTGAATACAAAAGAGGAGGATTTTGTGACGCAATTCCTCACTGCATCGACGCACAATGATGTGCTGTTCTTCTCGGATAAAGGAAAAGCATACCAAATAAAAATGTACGAAATGCCGGAAGGGAAGCGCGCCACTCGCGGCAAATCAATCATGAACTTCCTCTCAGTCGAGCAGGAAGAAAATGTCACCTCGATGCTGTGCATGCCGCCTACGGCAAAAGCTGCAGAAGGACTTGCATTGATGCTGGTGACACGAAATGGCACCGTAAAGAAAACAGACGCCGATCAGTTCCACGCCGTCCGCCGCTCTGGCTTGATTGCGATCACACTGGACAAAGGCGACGAGCTTATCTCTGCACGATTTGTACGCAAAGGTGACGATGTCATCGTAGTGACCGCCAAGGGACAATCAATCCGCTTTGCAGAAAAAGACGTGCGTTCTATGGGCCGAAATGCTGCAGGTGTGCGCGGTATGAAACTGGGCAAAGGCGACTACATTATTGGTGTTGGCGTCATTGGAAAAGACAAAGAAAAAGCTGAACTCTTCGTTATATCTACTAATGGATATGGCAAGCGCACGCCACTAAAAGAATACAAGACTCAAGGTCGCGGTGGCTCAGGTATCAAGACTGCGCAGGTCACTGGAAAGACGGGTGAATTGATGGCGGCTTCTGTGGTGGATGGCTCTGAAGAAATTGTCGCCGTATCACAAAAAGGCCAGGTCATTCGCACGTCGTTTGAAGAAGTGTCAGTACTCGGTCGCCAGACACAGGGCGTGCGCGTTATGAAGCTGCGCGAAGGGGACAAGATTGCTGCGTGTGTAGCACTCGAAGGCGGGAAAGTTGAAGAATAACTCCTTTATAACGCTCGACGATATCTTGCGGGCATATTATAGTCGTCCCTGGCTCACGGAATGAAAGCGTGTGCTTTTCTCATGGAGAAGTGAATGCTAAAAGAATTCGCCCACATGTTCCCGCGCGTTCTGGATTGGTCTAGAAAGTTGCTGGCCAGTGTCGGTGAACACTGGAAGAGGCGGCGCCTCAATCGACGCGCGGTGTTTACGGTCAGCGATGCGACCATTTGGTATTTGTCTCGTTAGTGCCCGCACAATCACTTTTTTGCGCCCGTCCACCATGTGGACGGGCGTCCTCGACGTATTCTAATAACGAGATCCATGCACGACAAAAGTTTGCTCCATCGCGAATCCTTGCCTACTCAACGATCTCTCTTCCGGCCGCGGATGGAACTCCCCGATTCCATGAGCGTACGGGCATCGACAGTTGTCTGGTGACGGGGTATCGTAATCCACGCATCGTCATTCAGCTGTATAAGTGACGACTCGACCGCCCGTAAGCAAAGCTTGCGGGCGGTCTACTACATGCACAGACATACGCCGCACTAACGTGCGGCGTACTACTTGTTGTCAGCTCACTCTGCCGCCATGAGAGTTGAGGCCTGATCGATGACTTCCTGGTATCGCTTGCGCGCTATTTCGAGCGCGTCGGCCTCTTTCCCTTTGAAAAAAGGCAACTCCTCAACGTCGGTAGTACAGTCGTTGTATGCGGTCGTGACGTGCGGCGCGTAGTAGCCAGTCTCACCCGGTATTCGTGTTTGCGGTGCACCATAGTCGTAACCAATAATGCTTTTTTCCTTCGGCATTTTGTTTCCTCCGACTCCAGTGGTTACCCTCTGTGATAATGAAAGCAGTAAACCAAATCCTATGCAAGCTACGGGATGGATCACGTGTTCCCGTGAGTACCTCCTGCTCACCAGATAGCTGCCTAAACGCACCATGTTTTCCCCCGTGCAAAAAGTTTTGCATAGAGGATGCGCTATACTAAGCAACATGCAAATGCGCGACTTGAGCGGTATCGCTGGTGTTGCTCAGCCAAAGACATCAGTACAAACGGATGATATCGCGCGAAAGCGCGCCCAAGACGACGTCGCCTCTATGGCAGGCTTCGCTAACCCAGTGGAAAATATTCTCGCTATTGGTTTGCAAGGCGGCATGAAAATTGCCGACTTTGGCGCAGGCTCTGGTGCCTACACGTTGGCCGCGGCGCGCACGGTGGGTGCGCATGGAAAAGTGTATGCCGTTGAGGTGCAGAAAGATTTGCTGACACGCATCAAAAACACGGCGACTCAGGAGCATTTGGATAATGTCGAGATTATCTGGGGAGATTTCGAGCTTCCGCATGGGTCGCGCATTGCCGATTGTTTGGTGGATGTGGTCATTATTTCGAACGCGCTGTTTCAGTTGGAGAATAAATCTGGAGCATTGCATGAAGCGCGCCGTATCCTGAAACCTGCCGGGAAACTGGCTATAATCGATTGGTCGGAATCATATTCAGGCATGGGGCCTACGAAAAGTGATGTGGTACAGAAAGAAGCAGCGCTTGAGCTTGCCCGCATGGCTGGGTTTACCCTTATGAATGAGTTTGCTGCAGGTGCACATCACTACGGCCTCCTCTTGCGGCCTGTTTCTTAACTATGAATACTTCAAGCCCATTCCAACTAATACTCCTCGGTGTCTTCGGGCTCTTGGGCGCGGGAGGCGTACTCTTTTTTGCACTGGGTGGTGGTTTGGGAGGCACAACTGAAGAGGTGGGGCCGGTACTCATTTGGGGCACACTCGACCAGGCACCATTCGAGCAGGTGATTAGTAGTATGGCAGAAGACGACCGCCGCCTGGCCCAGGTGGCATACGAGCGCCATGACGCGCGTAATTTCTATAATGACTTAGCAAACGCAATCGCGAGTGGTCGTGGCCCCGATCTTATTCTAATTTCACAGGAATATTTGGTGCAGCATGCAGATAAGGTGCTGCCGATTCCATACGAAGATCTTCCGCGGCGAACATTTGAGGATAGTTTTATCGACGAAGGGTCCCTTTTCCTCACTGATCAAGGAGTGCTCGGTATACCTATTGCCGTTGACCCGCTCGTTATGTATTGGAACAAAGACATGGTTGCTGCGGCTGGGTACGCGCTGGCGCCACAGTACTGGGATGAACTTTTCACATTGGCCGAGCGCATCACAAAACGTGATGACGCAAATAATATCCAAAAAAGCGTCATCGCGTTTGGAGAGTACCAGAACGTGGCTCACGCAAAAGACATCCTTGCGGCGTTAATCCTCCAAGCGGGAGGCGAAATTACCTACCGTGATTCGCAGGGGCGCATTGTGCCGAGCCTCGCTTCTACTAATGCCGAAAAAACACAGCAGCCAGCCCAGAGTGCGCTGCGGTTTTATACCGAGTTTGCTAACCCAAGCAAGAGCAAAACGTACTCATGGAATCGCTCTTTACCCAACTCGCGCGACGCATTTGCGGCAGGGGACGTGGCTCTCTACATAGGTTTTGCCAGCGAGTTGGGGCTGTTGCGCTCACAGAATCCAAACCTGAATCTGGGAGTTGCGCCCATTCCTCAGATTCGTGGTGGTGGAAAGACGGTCACGTATGCTGAGATGCAAGCTTTTGCTATTCCACGCGGGTCACTGAATGTCGGTGGCGCGCGCCTCGTGGCATTTGTGTTGGCGGCGGCTTCACCTTCGCAGCTCCTTGCGTCGGTGCGCGGCACTCCCTCACCAAATCGGCAGGCCCTGATTGAAAATGCAGCAAGTACCACAGCTTCGACGGCGGATGCAGTATTTCGCGATGCGGCACTAATATCACGTGGCTGGTATGACCCAAATCCTATCCGAACTGAACAAGTATTCCGAGGGATGATTGAAGGTGTTACCTCCGGTGCCTTGCGTTTGGGCGATGCTATACTTGAAGGCGACAAAGCTCTATTAGAGCTCGTCAATCTATAAATTCGCATGCGTCTATGAACCTCAGACTCACGGCCATTCAAATTGCAGTATTCACCATAGTTTTTCTGCCCTATACCCTTTTTGCAGCCGGGAGTACTCTGGAGAGTCCTTTGCGTTTCAAAACGATCGCTGAATTCGTCGAAGGCCTTTTGCGGGCGGTCGTGTACATTGCTCTGCCAATAATATCGCTTTTTATTGTGTATGCCGGATTCAAATTTGTCACTGCGCAGGGAAATCAAGGCAAGATTACCGAAGCACGTGATAACTTCATGTATGTCGTCATTGGCGCCATACTGATACTTGGTGCGTGGGCGATTGCACAGCTGATCGGAGGCACTATAAACGAACTGCGCGGCTAGTATGCGGCATCTAGTCTTTGTTGCAGGCTTCCTCTTTACCCCAATGGTCGCACTGGCTGCGCCCAGTACGTTCAAAGAGTTGGTGGACCGATTGGTGGTCCTGATGGATCTCTTGGTGCCTCTTCTTATTACCTCTGCGCTCGTCTTCTATCTATTTGGCATTTCGCAAAACGTGCTCAGTTTTTCTGATCAAAAGGGCGGTAAGGAAAAGATGAAAGCGTATATGCTTTATGGAATCTTGATTTTGTTCGTAATGGTCTCCATTTGGGGAATTCTTCGCCTTATGTCGGATACTCTTTTTGCCACCGGAGGACAGGCGGATTTTCTAGCACCTCCACCAGAAGGATTAGATTTGGATTGCGGCTTGGGAGAATGTTAAGAAGTAAAAAGCCTTTCCCCAAAGGAATATGTGTTCGCATCGCGCCCATTCCTTATCCACATGCTTGCATCGCATATCCCCCCAGATAACGTACCATTCCTGTATACAAACTAATTGATATTGATCTATATGCGAAAGCACTTTATGAACCCTGCGCTTCTAGCGATTGCCGTCCTCCTGTCTCCTGTGTTCGCTAGCGCCGCTGGCCTCGCCGACACTCTGAACCTCATTCAAGGGTTCCTCAGTGCCCTGGTGCCGATGATTATCACCATCGCTATCATCGTCTTCTTCTGGGGTTTGGTGAAGTACTTGATGGAAGTGGGAGACAAGAAAGCTGAAGGTCTCCAGATCATGATGTACGGTATTATTGCTCTGTTCGTGATGGTTTCTATCTGGGGTATCATCAAGCTTCTCCAGGCGACATTCAAGGTAGGAGACACCAATCCAATCGTTCCTAAGGCGATTCAGATCAGTGACACGCTGCGCCGCTAGCGCTAATCCACTATGGTGGTCGGGCAGAACCTGATGGACAAGATCGTCGCGATCATAATTGACCCGCTGATTCTGCTTATATTCTCGGTAGGCTTCGTAGTATTTCTATGGGGCCTAGTCGAGTTTATGCGGAATGTGGAATCGGAGAGTTCGCGCGAAACCGGCAAGCGGCACATGCTCTGGGGTTTGGTAGGAATGTTTATTATGATTGCAGTGCAAGGCATAATTGCCATTGCACTAGACACCTTTGATATCAATCCCAATGACATGGGAAATGATTCAGTGATAAACCGTTCCACCGGAAGCGGTGGGAACCCGTTCTTTAATGTGCGCTAAGTTTTGACAAGGACTGCAAAATTACGAAGGCGCCGAGAGCTTATGCTCCCGGCTCTTTCATTTTGTGGGCAAGGGGAGACTTGGGGCCAAGTTGCTAGCATTTTTGTTGCTTACGCACAAAAAGTGCAAGCACTTCCTCAGCTTTGCACTTGGTTTCCTAATATTGCATATAAAGAAACCTACGCCCGATTCGCTCGTTTTCTTTTTCGCTGGGCTCAAAATTCATTCGAGCTCCGCCTTTCAAGTCTCCCTTGCTCCTACCAAACGACAGTCGCCGAGAGCTTACGCTCCCGGCTCCTTCATTTTGTGGGCAAGGGGAGACTTGAACTCCCATGCCTTGCGGCGTCGCGTCCTAAGCGCGGTGCGTCTACCAATTTCGCCACTTGCCCAACGAAGGGAGTATACCGTGAGGGATGTGATTTGTCCGCATGCCCATACACATTGAGCCAATGTGTATGGGCCCGGTAGGAATCTCTCGCACACATGTTCCGCGCCGTCGCTTAGAACATGTGCAGGCGCCGTCGTGTCGTCACAAATATTTCTTGTGTCGCCGCACAAGAAATTTCGCGACCCCGACTCGTGGTTCGGCGTGCTCGCCTCACAACACTCCGTCTCGGACCTGTATCAAAAAACAGTGCGCAGGCACTGTTTTTTGTCTGGTCCGCCCGGTAAGGATTGCCGCATTGCGGACCAGGCAATCCTTGCCGGAAAAGTACCTGCCCCCGCAGGTGCTGTATATTCGGACAGCTATCGCTGTCCGCCCGGTAGGAATCTCTCCCACAAAATATCGCTGCAGCGATATTTTGCGTGCCGCCGTTTTCACCCCACGTTACTACGTGTGGCCCCGAAAACGCTTTCGAGTCCTACACGCAACATGCCCCCAGCATGTTGCTCAGGGGCACTCGCGATGCTCGTGTCCGCCCGGTAGGACTCGAACCTACGACCAAGTGCTTAAGAGGCACCTGCTCTACCAACTGAGCTACGGGCGGATTGTTGGTGTGCACTGCTAGGTATGGATGACCTTGCTCCATCCAAAGCTAGCCCTGGACGGATGTCGAATATTCTACCGCAAAATTGGGATTACGGAAGGGCACAATGCGCTGCGCGAGGGCGGGCGTTGTCCCAGAATCGCGGAGTTTTCGTTCGAGCTATGCTCTCCGAAAACATCTCGCGTTCTCGGACGGCTCCTCGGGCTTTCTGCTCTCGGGTGTCGCAGTAAGCATCCTGCGGATCTTCAAGTCCCGCACGAAAAGTGCGCCGGCACTTTTCTCTCAGTCATTTCGCTTCGCTCTGTGCCGGGGGCGGGACTTGAACCCGCAAGCCCAAAAAAGGGCAAGAAATTTTAAGTCTCTCGCGGCTACCGATTTCGCCACCCCGGCTTTTTCTTGTTTCTGCCACGATGCGTAGATTTGAGGCTGTGGCAGTTAGGGCATAATACACGCAAATTTAGAATTCTGTTATCCGACGAGTCTCCGTTGATATGGTCGAGTTCTAATGGAATACGACCATCGGGTGCCTGTTGCGCCCAGCCACACTCTTCGCAACGGGGCTCTTTCAAGCCGGCCGCATACAATCGTTTCTTAAGTTTGAAGCTTTGTACACCACTGTTTTTGCACAATACAGAAGCGAGTGATTTCCGATGTTGGTTCGGGAAAGCGCGTCCCTTTTTCCAACCTTGGCCCGTAAAATGGGTGGTCGCTGGGCTCATGTCCCCAATCGCTTGACGCACCTGGTTGTAATTCCCGCCAGCCGGGACTAATCCTAAGGTGGTAATGACTTGGCGCAGGCTGAATGACTGCGCTACCGCGTGCTCCAAGTCTTCCATGCTCCATTTTCTTTGCGACACCATGGTGCAATTATAAGGTATAGGTGAACGTACGGTAAAGCTCTAACTTTTATGATGGGCAAGAGTATAAACCACGATGCAGTGCTTCTTTTCTTTATTTTCAAAAATCATCGTATACTATTCGAGCCATCGTCTGCAGCCACCTGTTTCAAAGACGAATTGGCCTGGTGGTGAAGTGGTAACACCGGGGACTGCAAATCCTCTACGCGCGGGTTCGATTCCCGCCCAGGCCTCAGACTGGTGAGCAACGAGACTTCTCTCGTTGCGTCGGGAATCGAAGCCCGGAGCCATGTGTGAGTTTGCGAAGCAAGGCGAACACGGCGAGGGCCGGTTCGAAGAAAAATGCATCAGCACTTTTACTGAGAAGATTCCCGCCCAGGCCTCAAGAAGAATTTAAAAGTGAAGGCCGCGCGATTTCATCGCGCGGCTTGATCGATGGTTGGCTGTGGAGTTAGTGCAGCACAAGGAACGGCTCGTCCAAGGTGATACAGATCACCTCTGGGTCGCGCCCTGGGTGCAGGCTCCTGGCGAGAATGTGGCCGAAGTTGATCGCTCGCTCTTGGCAGTGCAGCGTTTGAGCGTCCCGAAAGACGCTAAACGCCATTCGCCAGTTCAAAGGGCCTTTCTTTTCCGGCCGCAGGCGGTGCAGGTCCTGCACATTCCGAACCCGGAATTCTCGCGAGCCGTCTGACTTTTTGGTGCCCAAAACAACAATAGCTTCATTCGGTTGACGCGTTTGCATGCGTATTCCTCCAGTTGCAACTTACGCAACCATACAATTAATACAGAAAAAAACTAGTCTCTGCGTTCTTCTTCCGCACGGTACTTTTGGCTGACTCGCTCGACGTCTTGACGATGCTTTTCTCCAATATCAATCACGAAATCAAATTGAGGAATGCGTCGCAAACGAACTTCCTTTTTTATCCACTGCCGAAAGTCACCACGTATACGTTTTAAGAAGTGAAGTGCCTGTTCTTCTGCGCTTTCTGGTAGGACTGACACATAAATAACCGCAACGGCACTATCTGGAGAAATATCGGTATGGGTCACCGTAATTAATGACTGACGGTTGGATTCTTGGGAAATGAAACGGGCAGCGGCATGGGAAATCTCTTTCGCCGCGTTATCCTTACGTCCTTCGTTGGTGTACTCCTGTTGTTCGTCCATAAATATGTATTAGCGCTGTGAGACGCGATATGTTTCTAGCACATCGCCGCCCTCAGGCGCAACGTCACAGGCGATCTGTGCCCCAAACTCGTCGCCAAACGTCACCTTGTCTACTTGTTGGCGTGCAGCTTGCAATGCGACTACTTCGCCCATGCCCAAAATTTCGCCTTTGCGCACGAGGTGGAATTTTGCCCCTTTGCCGATGGTACCAGTCTCTACTTTCCCACCTACGATGTGCTCGTCTCGCTTGCTGCTGAAAAATTTCAAGAGGCGCGCGCTGCCTAATACTTCTTGCACATTCTCCAAGGGCTTACGCTCTTTGATGAATGCGGCAAGGTGTTCGGTGAGCTTGTAGATGATGTCGAAATACTCGATGGTGATGCCGCTTTGTCGTGCGAGCTCAATTGCGTTTCTATCTGCCGCCACGGTGAAAGCTGCAACAACAGCTCCACCTTCAGGGCTGGCCACCGCTGCCTTGATGTCATTCTCGGAAATCGGGCCGAGGCCCGTCGACACAATTTTGTAACGGCTTTCCGCGGTGTTTATCTTTTCGACTTCGCCAACAATTGCCTCAAGCGACCCAGTGGTGTCTGCCTTGATAATGAGCGGGATAACAAAGCCACCGGTTTGTGCATCTAGTGCGTGGGCGTTTTCAAGCGCTGCACGCGCTTTTGTGGCAGCGTCCTCCGCATCTTTGCGCTTTTGATAGCTCGTAAAAATTGAACCTACGGCAGGGAGCTCGTTGAAGCCAAACACTTGTATCGGTGTCGAGAAGCTAGCAGATTTGAGTGACTTACCCGCTTGGGACTCAAAGAGCCGCAGTGGGGCACAGGAACTGCCTGCCACGACCGCCATACCGGTTTGTACGCTGCCGTTCGTGATGATGAGTGTTGCCGCGATACCGCGCTTTTCATCGCGATGTGCCTCTATAACAAAACCTTCGGCGGGTGCATCTGGGTCTGCTTTCAACTCAGCAAGCTCGGCGGAAATAAGTACGAGGTCGAGTAACTCTGGAATGCCTGTGCCGTTTTTTGCTGAAATGGGAGCAAAAGGAATGTCGCCGCCAAGCCCTTCTAGGTAGACACCGTGCTCCAGAAGAGAATATTTGGTGCGGTCGACATCGGCGTTTGGCTTATCTATTTTATTGATCGCCACAATAAACGGCGTACCACTTGATTTGATGCTCTCGAGTGCCTCGAGTGTTTGCGCCTTGACTCCGTCATCTGCGGCAATCACCAGAATGGCAATGTCTGCCACGTTAGCTCCACGTGCGCGGATGGTTTTGAAAGCGGCGTGGCCCGGCGTATCAATAAACGTCATGCGCTTTAGCTTTCCCTCGTGTTCGTGTTCAACCTCGTAGGCAGCAACATGCTGTGTGATGCCGCCGGCTTCACCAGCTACAACGTTACTTTTTCGGAGGAAATCGAGCAGGGTAGATTTACCGTGATCTACATGACCCATAACGACCACAATAGGCGGTCGCTCCACGAGATTTGGTGTTTTCTGGGTCATACGCTGTCGGGGGAATGCAATTCATGCAACGGGCGCAGAGTACCATAGAAAATGGCAAAAGGGAAAT
This sequence comes from Parcubacteria group bacterium, assembly GCA_943358385.1. Lineage (GTDB taxonomy): Bacteria > Patescibacteriota > Minisyncoccia > Phycocordibacterales > UBA2100 > JAGOVW01. Next base: position 11,457 of record CALRGX010000011.1, on the reverse strand, counting down.
GGCTGGCAAGACGAGAAGCCCCTGGCTGGTGGCCAGGGGCTTTCAACATACAACTACTGAGCCAGTGATCGTCGGAACAGTTGAATTTCACGGAGCACCTCCATTTCCAGTGTATCTGTCGCCGTGACCAATTTGATTCGCCGGTCCAGAGGGCTTCGCTCGATCGCAACGAAACCACGCTCGTGCATCCATTCGAGGTACCGTTGTCGGGTCACACGATGTTCGGTGTGCAGCACGCTCGTTGCTTGGGAAACCGATACCTTTCGGTCCTCCCGGCGAAGTGTGAGTAGCCAGAAGGCGAGTGCGGCCCGATTCATTCGTGATGCGTTGCCATGCAGTGCACGACCTGAACCCGTGTCTGGTTCAAGACGCTCAAACCAAGGCCAGGAAAATATGAGGGCCAGTTCAACAGGTGTCAGTTCATGTAGGATGCTGCTTTGCATTCCTGGTCTCCTTCCGCGATATGTATAGCGCACTCGCACAGGTGCCGCAAATAGAGGTAGGAATGTCTTACGTGCAGCGTGCTTTTGCTTCTGCCACCGCAGCCTGCTCTTCCTCGCTCAGTTCGTGTTCTGAACTGAAATTAACCACTGGCTTTGCATACACACGGGTATTGTCGCGTGAATGGATGCTAGAAAACACCACACCGTCGCCATGTTCATTCAAAATCGCGGTAGCAAAACTTTGACGTGCGCTGGTGTTTCCGGCAAGTGCGTTGTAGCGAATCGTAGAAATACCTCGGGCGCTCTGGGCGAGGCGCTGCATCATGACTGAGAGTGTCTTTTCAAGCTCGACACGATAGGCATTTCGATCGTCGTGGGTCGATAGCACATCGCGCATCGTGCGTTCTAGACTTTTTCCATCCGAACCTTGCATAAATCTGCGTAGGCGCATTTCAAGTCGAAGAATAATCGCGAATAGTGCGATAACAGCAATAAAGAGGAGAATAATCAATGGTCCAGCGTAGAGCATGATGAGTTCTTGCATCGCTCCAGTATAGACCCTGTTTCCTTTTGCCAAACTGTGCATAGCTGTGCACAATGGGCGGATGTGGCCTTTTCCATCATCGAGCAACGAGAAACGACTCTATCTTGATTTTGCTGCGGCGACGCCTGTTCATGCCGCTGCACTTCGTGCAATGGAAGAAGCGGAGCCTTTTTTTGCCAACCCTAGTGCAATACATCGCGACGGGCTCGCCGCACAGGAGTTACTCGAATCAGCACGCAAAAAAGTAGCGGCAGTTTTTGAGGTGCCTGCGCATACTATGTGTTTCACGAGTGGTGGAACGGAAGGAAACAACTTAGCCATTTTTGGTGCTGCTCGTGCTCGCGTATTCGCCCATCCAGAAAAAAAGGTGCATCTAGTGGTTTCGTCGATTGAACATACATCGATTCTGGAGCCTATTGCGCACATGAGCGACATGGGCGTTTCGGTGACGCTCGTTGCCCCTGATACGGAAGGGCGCATCACCGCGGCTGCGGTGCGCGCAGTACTCACTCCAGATACTGCCTTGGTTTCTGTTGGTTGGGCTAACGGCGAAGTTGGCACGGTGCAGTCACTCCACACGATTGCGCAGTGCATACGCGCGTACGAAAAAGAACACGGGAGCTCTATTGTCTTTCATACAGATGCAGGTCAGGCGCCTCTGTACCTACCCACGATGATTGCGGGGTTGGGGGTTGATGTCATGACATTGGATTCAGGTAAATTGTATGGGCCGCGTGGTGTCGGTGCATTATATGTGCGAGACGAGAAGAGGCTCGCCCCTGTTTTGTATGGAGGCGGGCAAGAGAATGGCCTTCGTCCTGGCACAGAGAATGTGGTGCTCGCTGCGGGTTTTGCTGCGGCGCTTGTGGAATCAGCTCGTGCGCGTAAAGAGGAATCACGGCGCCTTGCAGCTTTGCGTGCGCATTTTATAGACGCACTCAAGATCGCGGTTCCCGATGCGGTCCTCAATGGGTCGCGCGACTCACTGGTGCCACATATCGTGCATATTTCCATTCCGGACATTGATGCGGAGTATGTTGCCCTTGCTCTGGATGCTGCGGGCATCTCAATTTCCACAAAAAGCTCGTGTGAGGAAGGTGAACGAGTGTCGCGCGTGGTTTCAGCGATGGTAGAGGAAGGGGAGATGTGGCGCGCTCAGAATACGTTGCGAATTTCCATGGGGAGCGGCACTACACAGGCCGACGTGGCTCGGTGCGTCATTGAGATTCAGCAGGTGGTAGAGCGCTATCGCAGTTTTGCAAAGTAGGCGATTAAGTGTTATAATGCATCCAGTGTTCACAACAAAAAGGGCTACGCATGGAAACGATGCTGTGGTGGATTCTGGGCACTGCGTGGAGTGTTTTCACCTGGGTAGTGCTCTACATTGCCCAGTACCTGTTTGCGCCGGTGTTTTTCATCCTTGGCTGGGTGTCGTTCATTTCGATACTCGTCTATGCCTACTGGCTTTTTAAGTACGGCTTTACCGCCGCAACGGCAAAGGCTCTCGAAGGTGGTAGAACTGCCAGTGTCTGGGTGTGGAGCACCGCGCAGCGCGTTCTCTGGTTTATACGCGGTGTACACGCAACGCAATCGCCGCACACTCCCGCGCGCACTGTTCAGAAACTAGTGTACGTGAAGCGCTCTTTTGCGAGAAAGTTCATCGGCGCCTCCTGGTGGATGCTCGTCGGCGGCTTTGTAGTGAATGAATGGCATGCGCCAGGCACACTGTGGCCGCTCATGAAATCGGCTTTCGCGCAGGTAATGCGCCTCTGGGCCTAAGGTGTGCGCGGGCTCTGGCTCGCGCACACTTCTCAATTTTGTCGTGTAACACAACTAGTATATGATAGCTATTATGGATATAGAGACGCTTACAAAGTCCCAGATTGTTTTACTGACGCTTCTGGTGAGTTTCGTAACGTCGATAGCGACCGGCATCGTCACCGTGTCTTTGATGGATCAGGCGCCACCCGTCATTCCTCAAACAATCAACCGCGTGGTAGAGCGCACTGTCGAGCGTGTCGTGCCGCAAGAAGCTCAGATGGCCACCACGGTCATCACTCAAGAAAAAACAGTTACGGTAAAGGAAACGGATTTGATTGCGCAGGCAGTGTCGCGCGTGCGGGCGTCGGCTGTTCGTCTTCATGCATTTAACGATGGCGTTGCGGGAGAATTCATCTCGCGTGCCATTGTGGTTGCTGATGGGTACATTGTGGCACAGGCAAGCGGCCTTACCATCGGTTCATTGTACGGTGTACCGATTGGAGACAAAGTGACTACCGCCAAAGTGCTCGCCATTGATGGGACGCACAACGTAGCACTTTTGGAATCTGACACAGCAACGCTTTCTCCTGCGGCATTTGGTACAGGGCCAGTAACCTTGGGACAAAGCATTGTAGGTATCTCGGGCACTTCTGGTGTGAAGGTGGTGAGTGGCATCATTACCTCCCTTGCAGAAGGAGAGGCGAAATACCCCGCTTTTGAAGTTAATATCGAAGAGTCGGCTCTTGTCCCGGGTGCGATTCTTGCAAATAGTGACGGGGCGATACTGGGTATGTATACCGGAAAGAAAACAGATATTGTTCCTGCAGGTGCGCTTATCGAGATTATGAAGTCGTTATCAAGTAATAGTGGTGTGTCGGCCACGTCTACAGTGGGGCAAGTAGAGACGAATCAATAAACAAAAACGTATGACACCTTTCAGCAACTACACGACCAAAGCAAAAGAGGCCGTGCATCGAGCACATCAAATAGCGGTTGAGCGTGGGCAAAACCAAGTCAATCCGATGCATCTCTTGACCGCGCTCCTCACCCAAGAGGAGAGCATGGTTATTTCCATTCTTGAACAGATGCAGATTGATACAATTCACATGACCGATTCTGCCCTCGAGATGCTCGACACGGGCCACAGTGGCATGGTGGCTTCACCAAGTTTCCAACTGTATCTCACCACGGAACTTGCGCAGGTGTTTGAGGCAGCGCCGCGGATTGCCGCAAGCTTTAATGATCAATTCGTTTCCACGGAGCATCTGCTTTTGGCTATACTTGAACACCCTGGCCAAGCGCAAGACGTCCTCCTGCGCTTTAAGGTTAATCGGGCCGATGTCGCTCGTATCCTTGCCGATATCAAAGAAGGTAAAATTCCAGACAGCGATACAGAAAAGAAACCACGCGCACTGCAGAAATTTGCACGATCGCTCACTGATCTGGCGCGGGAAAACAAGCTCGACCCAGTGATTGGCCGCGACGAAGAAATCACCCGCGTCATCCAAATACTTTCTCGCCGCACAAAGAACAACCCTGTTTTGATCGGTGAGCCTGGGGTAGGAAAAACCGCCATTGCCGAAGGCCTGGCCCAGCGTCTCGCATCGGGTGATGTGCCGGAATCGCTCCGTGACAAAGAGCTGCTCTTGCTCGATCTCGGGCTTTTGATTGCTGGTACAAAATATCGCGGTGAATTCGAAGAACGCTTGAAGACCGTCATGAAAGAAGTCGAGCGTGCTGAAGGGAAAATCATCCTCTTTATCGACGAAATGCACACTCTTATTGGTGCCGGAGGTGCCGAAGGAGCCGTCGACGCGTCCAACATGCTGAAGCCAGCCCTCGCACGAGGAGAAATGCGCCTTATTGGTGCAACGACACTGCGCGAATATCAAAAACACGTTGAAACAGATGCCGCCCTCACACGCCGCTTCCAGCCAATTCATGTGCACGAACCATCAATTGAAGACGCTACCGCGATTCTGCGTGGTCTCAAGGAAAAATACGAACTCTTTCACGGGGTGCGTATTACTGATGATGCAATTGTGGCCGCGGTGGAACTTTCGAGCCGCTACATTTCTGATCGATTTCTCCCCGACAAAGCAATCGACCTTATCGATGAAGCATCGTCTGCGTTGCGATTGTCTCTAGAAAACAAACCACCAGCACTTGAAGAAACGCACCGTAAAATTTTGCGTCTGGAAATCGAACGTGAAGCATTGAAGAAAGATGTGGAAGCCGCGAATGCTAAAGCGGTCACGCGTACGAAGGGTATTGAAAAAGAAATCGCCAACCTGCGCGAAAGCACTCGCGAGCTTGAATTGAAATGGAAGAACGAAAAGGAAACGCTCACGGGTATCAAACAAGCCAAGTCTGACCTAGAGACACTGCGGCGAGAAGCTGATTCAGCAGAAGCAATGGCCGACCTCACCAAGGCCGCCCAAATTCGCTATGGTCGCATTCCTGCAATTGAGAAAGAGCTCGACACTAAAGTGAAGCGGCTTAAGAAGCTGCAGCTCACCCGTCGTGTCTTGCGCGAAGAAATTACAGAAGAAGATATTGCGCAGGTGGTGGCCCGTTGGACAGGTGTTCCGGTCTCGCGCATGCTCGAAGCAGAATCACAGAAGCTCGCACGTATGGAGGAAGAACTGAAAGGGCGTGTGATAGGGCAAGAAGAGGCCGTACAGAAGGTTTCAGATGCTATCAAGCGCTCGCGCGCCGGTATCGCTGATCCCAATCGTCCTATCGGTTCATTCCTGCTTCTCGGCCCTACTGGCGTAGGTAAGACAGAGCTCACTCGTGCACTCGCGGAGTTCCTGTTCAACGATGAAAAGGCACTCATTCGAGTGGATATGTCGGAGTACATGGAAAAGCATTCTGTGTCAAAAATGATTGGCTCTCCTCCGGGCTATGTAGGCCACGATGAAGGTGGTGGTCTCACTGAAAAAGTACGACACCGCCCTTATTCGGTCATTCTTTTTGACGAGGTGGAAAAGGCGCACCCAGAAGTGTTCAACATTCTCTTGCAGGTCTTGGATAACGGCCGCCTTACCGATGCAAAAGGCCGTGCGGTAAATTTCAAAAACACCGTCATTGTGCTTACCTCAAACATTGGCGCGGAGTTCATCGACCGCATGGGTAGCCTTGGCTTTACGTCAGGTCCCAAAGACAGTGAGGATGAACGCTATGCGCAGATAAAAGGGAAGGTCATGGAGGCGCTTCGCCAGTACTTCCGTCCTGAATTCATCAATCGACTTGATGAAACGATTCTGTTCAACATTCTTTCAAAGAGTGCGGTGAAGGAGATTGTGAAGTTGCAGGTAGAAATTGTGGTGAAGCGTCTCAAAGAGAAAGACATCACTCTCAACATGACCGATGCTACGCTAGAATTCCTCGCTACTGAAGGTTACAACCCGCAGTATGGTGCGCGCCCACTCAAACGATTGATTCAGAATCGCATTCTTACTCCTGTAGCGAACATGATGATTAGTCGCGGGGTTTTGGAAGGCGGCACCATCAATGTCGACTACAAAAACGGCGAGTTTGTCCTGGATGTCTTGAAACACGCACCGCGGGTGCGCAGTGTGCGCAAGCGTGCTGGGGCAATCGCCTAGCGTTGCGCTTCTTTGGCATTTTTGGCACAGTGCCTTCTGGTTGAAAAAGCACAGGAGGTTTTCGTGCAACTGCTCACGATTGAAGAACTGCTCAAGACTGCACAACACAAGTACATAAGAATCACGGGACACTCGACAGTTCGTGGCGAATGGCGAGTTGAAGTCAAGGACGCGCTCGACACTCTGCTAGACGTAGACTCTGTTGCCTTTGCAGCATCGTTGTCGGCCGCCCTCACTCTGTGCAAGTGGGAGTACGACGAAAAAACCACATTGAGTACGCACGCGGTCGACACAGTACTTTTACGCACTTTGCTGGCCGCGGACGCGGAGTTCGAGTTGCGTTGGGATGCGGTCGTGGGTGCATTTCGAGGAACAGCACGACTCTTTCCAGAGGAGACTACAGGGCCGGTTAGACGAGAAGGGTGTATTCGCTGGTGTTTCGACACGAACCTCGAGAAAGCAGTCATGCGGGTTGCAGCGCACATAGCGCAGCAGCTTGTCCTCGATCATGAGAGTGTTGCCATCTCTGAGTGATGATTGTGGCGAGCCGGGCACCAGTGGTGCCCGGCTTTGTTTTTCACAAAAAAGCTTGCTACAATCGGCAAGCGCGTCGGTGGCAGAGCGGTCAATTGCAATGGACTGTAAATCCATCGTCTTAACGACTCCGGAGGTTCGAATCCTCCCCGGCGCACCCGAAAAAAACTCGCTTTTGCGAGTTTTTTCGTTGGAGCACCGGGAGTGCAGGTGCTGAGCACCTGCACGTGAGGATTCGAAAGTATGTGCGGGGCACCCGTTCAGCAGAACGGGCCGCACATAGCGGCTCGCGCATTTTGAGTGTGACGACGCTCAAAATGTGTGAGAGAAACTCCTCCCCATACTTTGGGCGACTATCATTTTGTAGCACCGGGGAGGATTCGAAAGCGAGCGTCGGGGCCCCGTGAGCACACGGGGAGATGCGAGGCGGCCTGCGAAGATTTTACCGCGACGGCGTAAAATCTTTGTAGGAGAAACTCCTCCCCGGCGCATCATAATTTCGATCAAGGATGAATGTTGAATTTTGTGTCCGGGACGGTTGACATATATCTATATGTATGGCATTCTGCACCGAGTTTCAGCTCTATAACAGATCAGAGCGTGGAAGCTAGAAAGGAGTAATCGAATGACAACGTGTCCTGACGACGCCGAAGTAAGAGCAGAAGTTACCGGGTTCCAAACGGTGAACGGTAACAGTATTGCCTTTGCATCGACGAAGAAGCATGGCACCGTCACATTCAAGATCTCAGACGATGTGTGGTCCGGTGACGGGCCGCCACAAAAAGGAGAGATAGTGATGCTCTCGAAGTTGTCCAGATTCCGAAAGGGCTGGCGCGCTTCGACTGCAAGACGATTCGTTCTAGCAGACGAGTCGTAAGACTAAAGAAGCTCAGAGACTCGTGCATGCACGAGATACAGTCTTCAGAACCAAGGAGAGACACATGTCTCACACGAAAGTACAGTCACAGATCACGCTCGACGCGGCCAAGGCTCGTTGGCTTTTGGAAGAGACGACACAATTCGTTGCGGACCGGCCCCTGAGCAAGGGCCACGTTGCGCTTCTTGCGTCGGAAATGAAGCAGGGGCGTTTCCTGCCAGAGATTACCTCTATCGTCATCTGCAAGCTGAATGGCACCACGTACCGGCTAAACGGCCAGCACACAGCAACCGCCATTCTCCAGGTTGCGGAAGAGAACGACCAGTTCGCGCTGCCCGATGTCACGCTCGTCACCTACACGGTCAAGGATGAGACAGAGATGCGCAGTATCTACGCGCGCATCGACCGCGGAGCAGCTCGAACGAACATGCAGGTTGCCAACAGTATTCTCGTCGGCACCGAGCATCTGGCTCACGTGTCGAAGCGAGTGCTGGGGCTGCTGCCGGTGGGGCTCTCGATAATGTACTTCGAGAACAGCGAGGGCCGGAAGATCTACGCCGGCGAGACTGCTGCGAATGACGTTCAGGGAGAGTTCCTCGAGCTTTCGCTGCAGGTCAGTGCCTTTATGGATGAGCTCAATCCGAAGACGGGTCAGCACGACCATATGTTCCGCGGGTCAGTTGTCGCTGCGCTCTATGCCACTTTTAACGTCGACAAGGACGATGCGCTTCGCTTTTGGAAGGCGGTCGCTACCGGTGTTGGTTTCGAGAGTGAGCGTGAGCCAGCGGCACGGTTACGCCAGATGCTGCAAAATCTGCATGTCCATGGTGGGCAACAGGTACGTAGCGGCAATCAGCGAAAGAAGCCGTCAGTCGGCCAGGAATCGATGTACCGCGCGTGCCTGCACGCGTGGAATAAGTTCCGTCAGCATGGTGCCTTCGAGCAGGTATTGAGGCCACTCGCTCTCAAGTCGCGCCCGACTGTGCTATGAGGAGGTGAACATGGTGAAATCTCACAACACCAACGGTTCGGCACAGCGTCTCACCCCCGAGGCATTCGTTCTGAAGGTCATTGTTGCCTTGAGGAATGGAAAGTCCAAAGGGGTACACGTAGTGCGTTCCGGGTTCAACAAGGATTTTCGGGAATACTTCGGCAACGAGGCAGACCCGATCGAGACCACGACGCGCATGCGCAAGGAAGGCAAGATTGCCGTGTTCCTCTCACGAGGAGGCGCTTCTCTCTACTTGCGCACTGACCTGCGTGAACCCACGCTCGTTCGGCACGATGCCGATTGGGTGAGGCGTGATCAGGAAGGTCGCCCGTCGAAAACGGCGGCACAGCCTGACACGCGCACTTCCCTCCAAAAGATTTTGGAGGCATAGGATCACCGTTAGGGGCCGCACCGATACTTATCGGTGCGGCCCCTTCTTATTGTTTTGAGTCGCATAGCAGAAATTCCTCCCCAGCGTATATTTTTGCATAAAGAAACGGCCAGTCTTAAGACTGGCCGTTCATTTTGTGAAGTCGATTCCGCCATTTCAGGACGAGACGGTACCGAGGAGTTCAGAAATCTCGTTTCCAAGATTACATCGAGCGCGCGCCTCATAGGATGCACGGAATGGCTCAGTTGAGTAGATGAACGGTCGATCCAGGAACGTCTGCAGTACTTTTGCTCTTCCGTTGCGATACGCATCTTCTGGCACCCAACTGTACTCAGAGCGAATCGCTCGAGCATATCGTCGGTACTTGTGCTCTTCAGCGCCTAGAATACCCAGATCAATGTCGACCAACAGTGTCGCGTTTCTCCCTTGGGGCAGCGCTTTATGTTTGGTGGCCATAATCAGCTCCTTCACGACCTGCACATCAATCGGTTCACCCTGGATCCGCATCTGTGGCAGATCCTCAGCCGCCATAGAAGCACTTTTTTCCTCATTGTCTCCGCTCTTTGGATCGTAGATCACGTCGTGGTACCAGGTTGCAGCTTGGATGACTGTGTGATCATCGGCCAGATAGTAGTAGCTATCCAGTGCAGTGAAGCAATGGTACAAATGGGCCAAGTTGTGATACGCAAGCCTGTTGGCCCTGTATGTGCCAACCACACGCTGGTACGCTGCCTCTGACGCAGGTGTGCGATCAAACAATCCAAACCAACGGTTCTCCAGAAAGTTACGACGTGTCATCGGGTATTCTCCGTCTGTTGTACTGGTAACACCGTAGACGCTACGTCACAAAGAGTCAACGTACGTCGCCTGTGAGAACAGCCAGCTCGTACGAGCTGGCTGTGTATTACTTTTGTGCAGCAGTCACGTGATGCTGCAACTCTTAAAGCGATTCCGCAAAGCCTCGCATGGTGAGGACTCTTCCAATGCCTAGGCTCTCGTTTGTGGGCATTGCCGGTGGTTTCCAATGTAGCCCCAGGTAGGCCACTTTGCCGCTTGCTAGAAACCGTAAATGTTCCTCGGGGAACACACTCTCGCCCCAGCAGGATTCGGATGTGCAGTCGTTCAACTGCATCTCTTTTAGCACTTCTCCGTACCCATCATCGAGGTCAATCGTCGGTCGAAGCCATACAGCATGACGTCCTTTTACGTGCACGCGAAGCACATTCTTTTCCGCGAATAGATGCACCTGAAAATAAAGTGAACCAGGGTGCTTTTCTTTGTCGCTAAAGTGGACAACTCTTGATTGCATCCAACATGGCTGCTCGGTCTTGGGCAGGTGAATGAAAGCCTTGTGGCATCCAAAGCTCCAGTCCGGATACGGTGGCTGCCAGTCGTATTCTTGGCCCACGGCGATCTTGGGGGACAGAAGTGCCAGTAACAAAGTGGCCGATGAGAGAATGCTTCGCATGTCCAACCTCTTTCTGCAGAAGACAACTAAAAAAGTATATACCACGATTCTTAGGCTCTGTCATCTATCTGCGCGATTGGCGGTTCAGCTACGAATTAAACCAGTAAATGATGGCGACACCGACAAATATAAATGCTCCACCAACTGCACTCATGATACTTATCTGCGCTTCTTTGAAAAGAATGTATGCAAAAAGCACGGTAAATATTGGGTAGGAGATTTCGACGAGAGCTGCCAAGCTTGCATTACTTTCTGCGATTGAATACCAAATGAGGAGCTCGGCTACGATAAAGGTGAACATGCCAGCCAAGACGAGGAAGAAAAGGCTACGCGACGAAGCGATGGTGGTGAGGTCGTCTTTGAATGTACCGCTGGAGTAGGCAAGGACCCCCGCTACCAGCGAGATGATGAGCGCATGTGTCGCTATCATAGTGGGCACTGATATATTTTTGAGAAGTTGACCATCGATGGCGTAGGTAAGCCCCCAAAAAAGCGAAGCAAGAGTTGAAAGTATGAACCACATAGCCTGTATATGCGGGTAGTTTACCATGCAAGAGGAGCTGTGGAGAGGCTCATCGTCGTCCTGGGCAGCGTGTATACTGGCAGCATGCAGTTTTTTAAATTCCTGATTGTAGCTGCGCTCATACTTTTGCCGGGCATAACTCTAGCGGCCGGAGGGATTCTGGATGGCGGGCTTCCGACGCAAATCGTGGAATGCGATGGCACCGAACTTTCAGGGAAAGCGTGCAACTTGTGTGCCTTTGCTCAGCTCATTCAAAATCTTCTCAACCTGACTGTGTATCTGGCGGTGGTGGGTGCAGCACTCCTTTTTGCCTA
>CALRGX010000010.1 GCA_943358385.1 Parcubacteria group bacterium | reverse complement strand
AAGACCACCTGTCTGTGTCCCTGATCCGATAGTTGAAGAAGCAGACACAATCACACCCAACGTCGTCGTCGGAGCCATGTATGAGTTGCCGCCGAACACTGACCAGTCTTTGAATGTAGAAGTGAGGTAGTCAGTGCCTGCGGTTGCGGTAGAGACGACGCCTGCGGTGGCTTTGAGGAGACCAGTGAGAGAGGTGGCGAGGGTAGTCTGGCCCGTAACTCCCAAGGTACCAGCCACTGCCACATTCCCCGCACCATCAATCGTGGTTGTTGCCGTCTGACCAAATCGTGCAGTGTTTGCTGAGAGCGTGCCGCCGAAGAGTGCGGTTGACGTAGCACCTGCTGCCGTGAGTGTTCCGAATGAACCGAGTCCGCTTGCCGTGATGGTGGTTGCACCACTAATCGCACCAGCATTCGTGATGCCACTGTTCGTGACATTGATACCACCTGAAGAGATGGTGAGTGTGGAGAGTGTTGGTGTGGTACCAAAGACCGCAGCACCTGATCCTGTTTCATCCGTGAGTGCAGTGGCAAGGTTTGCTGATGACGGGGTACCGAGGAAAGTAGCAACGTTTGCACCCAATCCTGAGACACCGGTTGAAATCGGCAATGAAGTTGCATCGGTGAGGTTAAAGGCTGGGGTGGCATCAGTGCCGCCGAGTGCAAGGGATACACCACCGAATGAGACGGTTGAGTTCGTGAGACCAGCGTTGTTCAAGGTTCCCGTGAGTGATGGAGTAAGGGTGAGTGCACCGTTTGAAGCACTCACCGTGAGGCCAGTCGTGAGGCCGTTGAATGCGGTCGTTGAGGTTGAGAAGGTGACGGTGGTGCCGGTGGTTGAGCTGTATCCGTTTCCAAGCGCGGTGAGGTAGGTGCCGGCAGCTTGGTAGTCAACGCCCGCAACCGCTGGGATGACTGAACCTGAACCATTGGTCTTCAATATTGTAGAGAGGACGTTGGTGAGGGCGAGGGTGGTTGAAGTGGCGTTTGCCAAAGTGGTGTTGCCGTTCAGGGTGGCACCAGAGAGTGTTGGTGAGGTACCGAAGACCAATGCGCCACTTCCCGTCTCGTCGTCCATAATCGCGGCCAGTTCTGTTGATGCATCGATGTCGTTCTCAACGAGGATGTTGGTGACCCCCGTGATCGTTTCGAGTTCTGCGAGGGTGTCGATAGAAGTGGTGGAGAGTTTGTTGGTGAAGATGGTGAAGTCAGCTGAGGTGAGGAAACCTTTCGCTCCCGCTGAAGCAGCCTGACCGTTGGTGTAGTCGATAGCGATGTTCCCCGATGACGCATCGAAGTCAGCAGTCGTGAATGATGCGGCACCTTTCGTTGCACCATCTGCTGCAGCGTTCTGGATACCGAGTGCATTAGATGAGTATGTAAGTGGTGAAGAGATCGTGGTTGCAATCACTGATCCACCTGCATTCACTGAGAGGAGTGCATTCGTGATCGCGGTGATGGCGAGATTCGTTGACGTCGCGTTGGCGAGTGTGGTGTTCCCGGTGACGCCGAGTGTCCCCGCGACGGCGACGTTTCCTGCGCCATCGATAGTGGTCGTCGCGGTCTGACCAAAGTATGCGCGACCAGCAGAGAAGAGCGTTGAGGAAGCGTTCACGAATGACGCCAAGCCGGTTGCTGAGAGCGTGCCGGTGTTGGCGGTGTTCGCGAAGTTCGCGGTACCGGTGAAGGTTGGTGCTGCTGAGAAGACGAGTGAGCCTGATCCCGTTTCATCACCGATAAGAGTGGCGAGCTCAAGAGACGTATCAAGTGAGGTTGATGATAGTTTTGCAATGAAGTTCGCGAAGTCTGTGGTGTTCAGGAGACCGCGGTTTGCTGCAGAAGCCGTTGGGAGGTTGTACGTGATGGTGTTCCCTGCTGCAGTCACCGTGAAGTCAGTGCCGGTGGTTGACGTAGCGAGGGTGACCGTCGGGCCTGTTTGTGTTTGACCGGTAGGGCCAATCGCCGTGACTGCCGAGCTGATGTAGTCGGTACCGAGTACTGCAGGAACAATCGAACCTGAACTGTTCGTCTTCAATATTGTAGAGAGGACGTTGGTGAGGGCGAGGTTGGTTGAGGTGGCGTTCCCTACGAGCGTATTACCAGACAATGTTGTTGAAGCAAGCAAGGTTGAAGACGTCGCGCTCAAAGAACCAAGAGTAAGTCCACTATAGAGAGTAGAGCCTGTCGGCGCAAAATTACCTACACCACCAATACTCAAGAGTGATCCTGCTGAAGTGGTCGCGATACCGAGGAAGTTGGAGAAGTACGATTTGCCCGATACTTCAAAAATACTTGCCAGAGTTGCTGTAGCACTTGAACCAATGATAATCACATCTGATGTGTCAGCTGGGTAAATGCCGAGTGAATCCGTGGTTGTTGACCATGCACCAGCACCACCACCGCCACCCGTCGTGATATCTGTCCCCCATGTAGGTACACCTCCTGCAACCTTCAAGACTGTCCCTGCGCTGCCAACTCCCAAACGAGTGAGTGTATTTGGGTCAGACGCGTACAAAATGTCTCCTACGGAGTAGCTCCCTTGGCCAGTACCTCCCTTACTAGCCGCAAGTGTTCCTTCTATAGTAGAGAGCGTGGTCGTGGCAGTCCAGGTTGGAACACCATTCACCAATGCGAGTACCTGACCATTTGTCCCAGCACTCGTTGTCGCAACGGCGCCAGTACCGTTACCCAACACTACTGAGTTTGATTGGATATTCCCCCATCCGGTACCACCATTTGATACGGCAAGGATGCCGGTTACATCAGAAGCGAGATTAATGAGGGACGTTGCGACCACACCGGCAGTGGCCTTTAAGAAACCAGTCACATTAGAGAAAGTAAACGAATTAGATGCAACCAGGTTTGAGGTTGAGGCTAGATTTGAAACGGTGAGATTTGTTGAGGAAGCGCTTCCGAGAGTCGTCTGTCCATTGAATGTATTCGCGTTGGTAAACGTATTGTTCGTATACGTCTTCGGCACCGTTGATGATGCACCGATGAAGGTGTTCACCAGTGAGTCTGCGTAGTAGCGGTTGGTTGAGCCTTGAGCAAGAGCGTCGGTAGTCGTTGCGGCAAAGAAGTTGAAGAATGGGGTACCGAAGTTCGTGAGGTTGCCGGCGTTTAAGTAGTATGAGCCTTCTTGGCCATCAAAGGTGCCTGTCCAATCCCCCGTGACTGATGCCACGTAGTCAGTGCCGGCAACCGCCGCAACCACTGATCCTCCTGGCAGGGTCTTCAAGAGTGCGTTTGCAATGCTCGTGATGGCGAAGGAGGTTGAGGTGGCAGCCTGGAAGGTATTGCTTCCCGTGAAGGTGTTGTTGGTATAGGTCTTCGGGATGGTCGTTGAAGCGGCAACGAAAGAGTTGACGCCAGTTGAGAAATCAGAGACCTGTGAGTTGGTGATGGAGAGATTAGAGAGTGTGGTGATGGAAGCGACTGAAGTAGTGGCGGCCAAGTTGGTGACGAAGTTTGAAGTAGCACGAGGGGTGGTGAAGTATAGGTTGTTGCCTTCAGCAAGTGCGGTGGTGGTGGTTGCAGCAAGATTCTGTGCGAAGTTTGAAGTAGCGCGGGATTGGGTGAAGTACAGATTCGACAATCCTTCATCAACTCCATCTGTTGTGGTAGCGAAAAATTCAGATGCCGTGAGTTTTGCATTAAGTGCGTTCTGCAAATCAGTTTGATTTGCAAGTGTGCCGGTGATGGCGCCCCACACTGATGCGCCACTTCCCGCAATCCCCAGGGATGATGTCGACACCAAATCGTATCCACCAAATATATTTCCCAAAAGCACTTGCCCGTACGTTGGGGCAGTCGAGGTACCGGTGCCGCCGTTTGAGATACCGAGAACTCCTGAAATTTCTGTCGCCAGACTCACCAAACCGGTAGACACCTTCCCTGCTGCAGCTCTCAACACACCAGTGAGAGATCCGATGTACAGATTTGATGTTGTTGCATTCCCTGCTACCAAGTTGCTTGCGTATTGATTTGTTGCGGTCGAATTGCCCGCAACGAGCGACGATGCGTATGCATTGGTCGAAGTCGAATTGCCTGTCGTTGCGTTAGTTGCAGAAATACCACCACTGAATGTCGATGAGGCAGCAACAATCACGCCCACCGTGGTTGTCGGCGTAAGTACACCATTCACCAATTCAAATGCTTGTCCGAAAGTTGCCCCGCTACCACCTCCTACAATACCCAGTGACGAGGTAGCCACCCATTGCACACCAGAACCAGTCGTCTGCAAGACATATCCATTGGCCCCAGCCGTACCTGCACCGTCGTACAACCTGCCGCCAACCGAAACATTAGAGACCGCCAGATTAGGGAGTGTCGAGGTTGCCGAAGAAGTGGCGGTAAAGTTACGCGCCACAGCCTCACCCACCACAGAAAGGGCTGCATACGGAGAGGAGGTGCCTATACCGAAACGCCCTGTAACATCGTCAAAATATACGGTTGCGCCAGCCAGAACCCCACCATTGTTGTATTGCAGCTGTGCATCAGATCCGCCAGGCAATCCGACACCTCCTGCAATTCCTAACGATGATGTGGCGAGGAGCTGATAGCCGCCCGCACCATCCCCCACCAAAACTGCGCCGTACGATGGTGTCGTGCTCGTACCTGTGCCACCATTTGCAATTGCTACCACTCCTTCCAGATTGCCAACCCCAATCATTACGCCAGACAGAGAACCACCAGAAATGCTTGCATTGGTGATAGTGCCACCAGAAATGGAAATATTTGTAAGAGAATCAATGCGCTGTGAAAGCCCAAAGGTGCTCGGGTACGACTGTGCAACAGTTCCGCCGTATGATGAAAATACTGGAGGCACTGATGCACTTACATTTTTAATTTGCGACGTGAGTTTGTTGTCGAGCTGATTCAAGAGCTTCCGCATTTCCGCAAGTGATAGCGATTCCCCAGCAACGACGCGTTCTACAATTCGTTCTCGAATCGGCTGCTCCAGAATGGTTTGCTGGATGTACTGTGTCGCTGCGGCGGTACCTTCTTGCTTTACGCTCGGGGTCGGAGTGAATGGGATAAGTGCCACGCGCACTACCCCACCAGCACTGTTGCGCTGCGGCAACGTGAGCGCAAATGAAGGAAGCCCAGAGAAAACTGCGCGCGACACCATACTGTCCACGAATGCGTGTATGCGCAATGCAAGCGTATCAAGTGCACCACCTGAAGCAGCGGCAGCAACCTGAGCCACTGACTCATTATTGGTACGAGCAACACTAGCGAACGCCTCACCAGTGGCGACCATGCGTGATGGTACTTGTGCAACCGTCGCCGCAAACTGTTTCGACGAAGTTATGAGCGTTCGCGCATACTCAGCATCTACCATGGCATAGGTGCCGAAGGTGAGCATGAATGCGAGGAACAGAGAGAGTGCCTTGTGGGCAAAATCAAAGAGTGGCGATAGGACTGGAGCGTGCGCTACCCCGTGCACCGCTGCCTGGCGCACTGCATCAGTCGACAAAGGGTGTACTGCGGTCGCGAGCACCTTTGCCATATGCGCCTGCATCGTATGCATGTGTATAGGAGAAGGCTGCATCTCTGGTACAGGAGCTTCTACCACCGCGACCCCCGAGGCAGAGACAGGAACTTCTTCCACAACTTGCCCTACTTCCTCAACTACCATCACCACTTCATCTGGCTCTGGAGTCACTGGCACAATTACAGGTTGTGCTGCTTCTTCGATGACAGTTTCTTCTACTACCGTAGCGGGCGCAGGTTCAGCAGGGACGGGTGCAACAACGCCGTACGATTGTTTGCGTTCTTTTGAAAGCGCTTCGTAGCGTTCCTGATTTCTGCGCTGCTGCTCATATACAAAATCCTGCAAACATTTTGCATCAACGAACCATTGATTCCCAACGCGCCGCGCAACAACTTTTTGCTCGCGACAAAGTCGGCCAATGTAGTCGCGCGAGAAGTCATGGAGTGATGCAGTATCTCCGGCAGAGATGTACTCGCGTCCGTCAAAAAAAAGATTGTTACTCATAATGTCGGACGTACGAATTTACTAGAATTATATGATGTTTTCGGACACTTACTGATTTTTCTGAATCAAAGATGTGGACAATTTTTCTGGAGAAAAAATGTATGAAAGAGTCCCGTTTAATTTGGAAAAAGTATCTACTTTAATGATCTCCCAACGAGACACCAGTCATGCATTTTTGAGCACGTTGCAAACTTCACTGTGTGTTGCAAACGGCATTACCAAAACTGCCGCCAAGGCGCGATACGTTGTAGCAGAGACCGCATGAGCTGTGCACGACACAAGACCTCGGCTGGGTGCTCTGATACCCACATGCGCGTGCCAATGCAACAGAGAAGTTGATGCGGCGATGATTATCCAGGTCTCCCAAAGATATTTCGCACCGCAGATGCTAGTCAGAAAGAAAAGGACGGTATCGTTAGCGTAACTTTAAGTGGTACCGGAGCTCCTTTCACAACACCATGGCAAGTGCAGTAGTATCGATTAACTTACTGTGTAAAAAATAACTGCCCCAAAGGGCAGCCTTAATTCATCTCCTAGTTATGTCGCAAAGCCGATTTGTCTATATTTCTAGCGACTTCTTGAGTATTCAGCATGACCAGACACCATTTCTGAAAGCGAGTCGAGCGAGGCTGCTGCTGCTGCCATAAGGCGGTCGTTTTTGGTGGCACTGTAGCCCATCACCATAACGAAAACGGCCGCCAGCGTTGCCAACGCGAGCGTGAGCGTCCTCCTGGAAGCTGGTACGGGCGCTGGTTCGAGCACCAAAGGGCTCAGGTTAGTCCTTCGTACCACATCGAAGCCATGTATAGCTGGCATTATAACAATGCTCCTAGGGGCTGCAGTAGGTGTTTGTAGAGGAGGATGACCAATCTCCCTTCTCTTTTCAACAAATTCTGGAAATAGCGCGCGATTATCAGGGATGTATGACAGAAGTGGTGCCGAAATATTTTTCTTTGCCGCTGGTTCAGAGCGCGCAACAGAAACTCCAGATGCCGCAGCTTGAACTGCTGCCAAGAGCGAGTCATTGTGTTCTTTGTGCTTGATGAGTTCCACCTGTCCCACATACCAGCGGCCAGCAACCTGCTTTGCCGGAACCTTACCTTCTCGTGCAAGCTGCGACACATAATCAGCATTATAGTGGCTCATTTCCGCAGCACGCTTGGCCGAGACATACTCGATTCCATCCAAACCAACAATGGTGTCCAGTGGCTCTATCGTATCAACTGGCGGCGGCACAGGCACGTAGGCCTCGGCTTGTTCCTTGTGGTTCTTGAGTGATGGCAGATGCACAAACCATGCACGCTCCACTCTCTTTGCAGTAATCTTGCCGGCTCGAGCCAACTGACCAATATAATCTGCCGAATAGTCTAGCAACTCTGCAGCTCGCTTAGCCGAGACGTACTCTTGCCCATCAATTAGTACGCTATCTTGCATGTGTGCAAGTATAGCGCGGCGAATCGAACACTAGGCCGACACCTGTGGAGAATGGGGTACTAAACCTTTGCAACCTCCTCGGTGAGGAGCTTGAGTACTATGCCAGGATTTGCTGATCCTTTGGTTTCCTTCATTGCCTTGCCCACGAGGAATTGAAGTATCTTCTCCTTGCCCCGCTTGTACTCGGCGACAATCTCCGGATGTTCGGACACCAGACGAGCCGCAAGAGGCCGCAATTCGTCCTCGCCACCTTTTTGAATGAGCCCGTGTTCTGTGGCTATAGCCACGGGATGCCGATTGTCGGTAAACATATATCGCAAAGTATCCTTGGCACCACGAGAAGAGAGCGCTTGAGATGAAATCATACCTATAAGGGACCCGAAATTCTCAGCCGAGATCGACAGCTTTTCTTGGATATCTGCGTCTTGCCCATGGATATCTCGGATGAGACTTACCACGTCGCTCGTAAGGTAGTTCGTCGCCAATCGTACAAAATCTGTTGATCCTGCAGGTGTGTGTGCAAGCACTTCGTCAAAGAACTTTGCCAACTTTGGTTCACGGGTGAGGAAATCTGCATCGGGCGCAGTAATACCTAACGCCTGATAGCGAGCGCGTCGCGCATCAGGAAGCTCCCCCAACACAAGAGCATCGGGCGCAAATGCAGCAACCTCTGAACATTTAATTTTTGGAAGATCGGGGTCAGGAAAGTAACGGTAGTCAGCTGAGCCTTCTTTGATTCGCTGGGCGAATGTAAGCTGGCGACCCTCATCCCAACCTCGAGTTTCCTGCTGCACAGCCTTCCCTGCCGCTAGAAGCTCTTTGTGACGTGCGACCTCAAACAATATCGCCCGCTCCATAGAGCGGAAGGAGTTCAAGTTCTTTACCTCAACTTTGGTACCTAGCTGCCCAGGAGGCGCGATAGAAATGTTTGCCTCCACACGCATCTGGCCTTTCTCCATATTTGCGTCCGACACTCCCAAGTAGCGCAACAAAAGCTGGAGCTCGCGTGCAAATTTTCCGGCATCTTCGGCTGAATGAATGACGGGTTCCGTCACCAACTCCATCAACGGGACGCCGGCGCGATTGAAATCAACGAGCGTGGCATTCGTTTTGGTATCGTGAATCGATCGTGCGGTGTCTTCTTCCAAGTGAATCCTAGTGATGTCGAAGCCGCATAAGCTCCCTCCACTCACCAGCGGGAACGCATACTGGCTTAACTGGTAGCCTTTCGGTTGGTCAGGGTAAAAGTAATTTTTTCGGTCAAACTCTGTGTAGTCCGCAAGTGTTGCTCCGATAGCCTTACCCACCAGGAGCACGTGGCGAACAGCAGTCGCATTGATAGTCGGGAGGGTGCCTGGGTGGGAAAGGCACACTGGACATATGTGAACATTGGGTGCTTCCACCTCAGGAGCGTTTTGTGACGAGCAAAACATCTTGGTCGCCGTTTTAAGCTCCACATGAATTTCCAAACCAATCGTCGGTATCAGTTCCATGGGTGCATTCTAACTGCAGAACACCAATAAACAAGCGGTTCGTCATTCTTGCAATCTCGATGGCACCCACACTTCACCTTTAACCATCTGTCTCCGACACACGGAACCAATAGAAGCCAATGCCACGGGGAACTACCACTCAACTCACGTTCCAAAAAAACAGGAAGCCACAGCAGCCGAGATATCGTTATAAATAGGCACTCGGTAGACCGAGATGATGTATTTATGTATCTGTCTTAGGCGATATCCCGGGTTCACCTTGGCGATGGATCGATTAAAAAGACTCGAACCTATTGGTATTAGAGTCCGTGGGAGCACACTGCCGGCAGTCAAATACCCGCTTTTCTTGTCCACAGTTGGTCTGTCTAAAGTGGGTCTGTTGGAATGCACGATGCCGAAACACCGCACCAGGGACAGAACCAAGTTGCGAATGCGGGCGCATCTCCGATACTCCACCAACGCAAACAGCTGCCGCACTGGAAGTGCGACAGCTGTTCTTTGGAATGTTTGTGCTGGGTCATTACGACACTATACGCCACTCCCCCGATTCCAAAAGTGGCTCCGCTTTCTTGTACTTCATTTCCTGGGTCTCGGTGCCGTTGGTGATGGTGACCTTGTCGTTGCGGCCAAACTCCCCTTTTGCCACTATGCCCTGTGTGCGCGTGATTTGGGCGGCACCTTCTGCAATCGCTTTGAAATCAATCACCGGCTTTGGTGCCATACCTACGGAAGTAAGTTGTGGCAACAACCGCGCAACATGCCCTGAGTACGAAAGTTCCATATCTTGGAATAAACGCAGTCCTTCCTTTTTATATTCCACAAGTGGATCGCGCTGCCCGTATGCACGTAGGTTCACACTTGATCGCAAGTGATCCATCATTTCCAAATGATCTACCCACAGCAGATCTATTGTTTGAAGTAATAACTTGCGCACATGCTTTTCAAACGCCGCTGGCTCAAGCTCTTGTTTCTTTACGGCAAATGATTCGCTGATCATCGGCTCGATGCTACCCAGACGCACCAGCTCTTCATCCAAATCGGCAAGGGTGCCCGTGAGGAGCATACGGCGCCGTGTATACACACTCGCGCGCTGCACACTGAGCACATCGTCGTAGGAAAGCACGTGCTTGCGAGAATCGAAGTGAATCTCCTCGATGCGCGTCTGCGCTTTTTCAAGAGTGCGCGAAATCATGCGATTGTGAATCGGCTCTTCTTCTGGAATACCAAAAGTGCCCATCACGCGCTTCACCACGTCCGACGCAAAGACGCGCATCAACGAGTCTTCGAGTGACACGAAGAACTGGGTCTCCCCCGGGTCTCCCTGGCGCCCTGCTCGTCCGCGCAGCTGATTATCAATGCGTCGCGCTTCGTGTCTTTCGGTGCCGAGCACAAAGAGACCGCCGACCGATTTCACTGCTTCGTATACTTCGTCAGTCGATGGGTTACCGCCAAGCTTAATATCTACACCACGCCCTGCCATGTTGGTAGCGATAGTAACCGCCCCTTTCCTTCCGGCCTGAGCAATAATCTCCCCTTCTCGTTCGTGATTCTTTGCATTCAAAATTTCATGAGGAATTCCTTCCTGCTTAAAGTAGGACGAGAGCAACTCGTTTTTCTCAACGGAGACGGTGCCCACCAAAACTGGCTGCCCTTTCTCGTGAAGCTCTTTCACCTGCTTGGCGATTGCTTTCATTTTACCTTTCTCATTTTGGAAGATGAGATCGTCGTGGTCGATACGCTGTGCCCCGCGATGTGTGGGGACCACCACCGTATTCAATCCATATACTTTGTAGAACTCTTCAGACGAGGTGACTGCGGTTCCGGTCATACCCGCCAAGCGCTCGTACAAGCGGAAATAGTTTTGGTACGTAATTGAGGCAAACGTGCGCGACTCTTGCTGGATAGGCACGCCTTCTTTTGCTTCCATGGCCTGATGGAGACCTTCAGACCAGCGGCGCCCTGGCTGCATGCGCCCGGTGAATTCGTCGACAATGGTGACCGTTCCGTCTTTTACGACATAGTCTTTGTCTCGTTCAAAAAGCGCATGCGCGCGTACAGCGGTTTCCAGGTGGTGCACATACTTCACGCCGGCATCGGTATAGATGTTGTCGATACCCAGAGCCTTCTCGGCTTTCTCGATACCACTCTCAGAGAGAGCGATCGTGCGATGCTTTTCGTCGACAGTGAAATCTTCTTCGCGCACAAGGGTACGAGCAATGCCAGTAAAACGTTCATAGAGACGCTCCGCGTCTCCTGATGGGGCTGAAATGATAAGCGGCGTGCGCGCCTCGTCGATAAGGATTGAGTCGATTTCATCCACGATAGCAAAGTAAGGAGTCCTCTGGCGTAAACGATCTGCTTCCTGCTCGATGTTGTCGCGCAGGTAATCAAATCCAAATTCTTGGTTGGTGCCATAGGTAATGTCAGCGGCATACGCGTCTTTACGAGATACAGGCTTCAAAAATTCGTGAGCCACCTTGAAGGCGCCCATATCGTCGCGTTCTTTGTCAGCCTCGGCAGCTTCTTCGGGCTCGAGGTGCGCTGGGTCATATAAAAAGGACTGCTCGTGGTTGATAACTCCCACCGAGAGGCCGAGCGCAGCGTAGATTTGCCCCATCCATACTCCATCGCGACGCGACAGATAGTCGTTTACCGTCACCACATGCACCCCTTTCCCACTAAGGGCGTGTACGTACGCGGGCAATGTAGCAACCAAGGTCTTACCTTCTCCGGTGCGCATCTCGGCAATATTGCCAAAGTGAAGAATGGCGCCACCCAAAAGCTGCACATCGTAGTGCCGCTGCCCCAGCGTGCGGCGCGAGGCTTCACGTACTACAGCGAAAGCTTCTGGGACAATGTCGTCTATAGAGGCGCCTGCGGCAAGGCGAGCCTTAAATTCAGTGCTTTTCCCTTTAAGATCTTCATCTGACAGTGCGGTGAGGGCAGGTTCGAAGGCGTTGGCAAGCGGCACAATTTTCTCAGCACGCGCAAAAGCGGCCTGATTTTCGTCGCCCAACATACCCCGTAAAAAGCGTAGCATTGGGCCATCCTACCACCAATTGCACCAGCTCTCCACTATAAAAACTGCCGGAAAATGGTTATTTATTGGCGTAGATATTCCGAAGCTCAGCTGCGAGGCAGCACATGGCACAGAGTCGGCCGTCCGCGATTCATCATGTGTAGAACTTTGAAAACGAATACACCACTGCCAGCACTCTATCTAATGTACGCGTCCGTAATCATCGCGCGTGCCCTCTCTTTTCGAGCCAAGTGCCGACATGGTAAACAAGTGTTAGTAAAAAAGAAAACAGCCCCTTGCGGAGCTGTTTTCTTTGCGAAGATGCTTAGGTGCGCTTCTTCTTTGAAACTTTCTTTGCCTTCTTCTTAGCAGCCTTCTTTGCTTTCTTTTTTGCCATAGTAGTTGGATTGCGTATCTAAATTTTATTTCGACCGCTCTTTGTGAGAGCTGTTACAAACATTATGGATGAATAATTGATGCACGATGTATTTTTTTAACGATGTTGTGGATAAGTGAGATATGCATATGCGCTCATATAATATGCATGAGTGCTGCGTGTACCGTATTCAAAGACTTTCTCAGTGATTGTACGCGTAGCACGATGGTAAAGCAGAGACGTAAGTGCGCTGTAGCGATGCTATATGTAAGTACTATGTGCTTCTACATAGAAGATTTGCACTATCTCCAGTGTTGAAATGTGCGCGTTCTGCGTGACCCCCTTCTCTATTTCTCGCTCGCATACCGTGTGCAAAACGACCGCCTCATCAGCGGTCGTTTTGTTAGTTGTCGCACTACAAGAGTACTTCCCTGTTCTACAGCGTTATCACGCTAAGAACAGGATGTCGCACACACGGTGGAGGACGGGTGCGAGCACACAAATCGCTACGCGTTGGAAACCTCTCGGTTTCCAATACCTTCCTCCACGGGGAAACACCCAGTTTCCCCGACCCCCTTCTCTATTTCTCGCTCGCATACCGTGTGCAAAACGACCGCCTCATCAGCGGTCGTTTTGTTAGTTGTCGCACACACGGTGGAGGACGGGTGCGAGCTCCAAATGAAAATCTTATTGTGAGTGCCGCCGCCCTCCACCCTGCGGACGACACGTATAGACTGTAGCACGCGAACACCTTACCGAACGGTGCCTGGTGTGTATTGCCGGCACCCTTGCAGCTCCGCCTTTTTCGCGTTTCTGTACGTCAAAACTCTGCTAGCGCAGAGTGAAGAGAGTACGCGAACCCACGAGTCCTGCTGCGCAGTGCACTCGGGCCCGGCTCGCCGACCCATTCGCGTTCGCTGCGCGCACGAATGGGTACCTCGGCTCCGCCTTTTTCGCGTTTCTGTACAAATATACCGTTGCCTTCGCAACGGTAAGGTACAGAAACGCGAAAACCCGCCGAGACGGGTGTTCACGTAGATTTTCTTGGAGACGCCACCTTGCAATGGCACCCACATAGAAAGTATAGCGCTCGCTATTTCTGCGTCAAGCACTACGCATTCACTTTGAGTCCTATTGACCCAACTTTGCAGTACCATTCTTCACTTCCTGTATCAGCGCCTGTGCTTGCTGTGCGACTGCTGGAATATCTTTTGCAATTTGTTCAAGTGTTTCAATCGCTTTGGCTTTGTTTCCTGCGGCGAAATACGATGCGGCCACTGAAAGTCGTGCCTGTACATCCATTGGATTTGCTTTAGCTTTGCTCTCCCAGAGCGCACCTACTGCAGTGAAGTTTTTGCGTGCTGCATACGCTGCAATCACGCGCTGATCGGCAACTTCAGCAGTGCCCATAAGAGGAGCGAGCAGTTCTTCTGCAAGTTTCTCATTACCCGACTGAACCAGTGCTGCCGCGTACACCATGCGAGCATCGAGATACTTTGGCTCAAGCTCGTACGCCTCTTTCAAGTAACCAAGTGCTTCGTCTATCTTGCCTCGCGCGTTTGCATTCATCGCCAGCTGGAGAATGATTGCTTGCTTCTTTGGAGACAGTGCACGAGCCTGCTCGAGTGCTGCCTTAGATTTGTCGTGCTGCCCATATGATGCGTACAGGAGCCCGAGAAAGAGCGGGAATCGTGCATCGAGTGGTGCCGATGCAATCTGTGTCTGCATTTCTTTTTCAGCCAAATCAAATAGCTTTCCCTTTGCCTCTGGGGAAAGATTTCCGTTCCCTGCAGCGCGCGCTGCAATCTGCACCAACTGTTCGCGCGCTTCCTGTGTACCTACTGACCCATACTCCACCGCCTTCGCAAAAGCAGCTATGCTCGCATCGGGTGATCCTTGCTGCTGCAAGGCCGAAATCAGCGCACGGTTTTGTGTAAGTGGTGCAGCGTTTACGCCCCACGCGGTGCCCCACAGTGCGAGCACTGCCACAACCGCCGTCGCAGGAAGAAACTTCCACGGCAGCGCTTTTTCAAACAGTGGCTGCGCATTACGGGCATCTGCCACCCGATACGCGATGAATCCGAGCGTAAACATGAAGAACATGTAGCTCGTGATGTTGTCGAACACGAAGATGTTGTTGAAGGTGTATGCCGCAAGAAGCCCAGTAAGCATGCTGCGCTCGGCAATCGAGAATGCGCCACTCATCCAGATACCCCACATAGCGGCAAGGAAGATGCTTACGTACGCGAGGAATCCGAGGATACCTCCTGCAATCAGCCAATCAAATACGATATTGTGCACGCGATCAAACCACGGTTCTTGGCCGTACATTCGTGGGTCATAGTATTTATTGAACACCACGTTGTACCCTTCTTGGCCCCACCCCAGAAGCGGCCGCTCCTTCACACCCTGCAATGCCATCTGATAGTTCATGAAGCGCGATGCCACCGTCCCGTCCGAAAGGGAGATATCTGCCAAGCGTTTCAGCGGCTCTACGGACTGAACGAGCGCGGTATTTTTTGCCAAGAAGAAACCTCCGATCATGATCGCAATGACCGCAATCACTCCCGCGCTGGCGCGCCATGCGTTGCGCGAATCACGAGCAAGCAATACCAAAAGTATTGCCGAGAGGAGTGCGCCACCCAAAAGTCCCAAGATAGCACCACGCGTTGCGGTGAAGAAGAGGATGGTTGTTTGAAGCACCATGATGGTTCCGTACATAAGCCCAGTTCCCCATTTCGCAGTCCCCTCTCGCCATGCCTTTTCCCACATCATAGCTGTAAAGAACACATGGAAGAGCATGTACACCGCGAGGTACGTTGCGTTACCAAACGTTGCATCCAAACGCACACCACCCTGGTTGATGGTGATGAAACCCGCAAGCTGGAACACGCCATAGAGCCCTGCCAAGACGGATACCCCAATTGAGGTGTGGAACAAACGGCGCCAGAGTGTCTCGGTGGTAAGTACACTGTAGGAAACAGCGAGGAACAAGAGCAGGTGCGCGAGCGTGACCCACCCTTCCATGCGCTCGTAGTTGCTCCAGAAGCTCTTGAACGCGTTTACTCCAAACGCATCAGCAATACCAATAATCAGCACAAACAGCGCAAACGCGCCCAAAAGCAAGCTCCTGCGCGGGCGATACAGTGGCGAAATCACTGCAAGCGCGAGCCATGCTGCGGCGATAATCTCCACAATAATGCGGAATGAAAAGTTCTTCCCGGTGATGAATGGAAAGAAGAGTGTATTGGCGACAAACAGAGGAATAAATGGGATCGCGAAAATGCCGGCTAATACAACTCCGCGGAGGATTTTTTCTAAGGTCATAGGGGGCATTGTAGCAGGCTCATAGCCACCCCGCCAAAGGGCGCCTTTAGCCTATCGGGGCGGCATCTTCCCTTTCAGGGCAGGCAATACTTCCGCAAAAAATCGGTCGTAGCGCAGGTGCTCGGCAAAGGCCTTGCGCGCAGCGCGCTGCATGTCGGCAAAAGATTCGTCGGTGAGCGTTGCGTAAAAATCGTGCACTATCTCGCCCAAGCGGTGCACTTCGGTGTGCGGCACGCGCAGGATGAATGTCGAGTAGTCGAGCGTGCCTTCAAGCGGCAGCACCATATCGGTATCAATGAGTATGGGGATACGCCCCAAGGAAAGCGCTTCGTAGAAACGAGCAGAGTAGTTGCCGTCTCCTTTTGGAGCCAGCACAAAATCAGAATCGAGCATGTTTTGAATGTACTCGGCACGCGCCTGCGCAGGATCTACTTTGGTCGTTGCAGCATTACCGCCAAATGAATCACGAATGATGAAGTTGGTTTCCACACGCGTATCACGCCCCAGCACCTCCATTGCCCATCGTCGAAAGTAAATACCGCGCTTGTATACCAGATGATGCGGATTGCGCATGATAAACGCCAATACGTCCAGAAGTGCATTCTTCACCCAGTACCGCACTTTAGTTTTTGTACTCGGAAACCCAGCGTAGCCGCAAAACCCGATGATCGGTTTTGCACTCTTCTTTCGAATGGACACTTCCCTCCCTTCGCCTAAGTCTTCCACATATCCTGGGAAAATAATCTCATTAGGTTCAATAGACTTCCTATATTCAGTACCCTTGAAAGCAACCACATGTTCTCTGCGCAGATGCGTTTTATGCGCCAAATCTCCCCCAATGAACAGATATGTCGGCTTCCCTACGCTTTGCGCCTGGGTATAGACTGATTCAAAATATCGACTCCACGCCTCACTAGGTCGCTTCATTGCCTGGGGCACCAACACAGCGTCCGCCTCCTCAAGCTGAGATGTGAAAGTAATTGCATCAAGGTTCCAATCTTTGGGCAGTCCTTTGAATAGAAGGGCCTCGTTCCTCTCGTTTTTGGTCGCATGCGTACGCACGATGCGTATCGTTGGCTTCTGAGGTGCAAAAGGAGGGGCGAGATATAGTCGTATTCCCATAAGCGTCCGACTTCACACTAAAGCCACTTCTCAAGACGCTCGAGCGCGATCCAGAACCCTTCTCCTCCATTTTCGTGCCCTTGCCATATTTCGGGAATAAACCCAGCAGTGGGGGCTGCTCTTTGCAAATCATAGGAAAGCTGTTTGAAGTCAAGCGTACCTTCTCCGATCTGCAGTCCTTCCTCTCCCACACCTGCCCCATCAACGACGTGTAAGTAGGCAATATGAGGCCCAAGCGCCGTCACAAATTCGGTCATTGTTCGACTCAGGTGATTCGCGGCCAGGAAGGAGTGCGACGTGTCAAAGCACAGTCGATACCCATAGCGAGCACAAAAACGAGCGGTGTCCTCGGGGTCCAAAAAGAGATTATGGAACATCTGCCCTCCCAAGAGCCATGGATATGGAGGCATGGTTTGAATAATAATTTCAACTCCCTCTTGGTCTACTTGGGACAAGCTGTCTGCTACCCGTGCATACAGTACATCTCGATCTCCAGGTTTAAGTGGGGCGTGCTTGGTGAACCCACCCACGTTCACAATAATCATCGGCTTTTTCGTCTTCGGAAACGACTCTTTGAGTATGCGAGTGTGGTCCACGCAGCGTTGCAAGTTTGCAATCGACAACTGGCGGTAAGCATCATCTTCTGAAGCCAAGTCTAGGATGTGATCATTTTCAAATGTTTCTACCCCATGCACCACGAGCCCCACATCGTACACACCTTCGCACATTTTTCGTGGATCGAGCCCCAAGTCACGATAGCTCATGTGAAACTCCAAGAAATCAAAATTTGATTTCCCAAGCATAGTTTTAAAATCATGAAAGCGGACAGGTATCCCGAATGGGCGCTTGAAAGAATAGTTTCTCGGGAGCACAACTTTGTCGAGCAAGTCTGTTGGATAAAAGACATCTCCCTCCTTCACGTCACGCCGCGACAACCGCCCAATCAGATTATCTTTTTTGTGCGGTTGAAGACCACGCCCAGGACTTTTAATAGACACCATGTCTTCTGTGATACGTTCACCTTTTTTAACAGCACGTGTTGCCACGAGACTCTTCGCAAGGTTTGCGCGGTTCATACGCTCCCCTTGGGTCATTGAACGTTTGGTGTGCGTGCCAATCGATGCTTCGACTTGGCGAATCGCTTCTACCATCTCACGGAACTCTTCCGGGAGCAGTGACGCCTTGTGGTCAGTGCCTTCCATATCACGATCTATAGTGATGTGCTTTTCTACAATCTTGGCTCCGCGTGCAACTGCGGCTACCGCAACGTGCACGCCACGCTCGTGACCAGAGTAGCCATAGAGCGCGGTGCCGAGCTTATCCATGAGCTGCAGCTGAATATCCTGAAATGGGGCTGGGTAGGTTGAATTACAATGCATGAGAACATACTTCGCACCCAGGCGTCGCAAGAGCCGGTTCGCGTCTCCAATCTCTTGCTCGTCAGCCATTCCGGTTGAGACAATGACTGGCTTTTTTGTGCTCACCAACGCTTGAAGCAATTCGTGGTTTGTCAGATCCGGTGAGCCCACTTTATACGCATCCACACCATACTCTTCGAGACGCCGTGCACTTACCACGTCGAATGGTGTGCAGAGCGGAAACACGCCACGCTCTTTCGCGTAGTCCATAAGCGCAAATACCTGCTCGGGTTTTAAGTCAACTTTTGAAAGTAGATCAAGTGAGTACTGCGTTGTGAGGTTAACGCTCGCATCACTAGAGTTTTGTGTCACATACAAACTCGGAAGATCGCGGAGCTGGAACTTGACGCAATCCGCACCGGCTTCCACGGCCTTATCAATTAGAGTTCGGGCCAACTCGGGATCACCGTTGTGATTAATGCCAATTTCAGCAATGACAAAGACAGGCTCGTTTTGTCCCACATACCGCGTCCCAAATTTTATCCGCCTAGGAGGCCCCAGTAATACACTCTGGGCTCGTCGCCAGAATGTGCCGACTTTCTTGCGCACCGCGTTGAGAACACCAGACATGTAACCACTCTACCTGAGAAACTTCAGATTGTCAGTTGTCTGAGCGACGCCTATGTCAAGGTGTTTCTAAAAATTTGGGCAAGGCTCACACGATCAAATCGGTGATATTCGAGCACCTCCTGATTCTGTCCACACAGGGGAATCTCGGCCACTCCGTGGAGCGTAATGCGCGTATCAAGCCCCAAGCGCCCCACCGCAGCTGCCAGATGTTCACCAAGTCCACCTTTCACGTAATGGTTATCGAGCACAATAATGCGAGAAAATCGCTTGGCAATCTCGGTAAACCAGGCGTCGTCTAGTCGATTGAGCCATGGCATGTTGTACACAGCAACCGAGGTACCTTGCTTCTCCATTTCGTCCGCAGCGGCATACGCCTCCGTCGTCATAATAGGACCGTAGGCAATCACCGCAAGATCCTTACCCTCTTTGAGGCATGTTCCAACACCCACAGCATCCAAAGAGTGTGCTGGCGTCTTGAATGGGATATTCCACGGAACACTCACCAGACGAATGTAGGTACTGTGGACGTTCTTATGGAGCGCATACTCCACCGCACGCGTCACCTCACCCTCGTCAGCTGGTTCGACAACAACCAGCTCAGGGTGCGCACTCATAATAGCGATGTCGCGTACTGATTGATGCGAGTGACCTGGCATTCCCGGCAGAATCCCTGCAAGCCCTCCCATGTAGACCACCTTAGTGTGCTCTGTTGCATTGTTGTACATCTGCTCGTTTGCGCGCGGTGTCATGAAGCATGCAAACGAATTCACGACTGGGGTAATCCCTTCAAGCGCCAGGCCACCAGCGAACGAAACCATATCCTGCTCTGCAATCCCGGCTTGTATGTAGCGATTAGGATACTTGTACTTAAACGGCAGCAGTCCAAGATCCTTGGTTAGATCTGCGTCCATGACCATGAAATCTTTACTCTTGCCTCCCTCCGCTACAAGCGCATCACCGTACGCCTTAATGAGGCTCTGTGCACCTGTTGTTTGTGAGCGCGCATGCAGCACCTCTTCTTCAGTAAGCAACGCTCCTGCTTTTTGTTTCTTCAAAAGTTTATTGATGTCAGCAACAAGATGTTTCACCGCTGCTGCATATATTTCAGGACTCAGTGCCCCGCTATGAAAGTTGTAGATACCTTTTGCGTCAACTTTTTCCATGAATGGAACCCCTTTGCCTTTTACCGTATCTGCAATGATTACTTGCGGGCGCTTCTTCTCTTTACGTGTCGCCGCAATCACTTTCGCAAGCGCCTTCATGTTGTGTCCGTCCACGCGATACACTTTCCAACCAAACGCCGCAAACTTTGCTTCCAAGTCACCCAAATCGCTCGTATCTTTTACCCAGGTATCCGACTGGATTTTATTATGGTCCACAATCGCCACGATGTTTGCGTATCCGTGGTTTGCGGTCGGTTGTAGCGACTCCCAGAACTGCCCTTCCTGCAATTCACCGTCACCAGTGAGCACGAAGAATGTGCCGGTTCTTTTCTGCGCACGATATGCCTTGGCCATGCCACGCGCTTTTGAAATACCCATACCGAGAGACCCTGTGTTTGTTGGGATGTGCTCGGTACCTACATCAGGGTGCCCCGGCAACCCTCCCTGGCGTCGCAATCCCTCTATCAACGAGTACGGCAACTTGCCCAACCCGATGAGCGCCGCATAGAGCGCTGGCGCATCGTGGCCCTTTGATGAAAAGTATACGTCTGCGGTTTTTGCATCAGAATTTGGATTTTTGAGCACCTCGCTCCACAAGTACGTCACTATGTCGAGTGAGCTCATGCAGGTCCCAATGTGCCCAGACCCAGCGGTTTGAATCATGTACAACGTATTGAGTCGGTTGATGTGCGCCAGCACAGCCGCACGCTCCAACGGCTTTTTGATAACTTTCCGAATGCGGTTAATTTCAGCCACGGGAACCCGTACACGCATGTACCCTTCCTGCGCAGTTTTTGTGAATGTTGCTTCTCCCATATGCACCCACTATCTCACGGGTAAAGTACTGGCGCAATAATGACCAAATTAGGAGTCAACACTAACTTGTTGCCAGTTCCCGTAAAAATCAAGCGCAGTTACCCCTGGTTCGCGCCACCCATTCCCTGAAAGACCCGGGCCACCAAACGGCATGTGCGGCTCGCTACCAAAAGTTGGCCCGTTTACACGAACCACACCGCTTCCATGCTCGCGCACAAACTGCTCCACATACGCGTTATTGCCCGTGTGAATCGCAGCCGAGAGACGATACGAGGAATCATTGGCAAGAGCAATGGCATCTTCTATATTGGCGACCCGATGCAACACCCCCACCGGGCCAAATAGTTCCCTCTGTGATATCTCGTCTCTCTGACTCACCCCGTCAAGCAAGGTTGGTTCCATAAAATACCCTGGCACATCAAGACGCGTACCACCACAAACCACATGTGCACCTCGGGCAACGGCACCCTCTACCGCCGTAATGACCTCAGTAAGTCGTTTCTCGCTTATGAGAGCACCAATGTCTGCTTCCCTACCGGCTCCAATTTTCAATTGCGCCAATTTATTTTTAAGCGATGTAACGAAAGTGTCATAGATAGTATCGAACACAATGAAGCGTGTCGCCGCGGCACAACGCTGCCCGTTGTCTACCATCATGGACGCAGACGCAAGCGCCGCTGCCTTCTCTATATCTGCATCGTCACATACCACAAAAGGGTTCTTCCCTCCTCCTTCAATGGATACCTTCGCGAGACGGTGCGCGCTCGCCTCCACAATACGCGCTCCTGTGCCTGATGATCCTGTAAACGAAATAAACGCTATGTCTGGGTGTGCCACAATGAGCGACCCGATGCGCGCACCTGTTCCTTGTAATACATTAAACAAGCCATCAGGAATACCAGCGTCTTTCAAAACACCGGCAAACCAAACACCAATGTGCGGCGTAAGTTCATGCGCCTTCAATATAATCGCATTTCCGCACAACAGCGCTGGGAACGTTTTCGCGGCAATCTGCGCGAGCGGCGTGTTGAACGGAGTAAAGATGGCACCAATGCCCACGGGGGCACGCCTCAGAGAGACCGTGCGTTGCAGTGAGGAGCTTGGAAGTATTTTTTCTTCAAATTCATGAGCCAGCCCAGAGAAGAAATTCCCTGCAGCCACCGCTGAACCAACTTCCCCGCTCAGCTCTTTGTCTGGCCGCCCGCACTCAGTCCGGACAATTTCAATTGCTTCGCTAGCTCGTTCACTCAGTAGCACTGTTGCTCTCTTGAGTACCTCAGCGCGAGTAGCCACACTCATTGCACGCCATTCTTTCTGCGCAACACGAGCTGCCTCGAGTGCAGCAGCGAGCTCAGTAGTTCCCACTCCTGGCACCGTCGCCAAAAAGGATCCATCGCTGGGACAATACTTTTCTAGACGCTCTTGCGGTTCGCTCGGTACCACTTCCTTACCACTAATAAAACTCGGTATTTCTTTCGGATACATACCGACTATTTTGCAGTCCAACCACCATCAACAATTAACGTAGATCCTGTCATGTACGACGATGCGTCTGACACGAGAAACAGTACTGCGCCATTGTATTCGTTTTTCTGTGCCATACGACGCAGCATCGTGCGCTTGGCGTACTCAGCCATAAAAACTTCATCCTGCTTATTTTCCACCCCACCAGGGACGAGAGTGTTGACGCGAATTCCCAGTGGAGCGCCGTACTCTGCCAACCAGCGAGTAAAGTTGAGCATGCCCGATTTCGCCACACTGTATGCAACCGGCTTGTAGAATGGCTCTCCTCCTTGGCGTCGATACTCATACACACTCTGATCAGGGGAAACAACGCCGTAGTGCGAAGAGATATTCACAATACTACCGCCCAGTTTTTCTTTCTTGTTTCGCCGTATGAACTCTTGCGACACAAACAGCGCCCCTTTCAGATGTGAATCAATCACCGCATCCCATGACTCTTCTGGGTAATCTTCAAATGGTCCCGTTTCGCGAATGTCAGCGTCTGGCCGAATGTCTCGCCCTGCAGCATTAATGAGGATTGTTGGCGTGCCGTGTTCTTTTTCGATAGCATCAAATGCGTTTATCACCTCACCTTTTTGCGTAATGTTGGCAACCACCCCTTTGCGCGTTGCGTCAGTGGGCAATCGCATATCAATCGAAACCGCTATAGCGCCCGCACCCTGCAGAATAGACATAAATTCACCACCAAGCATCCCTGCCCCACCAGTAACCACCGCTACTTTCCCTTTCAAATTAAACAACTGTGCTGATGTAGTATCCATATGAAATGAGGATACCACGCCCACAAAACTAGTCACCCATTGAGAGTCTCTTTTTCATAAGGACCTCAGCAATATCAAAATCGAGCGGATGATTGATATCAAATGCGTCCAGCTCATCCATGAGCACATACTTCAGAATGGTGCCTGATGTGGTGCCGATGTCACGATGCGTCTTGGTCCACGCAACACCCGAGGCGCCAAGGTGTTGGTACATCTCTGGAAACAGCTGTCGTGGCATGTTGTATGGCTGCTCATGGCCTGTCACCTCAGGAGAAAATGCGGGGACCATGTGCTCACCATCAGTACGCCACGCTTTGTACGGGTGGTGCGAAAGGCGCGCAATAGGACGCACTGAGTGCACATCGGGGTTCTGCATCAAGAGTTCAATTGCTGCGTCAATCGTTGCAGCAGTGCGCAGTGGCGTCGTAGGAGAAAAGCGTGCAACAATATCCGGCACGTAACCCTCTTCGCGCTCCAGTGTATCTAGGGCGTGGATGACAAATTCCTGATCAGTCGCCAAATCCCCCGAAATTTCCTCTGGGCGCAAAAAAGGAACTTCAGCACCGTGGGCTCTCGCCACTTCCGCGATCTGCTCGTTGTTAGTTGAGACAATGACACGCCCCGCATGTTTCGCGCTTAATGCCGCTTCAATGGTCCACACCATAAGTGGCTTGCCCGCCAATGGCTTGACGTTCTTTTTGGGAACCCCTTTTGACCCGCCGCGAGCAGGTATGATGGTGAGTACTTTGAAATTCATAGTGACGATAAGACCGTTTCAGCAACACGCTGAGAGGACTTACCGTCCACACGGTACAACAACTTTTCCCGTAGTTCAACTCGTTCGCATTCTTCTGCTTTCGGGTTATCGAGATAGCGCTGGATGGCCTGTACCAGCTGCTTCTTATCTTTAGCAAGCGCAGCACCCTTCGTGTCCATGACGTAGATGTAATGGTTGCGATCATAATTCCGGACTATTGATTCCAGGTATGGCAATGTATGGTCTCCGTCGTAGCCAATTAAAATAACAGGCTTGTCGAACGCTGCACCGTCCAAGGTCATCGTAGACTCAATGTTCAGAACCATGTCGCTGTGATAAATCGAGTTCGCTAGATGCAAAATGTCCTTGTCAGTAAATGTCCACGCGAAGGTTTGTGCAGCGGACGTGTCTAATGATTTCTCTTGTCCGGATCCGAAATAGGTGCCCGGGCGATCAATAACAACATGCCTAAAGTCTTTCCTCTGCTCAGTCTTGCAGGTGTACTTGGGATGGACTCGTGCCAGGATGGTGGTGTTCTGCGGCAACTCACCAGCCTCGATAGCGTCATCAACATGCTTCACCACCTCGTCAGTGAAGGGCATTTTCCAATCACCAGGAACAGCGAACAGTAGTATGTGGTGCGCTGGATTGATACCCATACGTGCACAAAATGCTTCGCGAGTTTCGATTGCTTCTTTCTGAGCATACACATCGAATTGCGGAAAACCGGTCACGATTACCTGATCTTCGCGATAGTCCCCAAGCTGCACTGCCTCGATTCGATTAAGTTCGTTAAATACAAGAATTTTGTCTGCACGCACACGCGTAAACGCCTTGGTGGTGAGTACATCCCAACTCTTTACTGTCGTCATGGTTTTAATGCCACGTTTCCTCGCGGCCTTCAAAAGGCGGCAGTCTTCAGCAGAAAACATGTTGGGGGCAAAGACAACATCGGGCTGATACTTGGCGAACACGTCTGCAGCATAATCATCAGGAATCACCCAGTAGCTCAACCTTAGTAATTCGCGCCATAACCGCGCCCGCCCCAGAAAGCCGAGTACTCGCTCGATTGAGTAACGGAGCAGCTTCTTATGAATGAGGTACATGTCGTGCCGACGCAAATACACGGAGTAGGTGGGAATTGAGTTCCACCCAACGTGGTTCCATATTGCCTCTGCGCGCGTTGATGCATTCGGCAAAAGATCAACGACCACATTGCCATCCGCAAAATTCTCACGGTAGTACTCAAGGCGTTTCTCAGAACGAATGAGTAAGACAATACGATGCCCCGAGGCTTTCAAAAAGCTCAACACCTCCGATCGGAGAATGTTTTTCTCTGTATCGCCGTCATAGATTGATATCGCAATTGTCTTTTGCATACGGTACTTATTATTTTTTTGCTACCAGTGCGTACCCTTCGGTAAAATCTGGTGTTTGTGCAGGAAATGCATACACCCTACGCAATAGAGCAATCTTCATCTGTTCGCACTTCCACAACACCTTCACCAAGAGCAGCAGCGGCAAACGCAACATCCCCGAACGCTCTCGAACTGATGAAATGACATAGGTATAAAAATGTCTCTGGACCGTCGCATATACATCCCGCGGCTCAGACAGAGCTTCAACCACAACATTCTTAAAACCAGTTTGATGAGCAAGCCATTCCCATTTGTAGTGAGTGTATCGATTGTAGTCGTAGGGCTTCTGATGAAGACGCATCATGAAAGGAATGGTCGCCAAGAGTACACCTCCTGGTTTTAATATACGGAACACCTCCTTTAAAATTTCTTCTGTATTCGGCAAGTGCTCAAATGTGTTCGATGAGATAACCACGTCAAAAGCAGCGTCCTTAAATGGCAATGGTTTTGTTAAATCAGCCACCACTTGTACAGGTTCGAATGCGCGAAAATCGACTCCGACAGTGGTTTTGAAACGTCGTGTCAATTCTCTAAATTGACCTGGGCCTACCCCGAAATCAAGGACTGCAGCACTCGATGAAATGTCCGCAAGTTCTCGTTTGTAGAAAAGAAAGTTTTTGCGCCGCCATTCGCTCCAGGTGCCGTGGTTTTGAGTTGAAGTGACCCCAGAACCTTCATAGTCTTCTGGGACATCTGTAAAAAAAACTTTACCCGCCTGCACAGTATACGGTGTGTGACATACGGCACAGACAACGGAACCGTTCCTCGACGTAAGAGCGCCTCGGCACGTCGGACACGCCGTTAGTGATAAGTAGTCCATAGGCCAGAGCATAACAGAAAAGGTCGTATCGTGGGAATCTGCCGTGCAACTATACTTTTTACTCCTGCGCACTATACTGCCCCCATGTTTGCAGCTATTGCCCGATTTTGGCGCAACTACCAACACCTGGTGTGGGTGGCATTGGGCATTATGGTGCTCCACCTGATCATATTCTTTGGGACTGCCGTGCTACTTTCTTCGCACGGTGGAAGCATGGCAAATGTCATCAACCACCAGGATGAGCAGGAGTACATTTCGATTGCGAATTCCATGATCGCCCTTGGCGAGTTTCGGATTAGCAGCACTATAGAAACTGAAACATTTCGCACCATTGGCTATCCAGCGTTCGTAGCATTCATCCTCCTCATTACTGCCGGCTCATTCTGGGCAATCTACATCAGCCATACGTTAATCACGGGCCTCACCGCAGCAGTCACTACCTGGATCGCAGAATTAATTGGCCTCCCTCGCCGCACGAGCATTGTAGCTGGCATCATCTTTGGCCTCAGCTCAGGCCCGTTCCTGCTTACCACTTCCGGCATGGGGAGCGATAAAATATTTCCTCTTTTGTATGCGGTCGCGGCTGCACTCCTCCTTACCTTTACTGTTGAAAATCGGTGGCGACGCGCGGCGCTTATGGGCGCGATCATGGGCATCGCCACACTGATTCGCCCAATCGGCATTCTCGCTTCACTTCCTCTTTTCACGGCAATTCTCTTTGTGCCGTCTCTTTTCGTATTCCCCACGATCCCCGAGCGCGTACGCGCCACTACTATCGCACTCTTGGTGTTTATCGCCGTGATGGTGCCCTGGCATTACCGCAATTACGAATTGGCCGGGCGCTTCTCACTCTCGTCACTCCCTGTTTACAACTTTGTGTACTACAACATCCCGCTGTACTACGCCGGATGGGAAGGAAAAAATGAAATTGCCGAGCGCGACCGCATCCTTGCGGAGTTGGGTAATCCAAACCTGATGACACTGCGTGGCTACTTCTACCACGACGAGCTCGCCGTAATGCAAAAAGAGTTTATAAAAGAAAAAGTCGTGCCATACACTCTCTTCCACGTGTACAAAATGATTCCATTCTTCTTGGGGAGCGGGTTCAACGTGGCACACGCCATCCTCGCCGTGGAAGCGCCGTCCATGCGCTCATCACTCTTCCCCACCGAGCAAGAGAATCTTACCTCTGCTATTTTGCGCGGCGACTATGCCGTCGTGTGGCGCAATATCACCTCGTACCCCGTGGTGACTTTGGAGCGACTCTCCTGGCTCATTATTTTCGGGCTCGCGTTTCTCTCGCCTCTTTTTGCACCCGCCGGCCCAGTGCGCCGCTTCTTGGTACTTGCATCGCTTTTCATTCTTTCGATGGCGTTTCTTTCGAGCCCGGTCATCCAGCCGCGCTACCGCGTGCCGATAGAGCCACTCTTGTGGCCGATGTTCTTGTATTGCTTAATCTTTGGCTACTACACACTCCTCTCGTGGTACAAAAATCGCGGTTTCGCAAAGCAAAAAGCACAGCTATAATGTCTTCATGATTGAACCCGACGTGGTAACGACCCCCGAAGCCGCCCCGTCTATCGCCCTATCTTCCATGGGTTCCGAAGGCCTTCATGAATTCATTCGCTACGTTGTTGCCTCGGCAATCGCGCTCGTACTCGACATTGCCACACTCTCTTTTCTCACGAGCGTAGCGGGTGTGCCCTACCTCTTATCAGGTGCTATCGCATTTTTGGTAGGCCTTACTGCGGTGTATTTCCTTAGTGTGCGCTGGGTATTTGCAGAACGCACGCTCTCGAATCCATGGGCGGAATTTCTCCTCTTTGCAGGAATCGGCGTGGTAGGGCTGATGATTAACGAAGTGATTCTCTATGTCTTCACGAGTCTTTTTGGTTTCTTCTACCTCTTTTCGAAAATGGCGAGCGTGATATTTGTGTTCACCTGGAACTTCGGGGCACGCAAGATATTTTTATTCAAAACACGCACACGAGCTGCCTAACATATGGCTACCAAAAAAATAGCACTCATCATTGGCGCCGGTCCTGCAGGCCTCACTGCTGCACATGAACTTCTGGCGCGCACCGATATCCATCCAATAATCTGTGAAGCAGACCCGACTTACGTAGGCGGCATCTCGCGCACCGTAAACTACAAAGGCAACCGCATCGACATCGGCGGACACCGTTTCTTTTCAAAATCAGATCGCATCATGCAGTGGTGGGCACAGGTGCTCCCGATTTTGCTTCCCGTAGGTGCGTCGAGCGATGTTACGTACCAGCGCACCACCAAGGCGCTTACCCAAGGCCTCCTCACGGCGACCGACCAGAATGGCGAGGCAGTAATGCACGTGCGCCCGCGCAAAACCCGCATTATTTATGGTGGAAAATTCTTTGCATACCCTATCGAACTTTCGCTCGACACCCTCTTGAAACTTGGCCCCGTAAAGGTGGTAAAAATCGGCATCACCTATCTCACCGCAGTGCTCTTTCCTATTCGCCCCGAGAAAACGCTGGAGGATTTTTTCTTGAATCGATTCGGCCGCGAATTGTACGAAACATTTTTTAAGTCCTA
Organism: Parcubacteria group bacterium; assembly: GCA_943358385.1. Lineage (GTDB taxonomy): Bacteria > Patescibacteriota > Minisyncoccia > Phycocordibacterales > UBA2100 > JAGOVW01. The sequence continues at coordinate 13,778 of CALRGX010000010.1, read as the reverse complement.
CACAGAGAAAGTGTGGGGCACCTCGTGCGCAAGCATGTCTGCCGAATGGGGTGCGCAGCGCGTGAAGGGGCTTTCCATCATGAAAGCAGTCCTCCACGCGGCAAAGAAAATCGCGCGCATCGGCGCACTTTCAGGAAAGGGCGTCGAGACATCCCTTATCGAGCAATACCTCTACCCCACCTACGGCCCAGGGCAAATGTGGGAAGAGGTGGTGAAAGATATTAAAGCAAAAGGCGGTGAACTGCGCATGAATACACGAGTAGTGGGTGTAAGACAATCAGGCTCTCGAATCACACAGGTCATGGTGGAGACGAACGGAACCAAGGAAGAAATTGCTGCGGACTACGTATTTTCTACCACCGACATCAAGGCATTGGTCGCCATGCTTCCTACGGCACCCAAGGATGTGCGCGCTGTGGCCGCGAGCCTTCAGTACCGCGATTTCCTCACGGTCGGACTATTGCTGAAAGAAAAAATTGAGGAACCGGATGGATCGGTACTCACCGACACGTGGATGTACGTGCACGAGAAAGGCGTACACGTAGGCCGTGTGCAGCTCTTCCACAACTGGCATCCCAAGCTCGCCGCAAACCCTGCACACGGCTGGATTGGGCTCGAATACTTCGTAAACGAAGGCGACCACCTGTGGAGTATGGGCGATGCGGCACTGGTGAAACTGGGTACTGACGAGCTTGAAAAAATTGGCTTGCGCCGCGGTATCACCGTCATCGACGGCACGGTGATTCGCCAGCCAAAAGCGTACCCTGGCTACTTTGGCGGTTACGAGCAGTTTCCTACTGTGCGCACGTATCTCGACACAATCGAAAATCTCTTCCCGATTGGACGAAATGGCATGCACCGCTACAACAACCAAGACCACTCCATGCTTTCAGCGATGACCGCGGTAGACAACATTATCGAAAAGCGCACCGACAAATCAAATCTCTGGGCAGTGAACACGGAGGAGGAATATCATGAGGAGAAGAAGTAGGGGGGGTAGGGACAAGGTGATAGGTGCTAGGTTGCAGGTTTTAGGGAGGTGCAGAAAGAGTACAAGGGAGAAGGGACAAGCGTTTAGGGGGATACAGTGAGCGGGTGTTAGGCGGCAGGTTGCAGGAAAACAGGAGCAACAAGGTGACAGGTGGTAGGTTTTAGGTGACAGGTGGCAAGGAGGCAAGGAGGCAGAAGATACAGGAATACATAAAGCAGAACACACACATGAAATTATTCTTGATTTTTCACGGACGATTCCCTAGCGAGAAAGCAGCCCCACTGTTTGCGGCGAAGAGCGCTGAGGCGTTTGCGCGCGAAGGAATCACTGTAGAACTATTGGTTCCTCGTCGCCTTGGCCGCGATCCACAGGACGCTCATACATACTATGCACTTGAACGAAATTTCTCGGTGCACCATCTGCCAGTTCTCGATGTCTTTGGTATTCCACTCCCACGACCCATTGCGTTCTGGATTAGCTTTGTCACTTTTTCTCTTTACGCTTTCATCTATCTCATTTTTAAGGCAAGGAAGGACGATAGTATCTACTCGAATGAAACGTTGCCTTTGTTGATACTGAATCCATTTTTCAAGAACACGCTATACGAGGTGCACGACTTCCCTGAACAGAACCTGTGGTTCTATCGCAGTTTGTTTGGTGGTGTGCGCCATCTTCTCTCCACCAATACGTGGAAAGCGCGCATGCTCACGGAACGCTTCGGCATCACGCCAGATAAAATTTTCGTCGAGCCAAATGCAGTTGATGTATCCATGTTCGCTATCCCAGAATCGCGAGCACAAGCACGTACGGCGCTGGGGATTCCCATGGAGAGCAAGATAGCCGTGTACACCGGCCACCTGTACGGCTGGAAAGGTGTCGATACGCTCGCCTCGGCCGCATCACTTTTGCCGAATGTGTCGGTCTACTTTGTGGGCGGTACCGTCCAAGACGTAAAACACTTCACGAGCCTCTGGGGCCATCACGAAAACATCCACATGATCGGCCACCGGCCCCACAAAGAAATTCCTCTGTGGCAGCGTGCCGCCGATGTGCTGGTGCTCCCCAATACCGCTAAAGAAGAAATATCAGCCCACTACACATCACCCATGAAGCTGTTTGAATACATGGCTTCGGGGACCCCGATTGTGGCGAGCAACCTCCCTTCTATAAGAGAAATTGCCGAGTGCCGCGCGACCCTGGTAGAGCCTGACAGCCCCCAGGCCCTGGCACATGGTCTACGGGCCATTTTTGAGGGTTCTGCAGGGGAAAAGGAAGCTGCCGCTGCATCTGCATGGATTGGCGAGCATACCTGGCAAAAACGTGCTGCACGCATCCTTGCCCGAATAAAAATATAAAGGTCGGTCCTTTATAATATAAAGGACCGACCTTTATATTTTTCGGTACCTTATTTCCTCTGCACCGCAGTGCTACACTTTTGCCATGCACATCGCTATTGCCCGCTCTGGTGCACTTGCTCTTGTATTCGCACTCTGTGTGCTGCCGCACACATCTTTCGCGGCGATTTCTAGCAACCTAAAACACGGCTCGCGTGGTGCTGAGGTAACCGAGCTGCAAGAGTTTCTTATCGCCAAAGGATTACTCGTGCCGCCTGCAACTGGTGGATTTTTTGGGCTCACAAAAAAAGCGGTGATTGCGTATCAAATATCGATAGGGCTTCCCGCAACCGGATTTGTAGGCCCACTCACCCGCGCGGCGATTATCATCGACCGGGCTTTTTTTAGTGTGCCCAAAACTTATGCAACATCGACTTCCCTGTCCATGCCGTATGTCACACCCCCTACAGCACGTACAGAATTAGCTTTTGACGCGAAATGGAAAGATGCCGTGGTAAACCTATTTTGTGCCCATCGTTATGGCGGCACGGACGACATTACGAGCGGCAGCGGCGTCATCATCGATCCGCGTGGTGTCATTCTTACAAACGCACATGTCGCCTCTTCATTTCTATTTGCCGACTGGCCAACACCAAGCCTTTATCAATGCTCAGTGCGCATTGGCTCCCCTGCTGCTGCCACATACAAAGCCACCCTTCTTTACATCCCTGACGCATGGATGCAGGAGACAATTAGTTCTCTGTATAGCCCGACCAATGACAACGTAATCTACGGCCAACATGACTATGCGCTTCTGGTCATCACAGGACGCACGAATGATGGCTCTGGCCCCATGCCTGCGGCATTCCCCTACATGCCGCCCACCATATCCACCGAACCCGCAGCACAAGCACCCGTGTACCTCATTGGCTATGCCGCTAGTTTTCTTGGCGGCGTGATTGCGCAGAAAAGCTTGTACCAGCTTGCCTCGCCTGCATTCGTTCACCAGGTTAAATCTATTGGCACAAGTACGTTGCACGACACGCTTTCTTTTGTAGGCAACATTGCCGGGCAACACGGGTCCTCAGGTGGAGCAGTCGTTACGGACGGCGGCAATTTGTCAGGCCTCATCACCTTTTTTGATAGCGACTTTGGATACGCGACGAGCGAGCGCGTGGTGAATGCCATTACGACGAGCTATATAAGCCGAGACTTGAAGCAACTCACTGGAAGCGATCTGTCTCAATTCCTAAGCAAAGTTGATTTGATTGGAGCAGCAAAAGATTTCATGGAAACTAAAGGTGCGGAGTATCATCGTGAATACACCAACCTGTGGCGCGCGAAACAAGGCTTCACGCCACCCGGCGTGTATTAGTTGTTTCTGTCTTTTCCTAAACCCTAGCCCTTGTCACCTTGTCTCTTGTTTTCCTAAAACCTTCCACCTAGCACCTCCCCCTGCTATCTCCTAAACCCTACACGCTTGTCCCTTCTCCCTACCTCCCCTTTTCCACCAAGAAATCTCCAATAGCGAGCACATCAAATCCCGTAGCAAAGAAGCAGCGCACGGCGTCTTTTGGTGACTGCACGATTGGTTCCCCCACATCGTTGAAGGATGTGTTCATGACTACCGGGTATCCCGTCAGTTTTTCCAGTTCTTTCAAAAACAGGTGGTATCGAGCGTTCTGTTTCTTGGTAACGGTTTGAATGCGGGCAGATCCATCGGTGTGCGTAATGGCTGGAAGTTTGCTGCGGTGTTCTTCGCGCACGTAGTGGGTCTGCAGCATGAATGGGCTGGTGTCCATTTTCTCGAGACCTAAGAAGTATTTTGGTGCATCTTCCTGCGTGACCGACGGCGCGAACGGTCGCCATACTTCGCGGTGCTTTACATCCACATTTACCTTGTCATTCATGCCTTTAATTCCAGGATTCGCAAGGATAGAACGGTTGCCGAGCGCGCGCGGGCCAATCTCGGAGCGCCCCTGGAACCATCCCACAATCTTCCCCGCTGCCACATGCTGGGCAGTTTCTTTTTCGATAGCATCCGACTTTCGATACGGCACCTTCGCTTCTTTCAAAATCTTCTCAATTTCTTCGTTCGTATATCCTGGGCCCCAATACGCATGGTCGTAATCGGTGAGAAAATCGCCGTCGCCCATCACGTGCATCGCCTCCAGTGCCGCACCGAGCGCAATCCCACCATCGTGCGATGCAGGCTGGATGAATATGTCGTCGCAGAAGTCTTGCTCGGCAAGGCGTGAGTTCGCATTGCAGTTCAGAGCACATCCGCCCGCCAGCGCAAATTTGCGCAGGCCTGTCATGTGGTTGGCATCGCGTCCCAAGTTCACCACAGCGTCTTCAAGAGCTTTCTGCAAGCTCGCCGCAAAGTCTTTGTGCTCTTGCGTCAACTCGCCTTTCGGATCCTTTCTGCCAAAAGATTCATATTGCTTGAGTGCGCTACGATCTATGGTCCAGTCTTTCCAGCTGCGGATATTAAGGATGCGAGAAAAATCTAGGCGCGGTTCGCCGTACGAAGCGAGGCCCATTGTTTTCCCTTCGGCACTATCGCCAAGCGTAAGCATAGCCGTCACGCGGCTATACACCGCACCAATGGAGCGGCGCTTCGTTTTGTCGAACCGGCGAGCAATCGGAATCCATGCACGGCAGATAAGTTTTCCAGCGCGGCCTTCAAACAAAGAAGCGGTCTCTGTTTCTCCTGCGTTATCAATCACTATGGTGTTTGCGTCTCCAAAGTTGGCACAACGGTACGCGGTAGCGGCGTGCGCGCGGTGATGATCGATATACATAAGTTTCGCCCCTGATTTCTTCAACAAGTCACGCACTCCGTGTCGGTATAGATAGAACGCGAGGAGGTAGTTGAACATGGACCATGCTGAGAGAAAAAAGAAGAAGCGCTGGAGAATCGCATACGGGTTGTAACCGATAGCAATCACATCGATATCGTCCTCTGAAATACCTGCTTCTTTCAAACAGTATTGAATCGCCTGGCGCGGGTACCCCTTGGAGTGGCGTTGGCGATTAAGGCGCTCTTCCTCGACGGTCGCTATCAATTTCCCGTCCTTAATAAGTGCGGCGGCCGCATCATGCTGCCCCGTGAGGAGCCCTGCAACCTGATTGATGCCTAAAATATTCATAGTGCGGTGTTTAGGGTGATGATGAAAGAACTCTTTCATTCTACCCAAGTGAGGCCGCTATGCAACCAAAGCCTTGAGGCGTTTTTTGGCCATATCCAGCACTTTTTCGATGAACACCACATCGATGTGCTCGGGCATAAAGAGACTCGTGAATGGGATGGCTTGTTGGTCTCTTTGTCGGATGGCACGCAAACGGAAGTACACCACCACGTCGGCATTGAGTATTTGCCACACCAAGAAGCCCGCAACGCCTCCCGCATACAGGAACGCTGGAAGCAGAGCGAGCATGGTCATCTTAGGGATGGTCGAAACAAAAAACAGCGACTGCTGCAGACCCAGTGCAAAAAAGTATTCCCCCGCAATAACGCCCAGGCCACGTAAAGGCAGTGTGAACATAAGAATTGCTACGTACGGCAGCGCTGCCGCATACAGCGGAAACCAGATTGGGGTGACGATTGCAAATAGCGCGGTCAACAGTATGCCCCCCACCATGTAAATCCACACGCTGTAGCGCATGCTACGCAAGAGCCATGCGTGCATGAGCTGCATGTCCCCGGTAGTACGCGGCAATACCGATCGGAGCACGTACTGAATCGGTATCGACGTCGCCACCTGGCCGACGGCAAGAAGCGCGATACTCAAGAGACCGAGCGCTTCCACGCCCAAAAAGAAACCAGCAACCCATGGCCAGAAAGAGCCCGAGGCGGCATTTGCCCCATCGGTGAGGAGCGCCCATTTCCCTCGCTGCCAAATCTCGCTAAAAAAGTTTTTCCAACTCCCTGGCTGCCAATCCGCGGCAGCCTTCTTCAGAATCTTGCCGATGTATGGGGCATACACTAATACGGGCACAAACGATGCACAGATGAACGCGTAGGCGATGCCATCTACTCCTCTCCCCAGAATGCTCACAAAGATAATGATGCCCAAAAGATACCCCGCGCGCTCTAACACTTTCGATGCCTGGGAATGCACCAGGTGAAGTTGCGACTGAAATACGAGTTGATAGATCTGCCTGACCGCATACGAAATAAGCGTGAGCGACAATAGTTGAATGAGGAATACCAAATTGATGCCGGTGTACTCGCCAACCACCGAGGCGAGCAGGTACATCGAGACGGCGCCGACAACCCCGAGCAAAAGAAAGAGCACCGCTGCATGCAGTAACAAGTTGTTGGCATACGCATCATTTTTCTTCCCGTACTCGCGCGACAAATCAGCGACCATCATTCCTGCAATACTCGGGACCGAAACGACGCCAAACGCGACCGAAATACTTAAGAGCAATTGCCACAAGCCGTACTGATACGGCGATACGTTGGCGAGAATGATGGCGGTACTAATGAACCCGGATGTTTTGAGAATTGTGTCGCCAATGGTCCCGGCTAAAAAGCCGCGTGCCGCATGGGTTTTAAGGGATAGTCGGTTCATGGAAGAATCAAATCACGTGCGGGCCCGCTTCACAATCTCTTCTACCCGGTGCTCCCACGAATTGCCGCGCACACGACTGTACGCGGCTTCAACACGCCCGAAGACAACCGGTGCGTTCATGGGGCTCGTCACCTCGGCGACTGCGGCTACAAAATCAGGCATCGACCCGGCACGCACGAATCGGGCCTCGGTGTCTGATAGTACTCCTCGGTTGGTGGGCACATCAGAGACGATAATAGGGCGCTTGCTCGCCATGTACTCGTACAACTTCATCGGCGATGTTTCCTTTTCGAAAAACACTGTGCCACCCGGGGGCACGAATACCAAGACGTCGCACGCAACGACATACCGAGGTACGGAGTCAGGTGCTACATGCGCTATGAAATGTACACGCTTCTCTACCCCATGTTTTTTTGCCACCTCACGAAAGGTGGCTTCTTCTTGCGGCACGCCACCTACCAAAAGGAGCGACACACGTGCAGGAAGCTGCGCGAGCCCTTCCAACATCAACGCAATGCCCTTGTCTTCGCCGAGTGGCGCCAATCTACCGACATATCCCATGAGTACCGTGTCTTTTCCTACGTGCAATAGGTTTCGCACCTCATCGCGCGCGCTGGTTTCCAGATGTGCATAGGCGGCTACGTCCACCGCATTGGGCAACAGATGCACTTTGCTTTTCTCAATAGTGCGTTCAAAATCTTCGCAGATGCCAGCACTCACCCCAAACACGGCAGTCGCATATTTTTGCAGTTGCCTTCTTTTCTTTTCAGGTAGTAATGAATGACTTTCAAGAACGATGTGGTAGCGGAAAAAGAATTTACCGATGAGCACGACCCACAGGAGCGCAGGGTCGTTTATAAAGACCACACTGTCTTTATTCGTACGACACTGCAGCAACACTTTAAAAAACGCGGGCATGAGAAGTAGGCGGCGCAACCGTGCACGCTTTACCCACCTCCCTATTGAGCCAAAAAGTTGCATGTACGGAATGCCGGTCAAGGTACCGCTCTTTGCCATGTTCACCACGAAATGGAAATCGAGGTCTTCGCGCGCACTGAAAGCACGCGCCATGTGCAGCCCATGCACCGCGTGGGCAAAACGTGTCGGATAATCGAACACCGTGAGAAAAATGAACGGTGTTTTCATACTTTCATTTCTTCCACCAGCCGATCACCAAGTTTTTCCAAATCATTTTCAAAAGCTACGGCCATATCCTTCCCTGATTCCTCCGCAAGTGACTGCTTTAGTGCCCGTGCACAATTCTCGGCAGTTGGTTCAGTATGCCGAAATGGAGACTCTGGATTTGCGGAAATAACCGCACATCCACTGGCCGCAGCTTCGAACATAGTTTTGTCATACATCCCCGGTTGAGAAAGATTCACAAACACCTGATGCGCTCTATACACACGTGCTGCTTCTTCGTGAGTCACTGACCCCTCCAGCCTTACCTGCGACAGCCGCAACGCTTGAATGCGTGCCGTCAACGCATCATGATACGGCTCGTCGCCTGAGCGAACGGGACCATAGATGGACGCAGTGAAAAGCTCACCTTCCTTTGCAAGTAAGCCTAACGCTTCGATAAACACATCGACGCGTTTGGATGGCGCGATGCGCCCCAGCATGAGGATTGAGCGAGGCACCCGCGTGACCGTCGCTTTTGCCGTGAATCGCGCCAGATCAACCCCAACGGGCATCTGCACCGCATGAGGAAACTGCGCTGTGAATGATGCGCGCGAAGTGTAGAAAACTTTGGTACATAGGTGACCCGCAAGACGAGTGAGCCATGTTCCCGCGTAGTGATTGCGCCATAGGTATAGTGGCGTCCGTGCCAGTTTCCACCAAGGCGCACCCAAGAGCACGTACTCTTGATTCATATGCACAAAGACCACGTCATAGGTGCCTCGTAGATAAAAGAGATACTTATAGAAAAGCCAAACATACGAGAGACGTGAGGGTTTTGTTTCTTTCCCCAGGGAAAGTACCTGCACGTTTTTAGGAAGCGCATGTACTCCTTCTTTCAAACAAATAACGGTGATGTGTTCCGTGCGCACAGCGAGCACCTCTATCCAGCGATGAAAAAACCCGAGGATCGGGTCCGTACTATCAACCACCTGTGTAAACAAAAGTAGACGCATGAATGTACATTATGCAGCCTTCCCCGTCTTTTTCTTGAACATTGTTTGTGCCGCGCGCCGCTTCTTTGGCTTCATGGATTTCCCGTAGACACCCTGCACCAAATCCAAGTCTTTCCCGCTCGCTACAAAGAGATGCGTATTTTGCTGCTCGATAGCTTCTAGAAAACGTAGACCCTCGTTGTCCCCGATGCGGGCATAGCGATCTACCAACGCTGCAAAATCCTTTATAAAACAGTGCCCTCCTGCCCCACGCTTAGCGCCCCCGCCGTGTCCGCTTTCATGCACGGGCTCTAGGTGCGACGCACCAATGCGCGGATCGGCACTCATGGCGGCAGCCAGCTCACGCCACACAACACCTTCTTTTTGAGCCAGGTCGTACAGTGCGTTCATAAATACCACTTTGGTCATGAGAAAACAGTTGCCGGCGTACTTGGTCATTTCAGCTGCACGAGCGTCCATAATTTTCTGGAATGGTGCCCGAGGCAAAAGAGCAAGGACACGCTCGGCCGCTTGCTTGAAACGCCGTGATTGCTCGGGAATGCCGATGATGTTTCTCTCAGGATGACGTGCATCGTAGGCAGCATGCTTTTCACGCAAAAATTCGGGCGCATGCAGCACCATGAGGTGAGGGAAATCTTTTTGGAGCGTTTCAGTGGTGCCCATGGTGATGGTCGATTTGATCACGGCAATCGCGCCCGATTTTAAAAGAGAGAGTGCACTCCGTAATATTGAGTCATCAAAACCTTTGGGGGTGGTGGGAGTAGGAACCGCTATGAATACCACATCGCACGCGCCGACTGCTTCCCTATTTCCCACATACTCTTTTTCAAGCCCGTAGCGCACGATAGCAAGGCCACGCTCTTCAAAATCATCAGCATAATTTTTGCCGATAAAGCCTTGCCCGATAAAGCCAATACTCATGAATCCATCCTAACGGTAAAGAGGCACCCCCGCTAGCGTGCTAGCGGGGGCTTATTCATGAGTGGTCATGCCACCTTTCGAGGGGTAACAGCAGGCCACCCAAAGGCTTGGCAGACGATGTAACGGGCCGAAGTGGGACCGCTATCGCCCTCATTCAGAACTTTCTTACTCTCCTCGAGCAGGCGCCGCAGAGCTGCGAGCGCATCATCTTCGGTCGGCGCTGGATTGCCGTGCTGCCGAAGGACGTCCTTTGTTTCTTCCAACACTGCAGCCATACCACGAACACTCATGGGATTCTCCTTGTGATGGGCACCGTTGCCGAAAACACTGTGCATTACAAATGCAGACGGCGCAAGCACCTGTTGCGTCCCTATTCCACCGCACCTTCTTGCCCTGTAATACCCAACAGCGGTCGATAGAGTGGGTCATGGACCCATTCCTTTAGTTTCTTCTCGTGGTAGCGAAATTGTGGATTATTACGCGCCACCACATAGAGGTGCGGAATGTATGCGCCGTAGACATGATCCAAGACTGGAGAAGATGCGACGAACGGACGAACCGCGTCCACCGTCCACCCTGCACGTTCTACCGTGAGTCGCAGGCTGTCACGTGTGAAAAAGTTTACATGTGCGTGCGCGAGTGCGCCTCGGAATTTGTTGAGTCGCATGAGCGTTGCGATGCGCGGGATGACGGGCACACCAAGTACCAACACCGCATCGTCAGCGGCGACCGTTTTGAGATGCATCAGGAATGAATGCGGTGAGAGGAGGTGCTCGAAAAGATTGTTTGCCCAAATGGCATCAAAGCGGCCTTCAAGCGGTATCTCTTCGAGGCGCTCCACATTACCTTGGATTATAGAAAGCCCACGCGTCGCACCATACGCGACCTCATCGGGGGTAGTGGTCACCCCCACACTGCCCTTTCCAAACTGCACCAGGTATTCTCCATAGCCACAACCCAAATCAAGTACACGCTTATCACGCAGTGACAAAGTATCCAATATACGATTGAACACGCGAGAAGTTTCAACTGGTTTGAAACGCTGATCTGCTTCGCTAAAATCCATGTGCGTAGAGTCTAGCAGATTTATTGCAGCCCGCGAATCCTATGCATTCGCACTAGCTTTTACATCACCGACCCACGCATCCACATACTCTTTTTGATCAGCGTACGGGTAGCTATGCAATTCGCCACGCCGTGGCCCACCACTTGCCCACGCCAAAACCGTCGCGGCAAAATCGCTCTGCGGCGCTATAATGGCACCCACTTCTTTGGCAATGCCCACATCAGTTGCAATAACCGGCACCCCGGCAGCCAACGCCTCGATAATAACCAACCCATAGCCTTCATACGCCGATGGCACCAAAAGAACGTCAGCGCTCGAGAGGTGTGGCAGCACGTCGCTGGCGTGGCCTACAAATTCAACCACACCGTCTACTTTGTCCTTGCGCGCTTCAGCGACTAGTCGAGCGCGTTCTTCTCCCGAGCCAACTATCACCAACCCAGCATCGTGCCCATGAGCACGCAAGAGCGCCAGCGCCTGGATACCTTCTTCGAATCTTTTTTCCGCTTCGAGGCGACCCATCATCAGAAGGGCAATCTTGAAGCGCGGATGCTTTGTTCTGGTGATACTTTGGAACCGCGCCAAATCAACAAAAATCGGCAGTATCGTTATGGGCACCTTCACACCGGAAGCAATGAGTTTTTCTTTCAAAGCAAGGGATACCACGCGCACGCGCGTAGCCCGTGCTAGCACCCACCGTGCAATTGATTGCCGGATGCCATTTGCTCGGTGTATGCGAGCGAATGCAGGCGAAAAAATATCGGTATGCACTTGCACGTGAAGTGGCTTGCGAAAGAGTGTTGCCACCGTCCATGAAAAAAGTCCTGTTTCAAAAGGATCTTGAGACGATATGACGTGTGCGCGCCTCAAAATCTGCCATAGTTCCCAGGAAAAGAATAGCTTCCACGTGAATCCAATGGCCTGTGCATTATCTGCAATAGCACGGCGCCCTCCCACCTTCAAACCTTTCGAACCAACAAAAATTGTGTACGAATCAAAATGCGCTGCGTATGCGCGCTGCAGCGGAGCATCCCCAGTGAGGATTTTTCGGTCTGTTGAAAAAGCTACGAGGTGCATATTGTGTTGATGTAACGTGCGAGCTCGTGCGCTACCTGCGTGGTGGAAAAACTTTCTGCCCTTTTCTTTGCTGCCGTAACACGCGCCGCAGTGGCTTCTCCACCGTAGAGTACTGCCTCCAGTGCATGCGCTAGTTCCTGCGCATTATCACCAGGAGAAACATAGTGGACTGTATCCCCTGCTGCCTCACGATTGCCTGGTATGTCGGTTGCGATGATGGGCACGCCCGAGCGCATCGCCTCGACGAGTGTATGGGAAAAGCCTTCGTAGGTTGAATTGAGCACAAAGACATCGGCTGCCGCAACCCATTGTAGAGCTTCTGGATTTGGTAACTGACCAAGGAATCGCACCTGGTCCTCTATACCCTTTTCAACACACCGTCGTTCAAGTGCGTTGCGCTCGGGGCCATCGCCAATAATGTGTAGGTGGAAGATGCCCTTCACGGCCATCGCGTCAATAACTTGCTCAACTTTTTTCCATGCCACGAGCCTGCCCAACACAACGACGAGTGGGCGCATGGCTGGTTCCACTTTGCACGCCCCGACTTCGATAAACGAAACGCCGTTGTAAATGAGTTGGATGCGATTCTCAGGCACTCCCCATTTTCCCACGATGCGCCCTAGGTATGCACTGGGGACCAGTACGTGTGCTCGGAAAAGTGCCACACGTTGCAGGAGGCGCAGAAAAAAGAGATACGGGTGCGATGGCCACACGGGAAATGCATCGAGCGTTTCCTGCACGTTGAATCGAGCTACTCCCTGCTCCCACACATGGTCTCCTGGCACGCGCACAATGAAAGGCTTGAGGAGCACCGCTGCAGCGAGACGTGCAGGAAGGCCCACGCTTATCGTGTCTTGTGCAAAGACCACATCAGCATGCACCGCACCTTTGACACACTGCAAGAAGTACGCGACGTGGCGCACTATTTTTGGCAGATGACGCACCGCAGAAAAAGGCAGTACGGAAACGACCATGTTCTCGGCCGGAAGAAATTCTTCCATCATGCGTGTGTGCGTCGCCGGCCCACCACTATCGGGCGGGTAAAGGCCTGTTGCCACAAACACGTGGGGCCGTTTCATGGACATACTCTACCGTACGCCGGATTCACTGGATAGCACAAGGTGAATGAAACGAGGCGCCAAGGCGCCTCGTTCATGATTCTGCATCACCTCATGGGTGATGCCTGCGGGAAGGCTACCGTATTGGAGGCCCATGCAGAGGGAAGAGGAAACGCTTGAACCAGGCAAGGCTTGTATCGGCGATGCGCCAAGGCTTCGCAGAGAGCAAACCAATTGACCGAAATTCGTGTTGAGACATGCAGGTCTCCTGTGCCGTGCGTTCCGCTTCGGGTTGAAGCTGCTTCCATCCTACGTTCCTGGCTAGGAAATACAAGTGTGTACAACTGTGGCTCTATTCTCCCAGGAGCGGCTTGAATACTTTTTCGCGCATGTCGCGCGCAATCAGATTCCAGTCATACTTTTCGATTACCATAGCTCGTGCAGTCTGCACCACTTCCTGCACTTTCTCTCGGCGAGCAAGGATGTCGCGTACCGCCGCCGCAATCTGGTCTGGCGCATCTTTGTCTACCGCCCAGCCGGTAGTTGGTTTTTCTGGATTGCGCTTTTCATCAAAAAGAAAATCTGCGATGCCCCCTTCCTGTGTAGCAACCACCGGAAT
>CALRGX010000009.1 GCA_943358385.1 Parcubacteria group bacterium | reverse complement strand
GCGGTCACTGAGGAGGTGGTCGGCGCGCTATGCTCTTGAGCTTTCTTTAAACCATCGCCCCACGTCTTTTCAATGTATGTGTTTCTACCAGAGCCATTGCGGTAGTACTCATAAGGGAGGGGGTTCTTGGTGTGGTAGTCCTGGTGGTAATCCTCGGCGATGTAAAAATTGGCAAAAGGGATGATTGGGGTTTTGATAGAGTCGGCAAGAACGCCAAGTTTTTCAATCGCCGCGCGTGATACTTCTGCAGCAGCTTTTTCACTGTTGTTTGTGTAGAAAATGGCGCTTGAGTATTGGAATCCACGATCGGCAAATTGTCCGCCTTCATCGGTTGGATCGATGTGCCGCCAGAATACTTCCAGCAACTGTTCGTAGCTTACTTTCGCCGGGTCATAGTACACCTGCACTGCTTCGCGGTGCCCTGTCTCACCGGCAGAGACCTGGTGGTAGGTGGGGTTATCCACGTTGCCACCTGCGTAGCCGCTCACTGCATCTACGACGCCTATGGTTTTTTCAAAATCGGTTTCCGTGCACCAAAAACAGCCGCCAGCAAAAGTGGCGACGGCGAGTCCTTGTTGCGTGAGTGTTGTAGTGTCGGTGCTCCGTGGCTTGGTATTGCTTTTGCGTCCTTGATGCCAGAAATAGATGCCAGCGGTTGTAAAGAAAGCGAGTAAGAGGGTGAGGAGGAGGACGGTGCGCATGGGGGAAGTATAGCAAGGGTGGGGTGTAGGGAGTAGCGTATAGCGTTTAGGAAAGGCAAATTGTATAGAGGCGGTACTCGCAGCGGCGGGGAGCACTCTCCCGTGTGATGGGGAAAATGAGAGACTTATGCCGCCTTTTTTGCACAACCTTTCGAAAACACAGATAAAATTCTGTTGAATTTTTCTTCCGCTCGCGCCGTCGCGCTGCGCGAGGTTTTGTTAAGGTTGTGCTGGGGGATTGAAGAGTAAGTACTAGCGACGGCAGTTACTTTGTAGGAAACTCAGTTGCTCGAGGGGGCATTGTACACGCAGCGTATAATAATGGCATGCAAAATATCTATGACATCACAAAAGGACAACTGATTACCATTTGGGTATTTGGTGTTGTCTGTTGGCTATCGTCCGCCGTAGCAATGCTCGAAAGTGATAATCCCATTTTTTTCTGGCTTCTACTACTCATTCCTTTTATTGAAGTTTTCTATACGATTGGCTGGCGTAACGCTAAAAAAACTAACTCATAGGAATCATGGTTCCCCCTGTAATGCAACAGAAAACGCCACCCCTGAGGGTGGCGTTTTCCGCGCTCGTCGACTCCTTGTTTTGAAAGGGATTCTACATGTATGTTCAAGTGGGGTCCGCATGACTGGACTCCAAAATATGAGTTAATAGAGAATCCAATCTCAAAGAGCTAACGTACTACTCATCCTACGCTTTCTACGGGAAAGTCAATTTCCGCCACACGCCATTTCCGTGGGTATTCTGTGTACAAATTGTGTATAAGCCATCTATTTTTGTGGACATCTTTTTAGGCGACACATCACACGCCTTGTCCATTAAGAATATAAAGGTCGGTCCTTTATATTTCAGCGGCGGATACTCCTGCCTGATATACTTTTTGCATGAAAAAAGATATTCCTGCCTTCCCTCAAAAAGGTTTCTATCAGCACTATAAGCACGACCCGCAAGGCGAGCCGCATAACTATCGCTACGAGGTAGTGGGTATCGCGCGGCACACCGAAGACAAGACATTCACGGTGCTCTACCGTCCGCTCTATAAAAATGATTGGTTCGCACCGGCAGATTTTCAGGCAAGACCGCTGGAGATGTTTATGGGATCAGTCGAGAAGAATGGCGCGACACTGCCGCGCTTCAAGAAAATTGATGATGTCGCTCTGGTAGCCGAGCTGCAAAAAGTCCGCGACACTCTGTATGGTGCCGGCGCGGCTATCTGCCCAACATGTTCGAGCCGCGCGACCTTTGTACGGTTCAACGAAACCCATAACTCGAAAGATGGTACTCTCTACACGCGAACCGACAACGAGTGCAAAGCCTGTGGTACCTGGACTTCAACCGAAGTGCCCAAAAATTGATACTTTCAACAATTGCTTGCCAGCATACTGCTACTTCGTAGATCAAGTATCTTCTCTGTATAGTTGGCCTGCATCGTGCTTCTTCTAACACCTCTTATCTCACACCTAAAACCTCCTTCTTACTTTTTCTCCCACTCTCTCTGTGTCATAGCTTTTCGTTCAAATACGGTCGCCGGGCGCAGATGAGTACGGTTTACTTCCGGCACTATCGAGTAGTGCTTGTTCTTGTCGAGCGCTGCATCCACCCAGAATAAGTCTTCACTGGTGGTAATCCACTTTGTACCAAAGCGGCGCATGTTTAAAGGGCGCGAATACGAGACGAGCGTTTTTTCGCCGTCCTCAAACATAAAATACTCGTGCGCAAAAGAAAGCGCCAACTCACGCAGTGTTTTGTAGATCGGGTCACGAAAGCGAAGGATGGGATGATTGGTTTTTGAAATGGCGCCCCAATAGCCATTTATTTTGTAGAGTGCTACGACATGATCCTCATCCTTTTTCTTTGTGGTGAAATCCATCAAGAGTGGCCGCTCGCCGTGAAAATCAAGTATGGCAGCGGCAAGCAGAGCGCCCTCAATGCAGTGCGCGGTTTGCTTTTGCATCACCGTGCGCGGCGAATAGTGTGTGTCACCACGTTTCTCAAAATTTATCGGCAATGTTTCGAGGTAGTCTTGAATGGCGATGGGGGTGCGCAGCCCTTTCCACAGTGCCTCTTCTTCGGGCGAGAGGTGAAAATTCCGTATTTTTTCCATCGCACCATTGTATACCGTAGACACAGATTGCTTTGTCGTGAGGGCCGCCACCTGGGGGCGGCCTCCGGCCTCTCCGTGAGTTCTCCTTGGTACCCCCTCGCGCGCCCAAAGAGGGGTGGTATACTGCGCCCACTACCAGTAATCATAAAAGTCGTGCGTATGGCAGCAGCAAAGAAAGCAAACTCAGCATTTATGAAGCCAATGACTTTGAGCCCAGAGCTCGAAGCCGTCATTGGAAAGGGTCCTAAGCCTCGTTCAGAGGTGGTAAAGGGGCTTTGGGCATACATTAAGAAAAATGGCTTGCAGGACGAAAAGAACAAGCGCAACATCAACGCTGATGACAAACTGAAGGTTGTATTTGGTGGCAAAGCAACGGTCAACATGTTTGAAATGACCAAGCTCGTTTCAAAGCATCTTTCATAAGGTTTTGGTTCATAGTGAAAGGCGCAGCACCATAGTGCTGCGCCTTTTGCATGGAGGAACTGCTGGGCATCAGTTCTAATCGTGAGTCGGTCTCAAACGTCTTCTCAAAAGTCTGAGTTCGTCGGCAACATAGGTGTCGGTGGCTTCGATCGCCACCACCTTTCGAATGGCATGCAACACCGTAGTGTGATCTTTGCCGCCAAAACGTCTGCCAACTTCGGGTAGAGAATGTGTGGTAAGCACCTTGCACAAGTACATGCCCACTTGGCGTGGCCATACTACCGTACGATGACGACGTTGAGAAAGTAGGTCAGTCTTAGAGACTCCAAAGTGCGCACAGACACATTTCTGCACGTCATCGATTTTGATGCGTGGCACGATGCCATCAGGGCAGAGTGTTTGGACGAACCGGTCCACGTCATGGATATCAGGCATGCATCGATGAGTCAGAAAGTGAGTGAGTAGTCGCAGCGAAAACCCCTGCAAACTGTTCCCGTTTCCTGGAAGTTTTAGGATGACCTGTGTCGCGATCATGTCAGGCACGGCGAACTCAGGTTCTCGAACGCGAATTCTCTCAACGAGTGAATCGAAAACCATGCACTTTGCAGCATCTTCAAACGGTAGCATTTCAACGACAATGCCTGAGGTAAACGCGGCGAGTAGCTCTTGCGACAGATATGCGAGGCATTTCGGTTCAGACGTGGCGGCCACGAGCACTTGCGCATGACGGGCAAGAGCCTGCATGAGTATGTGGTGCATCTCCTGGTCATGAGGACCTCTTGTGTCTATTCTGTCGACGATGATGACCTCGCTTTCCCAACAATTCGTTTGTTGGTCAGGCGAGCTTGCCAGACGATGTTGCGGTGACCACAAGTGGACCGATTTCCCTTGCTTGGTGCATTCACGAGCAAAACTATGGAGTAAGTGTGACTTCCCCAGACCGCTTGCGCCGTAGATATACGCCGGCAGACGCTTGGACGATGCAGTATTGGCGAGCAGCCACTGTATGGTCGTGTGCGCGAGACGGTTTTGATCGTGGACCCGGAAACTTTCAGACTGAAAATCAGGGTTTAAGGGCGACCACACTTCCACAGGTTTGTGTGGTGGTGTTGGCGCCATTGCTGTAGGTGCTGGCAATTGACGATGCCGCTCTAATGACCGTGCAGGTATTTTCGCCTGTGCACCTGCTACACGGAATCGGATACGTACATCGTGCACGGGGTACTCATCGCCGAGTACATCCACCAGGCAAGCGGCAATCTGCTGGAGGTAGTGAGTGCTCACCCAACGTTGCAGAAAACTGTTGGCAACCGAGAGCGTGACTATACCTTTTTGCGTTCCGTAGCTTTCGTACTTCAACGAAAGAAACCACGCTTCATACACGTCTTGGCCGACGGCATGCCGTAGCTTTTGCGCAACCAGTGCCCAGTCAAACGACGGACCCTCTAGTAGTTGATCGATGGTGGCGAGTGCTTCGCGTGATGATGCTTCGAGCATGGAACTCTCCAATGTGTGTGATGACTTTTCAACGAACGCTTCCAAGGCGACGCTACCACAAGGGGAAGTCCTGTGAAAGCCCTTCTATACAAACCCTTTTACCTGCCCGGTCAGATACTTGATTTTATACACATAAATGGTATAATTGAAAACGGAAGGTCTTGAACCTTCAGGTCACTTAGAGTGAAAAGAGAGTACATGGCCAAAAGGCCACAGCGGAAGGCGGTACGCCAACCGCGGCTGCGCGATCCGGCTAACCCGGACGAGCGAGCGATGCTGCAAGAAATCGAGACGTTTCGGTCACGCATGATGCATGCGTGGCTCCTCGAGCGAAAGTTCGAGGTCGATTTCAGCGACGTCGCGCGTGAAGCGCGGGTGAGCCCCAAGACGGTGGAGCGGTTCGTGCTCGGCGCAAGTCAGCAGCCGTACATAACCACCGTCATTCGAATCGCGGCTGCCGTTGGCTATCGGTTGACCCTCGTCAACCGAAACGCCGCGCAGCAACGAAACGAGGTTGCTCCCGATTTGAAGGCCGGCGAAAAGCTCGGCCAGCAGTATCGGGAGAAGGTTCCGGCCAAGAAGTTGCGCCGGAAGAAGTGACCACGTGCGCCTAAGCGGGCGAGGACCATGTCCTCGCCCGCCACTTTTTATGAAGAGTACTCTCCTGGCATGTCCGCACAATTTCTCTACAATGCCGCTATGTATGCTCGCATCGTGCCCCTCACGCTTCTTGTGGTTATAGCACTCTGTGTGCCCGCTGCTCGTTACTTCTACTACACCTCTTTTGAATCTCCCGAGCATTACGCCGAGCGCCTTGCTCAAGAAGAGGGGATTGTTGCGCGCTTTCAGGAAGAGTTGCCAGATAAAACCAAAACCCGCGGCCCTGCATTTGCACTGCGAGCAGTATTCACCGCCACGAAAAATCGCGCTATCTCCAGTGGTGAGTGTCATTTGCTGTTGCACAACGTAGGGCACGCGGCTCTTAATCTCAGTGTTGCGGAAGTCGGCCAATTACTAAACGTCGCTGAAGTGCGCACGTGCCTTGGCGGGTATCTGCACGGTATGGAAGCAGAGATACTCGAGAGTGGGCAGGATGTGCAAAAGCGTGCGTGGCGTTTGTGCGAAGAAACCCGTGCGGCAGGTATGGCCAATGGGCCATGTTTCCATGGGTTTGGGCACGCCGCCATGGAATGGACCCAGGATGTGGAGCAAGCACTCACACTCTGTGATTCACTTGCAGGTGGTCCTGAAAAAGAAATGAGCGGCTGCTACCGCGGCGTGTTTAGTCAATTGAGTGATTACATTGCAGGTATGGCAGAGGGGAAGAATCCATTTCCAGAAGTTGATCCCAGTAATGCCTTCGCGTACTGCCGCACACTTCAACAAAAATTTCAGTCTTCCTGCCAGAGCCAGCTTTCTCAGCGATACAACGATGTGGGCAATCCTTTGCAAGGTGTCCAGAATTGCTTGGCGGCAAGTAAAAGCCATGATGAACGAGATGTGTGCGCGAATATACTCACTTCACTTGAGACGCGGAAAGCATACGACGAAAATCGAGAGGAAAGTATGGGTGCATTTTTTGCTACGATTCCGATTGCACAGCAGCCTGCGGCGCTTTCTGGCATGTACGAGAGCCACAGCGCAGCAAAAGATACGTACCCGGGCATCCGCCCGTGGAGTGAAGTGTGTGCCACGGTGGTGCGCGAAGATGCAGAGGTATGCGCTCGCGCTACAGGCACATCATTGCAGTAACGGGGTATTTGTATAGACTTCCCGTATGAGATTGCGCGTTATCGAGCGTTTGTGGGCTTTGGTACGTGGTGCCGAGCAGCCATGGTTGCTGCCCATCATTCTGCTTTTGGTGATTGCTGGGTTGGTGATTGTAGCCGCAACCGTGTCTCCCGTGCCGCTCTTTTTGTACCCCATCATTTAGTATGAAGCATCCGCTGATGGTGACACTCACCGAGCTACCTGCCTTTATCGTTCTCACCATCACCTACGTAATTGGTGTGGGGCTGGCGGCTCTGATGATACAGGTGACGCGTTTGTGGGGTGCGCCAAAGCGAGGCTGGAGAGCGCCTGCATGTCCTGCTCAGCTTGATGCACTCTATTAGATATGTACACACTGGGTATCTCGTGTTTTTTTCATGATAGCGCCGTCGCGCTTTTGCGCGACGGCGAATTGATTTTCGCTGCAGAGGAAGAGCGCTTTAGTCGGATTAAGCACGACAACAGATTCCCGCACAGGGCACTCGCTGCATGTTTTAAAGAAATGGGAATTACCGCAGCAGAAATCGACGCCGTGTGCTTTTATGAAAAGCCATTACGAAAATTCGAGCGTGTGCTGGAGGATTTCGCACAGACATACCCATTCTCGGGCGCTGCTTTTGTACGTATGATGCCTGAATGGCTTTCCGAGCGGCTCGACATAGAGAAGTCGCTTGAAGGACTTGGCTATACGGGCACGGTGCAGTATGTGCCACACCATCTCTCGCATGCAGCAGCTGCTTTTTACTCCTCGTCTTATCCAGAGTCTGCAGTTGTAGTGGTAGATGGAGTAGGGGAATACGAAACCACGAGCATATGGCACGCAACTGTAGAGGGGTTAGTTCAGAAAAAAGCACTGCATTACCCACATTCACTCGGGCTTTTGTACTCTACTATCACCGCATTTCTTGGGTTTCGAGTTAACGATGAAGAGTACAAAGTAATGGCGCTAGCCGCCATGCCCACCGACGCAACCGTCGACCTCTCACCCCTCGTGCGTCGCGAGGATGACGGAAGCTTTACACTAGCGATGGAATACTTTCATTTTCGGGCAGGTGGGCGAATGTGGAGTAGTTCGCTCGAGCGAATTTTAGGTGAGCCGCGGATAGCTGAGACGGAAATCACGCCTTGGCACATCGCCGTTGCCGCTGCGCTGCAGAAACTAACGCAGGACATACTGGTCTCTATCATTGCACAAGCACACAAAGAGATACCGAGTGCCAATCTGTGCCTTGCTGGTGGAGTTGCGTTGAATGCGGTGGCAAATGGCGTCGTTGCGCAAGGACCGTTCAGTGCCTTGCATGTGTTTGGTGCAGCAGGGGATTCCGGCGCAGCTTATGGGGCAGCAGCATATGTGCATCATCAGAAACCAGAACGCACCCAAACACGTGCTGCTCCTCTGGGTGTATGCATTGGGACAAACCACGACACCGAGGCGGAAGCAATGGCACACGCTTCTGGTTTGCCGTATGAGGTACTGCCATCAACTGAAGTTGCGCCGCGCATTGCTGCACTTATTGCGCAAGGGAAGGTGATTGCCCGAGTATCGGGGAAGATGGAATTTGGTCCGCGCGCCCTTGGGAACCGTTCGCTATTGGCTCACCCTGCGCACCTAGAAGCATTCAAAAAGCTCCATGCCCTTAAATCTCGAGAATCATTTCGACCGTTCGGTGGGGTGTTTCTTCAGGACAAACTGCATGAATACGTACACGTGCCACAGGGACTCAATGAGCACCCCTATATGAATGTATGCCTACCGGCGATTGATAGTGCGCGCATACCAAACATTGTTCACGTGGATGGCAGTTGCCGCGTGCAAACAGTGCGGCGGGACGAAGATGGCATCGCTGATATTCTTGTTGCTTTTGAAAAAAACACCGGAATGAGTGCGCTTCTGAACACCAGTTTTAATCGGCGCGGCGAGCCATTGGTCGAGAGTCTAGAACAAGCACTTGCAGTGTTCACTGAGCAGCCGATTGATTACCTGCTACTGGGCAACATACTGCTTTCAAAATAGTTCCGTGTCATTTCGTACACGGCACGAGGTGCATAGCTATCATTTTTTCAGCTAAAGCATCGGCAATCATACGACTCCCGAGCGCATTCGGGTGCGGATCATCAGGAAGTACCTGGTACGTTACATCCCACGGCGATACCGCATCGAGTATGACGGTGGTATTAGTAGCGTTCTGTGCAAACCCAGTGAGTGCCTTGCGCACGTTGTTGCCTTGCATGGCTGGCGGAATAGAAAAAAGAATCAGCGAGCCATTGAAATCTGCCCGAAACTTCTTGAGTGCTGCCATTTCGCGTTCAAGCATCTGTTCAGGTGTCATCAGTGCTTGTGCTTCTTCTCGTGCTTTTGGCCAGATGGTGTTGAGTACATCGCCAGGCATGTTGAAGAAATCAAACGGGACGCCAGGCGCGAGCGTTTCGGCGTGTTTGCGCAAGAGTGGTTGAAAGATATCGTTGACCTGCTGAAAGTCACCCGCTTCGGTGAACCACAGTACTACATCCGGATGGTATTTTGCTGCACGCAAACGAAATCTCTCTGCCGCAAACTCTATGTCGTAGGCAGGTACCCCAAAGTTTATAATCTCTATTTTTTTGCTGCACTGTGCGTCCGCTGCGAAATGATCTTCCAAGAGTTCGGCAAAGTTCTTATCAGTGTCTACGTAGAGGCCATAGGCGAAAGAGTCGCCCAAAACAGCGATGCGAAACACGTCCTGCGGCTTCTCGACGGGGTAGTCGTAGCGGTCGTTGAGGGTATCAAGATTAATCGTGTTGCGGCTCGACTTATCTGCCCAAGCGGGTCTGTTGTCCATGGTGGTTGAGGCTTGTGGCTCGAAATACGTGCTGTAGATACTCCCTGATTGGTGCTGTGCAAAATTCTTTGGCAGCGAACCAGTGACGGGGACCTGTATGAATACGCGGTATCCAATAATAGCCAGCACGCCGCATATCACCGTGATTTGTAGCAGGATGATGTAGTGACGTAGCGTCATGCGGCGATGGTAGCACGTAGGGGTGGGGTGTGTAGAATGCAGCCATGTCGTTTGCCAGTATTACCTTTCTCTTTTTCTTCCTGCCACTGGTAATTCTGGTCTACTACGCGCTCCCCATAAAGGCTAGAAATTCTTTCCTGTTGCTTGCAAGTCTGGTGTTCTACGCCTGGGAAGGGGGTCTCTTTCTGCTGTTATTTATTGGAACAGCAACTATCAACTTCTTTCTCACTTCGTACCTTCGTGATGCTCAGCACGCACGTGCGCGCGCAGCACTCATGGTGGGAATACTGGTGAATCTGTGCCCGCTTTTTTTCTACAAGTACGCTGCATTTTTTGCGGAGGCAATCGGTCTTGCGGGGCGCATATCCCTGTTGGATACACTGATACTGCCACTCGGTATTTCATTCTTCACCTTCCATTCGCTCTCGTACCTCTTAGATGTGTATCGTAAAGACGTTGAGCCGCAGAAACATTTTTCTGATTTGCTTCTCTATCTTTTTCTCTTTCCGCAGCTGATTGCCGGGCCAATCGTTCGCTACAAAAGCATCGCCCCCCAGTTACGAGAGCGGGTCGAGCAGCTGCCGCTATTTGCAGAAGGAGCGTGGCGCTTCACCATCGGCCTCGGGAAAAAAGTATTGATAGCGAATTCGCTCGCGCCTGTTTCCGATGCGGCATTTGCGCTTCCGCCCTCGGAAGTCACGACCGTAGTTGCGTGGGTTGGCATCACGGCGTATGCATTCCAGATTTACTATGATTTTTCTGGATACAGCGACATGGCGGTTGGCATTGGAAAAATGTTCGGCTTCTCGCTTCCTGAAAACTTTAATTATCCCTACGCAGCGCATAGTGTGCAAGATTTCTGGCGGCGCTGGCACATATCGCTTTCGGCGTGGTTTCGAGATTATGTCTACATACCACTGGGAGGAAGTTTTCAAGGGAAATGGCGCACGACGCGCAATATCCTCATCGTATTTTTGCTGGTTGGTCTGTGGCATGGGGCAGGGTGGGTGTTTGTGTTGTGGGGATTGTGGCACGGCGTTTTCTTGGTGTTCGAGCGACTGGGAGAACATAGTAAGGTTGTGGTCCCTACAGTAGTACGCCATGTATACGTTGGCTTGGTAGTTCTGGTCGGGTGGGTATTTTTCCGCGCCGATTCAGTGCCGCATGCGTTTGAGTATCTTCGAGGAATGTTCGGCATGGCGCAGAGTTCAATGGATGCTGCATCACTCCCGCTTGATTCGATTACCTTATTGGCGTTTGTCGCCGCTGTTGTGGGTGCTACGCCTTTGGTGCAGCGCGTCCTCCAGCACATGGCGCCGGCATGGATTGCTCATGGGCGGGTGCTGGCACTTTGTGCAATGCTGATTTTATGTACGATGGCACTTGCTGACGGAAGCTACAACCCGTTTATCTACTACCGTTTTTAGTATGACCGCACGCATACCTTTCATTACCGCAGCCGCATTTATGGCATTGATTTCTTTGCCGTTCGGGGGTCTTCTATGCGGAGATGGATCATTGGTGGCGATAAAGGAGAACCGAGCGCTCGCTGCCTTTCCGCAATCCTTCGCGTTGGCCTCCACGACCGCTTTTACTGCCGAGCTTGATGCGTATCTTGATGACCATTTCGGTTTTCGTGCGCCGCTGGTCTTTGCACAAAATATGATTCGTGTGGTCTTTCTGGGCGCCACACCTACGCGACCAGTAACGACGGGGAAGGAGGGTTGGATGTTTCTGGGGGCTCCCCGCGACATTGCACACCAACGATTACTTACGGACGATCAGCTGGTGGCGTACACGGCGGAATTAAAAGAGCGGCGCGAAGCATTTAGGAGAAAGGGTATCGACTACCGCGTGATGGTGATACCGACATCGGACGGTGTGTACACCGAGTACTGGCCTGATGGTTTGGCGAGTATGTCGTTCAACACGTACGACCAATTTCTGGAGTATGCCGAACCACAACTGACAGGACTTTTTGTGAACACGAAAGAAGTTTTGCGAGCACATCGCAGACATGCACTACCCGAAGTCGGTGTTGCTAGCAGCACCATCTACTATCGCTACGACTCGCATTGGAATAGCGTCGGTGCATTTTTAGGGATGAATCTTTTGCTGAGTGAGCTGCAAGCTGCTCATCCATGCATCGTCCCGATTCCAGCGACGGCTTTTTCGGTGCGCGAAGGCGAAGCTCCAGAAACGACCGCAGATCAGCTCGCGCTGGGTCCGTGGGTATCTGAAGATTCACACTATTTGAGTGTGCGAGAGAAGATGATTGATCAGTGCGACGAACGCATACTTTTCATCGGAGATTCAATGATCGAACATTCGTTGGTGGAGTGGCTGCAGGCGCTTGGGTACACGGTCGCTTTTGTTCACAAAGATGCCAATCAGTCTGCGCATGAAGAAAAGATTTCCATTTTTAAACCATCGATCATAATCGATGAACGCCAAGAAAGTCGCTTCACCACACTCTTTACTCAGCACGAGTAAAGTGCTCGGCTCTCCCATCAGATAGGTAGATAATGTCTAGCGCAGTATCCGTCACCGCTACAATTTTGGCGAACTCTTCGGTTGCCGTTTCGGCATTGATGCCCAGGTATACGGTACCTTCCTCTAAAGGTACGCGTATGGGGCTATCGGTGTCGTTGGAAAAGAGTATCCATGTGGACGCGCTGTTCAACGTGCCATCCGCGCGGAAATCGTGAATGGTCTTTTCATCAGAAGTGCTGCGCCATAATCCCAGTATACGTGCGCGCGCGTCGTCTATGGTGAGCGTTGAAATAGTGGGGTCGATGGTTACTTCAGTGGGGCCAATGTCAGGCGCAGGAGCGAGTGGTGAGGCGGTGGTGTATTGATAGAGGCCAAAAATAATGCCAGTGAGAATCAACGCAGGGACTGCAAGACGCACGTACATATAGAAAACTGTAGCACGGGCGTTCATGCAGAAAAGAGGTTGCCCCGGCACAGAGTGCCGGGGCAAAACGGTTGGCGCACTGTTTTTTAGTGCGCAAAGAACTTGGCAATCGCAACGGCATGTAGTGGAAATGCGAGCTCGTCCTTGAGTGAATTGAAGTTGCTGCGCTGCATCACCATGCGTTCAGTGGCTTCCGTAGACGGAGTGAACTCGCGCACGGTAGGAATCACGCGCTGGCGCACCACACCAAAGAGCAGTACCTGCGTGCCGCTGGGGATGCTCTCGACCTTGAAAGAATCGATTGAATCCGCTGGGTTCGGGATGTGCACCTGGATTTCTTCGTGTGTCTCGCGTGCCGCAGCATCGCGCCATTGCTCACCCAAGTTCACAAAGCCACCAGGGAGTGCCCAAAAGCCCCGCCTCGGCTGAATGCCCCGGCGTACCAGGAATATGCCGCGCTGGTAGGGCACGATCAAGTTCACGACCGGCGCGGGATTGCGATAGCTGATGGTGTCGCAGTGATCGCAGGGCATCTCCTGTTTCCCTGCGTGTTCTCGCGCATAGGGATTGCCGCAGGCATGGCAGAAATGGTATGGCGTAGGGGTAAGCGTCGGCATCGAACGGTCCTTTCCTCGGTGATAACTGCACAGTAATCTAGCACACGTGTCAATTTTTGGCGAGTTTAAAAATCGCTCTCTGTACAAGACACACTGAGCCTGCGGGCAGGTCGTCGATGTTGTATTACAATACATTTCACGTGTGGCTATTGTGCCGGTGAGTTGGGTTAATCTATGGTATTCAACTTTATCTTTCGCAAAAAAATGGTTTCCGTGGCACCCGCCGAGCCTGCGGTGGTGCAAACAAAAAATGAGGGAGCGGGTGCTTTTTTATGTGCAGAACTTGCCCGTGGGCACGAGCTTGAAATTATTCGTTTCGTCGAAATGATGGTGAACGATGCCTACATCGCACGATCTTCTGATATACATCTGGATCCACGCATGAGCGGCGTGATGATACGTTTTCGAGTCGACGGCATTCTGGAAGATATTAGAGAGATGCCACGCTCAATCCACAGCGAAGTCATTTCGCGAATAAAGATTTTGTGTGGTCTACGCACTGATGAACACCAGGCTGCACAAGATGGACGTTTCCGCCTCGCGCTCTTGTCGGGAGGAAGCGTTGATGTGCGCGCGTCAATTGTCCCCACCTATTACGGCGAGAATGCTGTGATGCGAATACTCTCGGACCAGGCGGCTGATTTTACGCTCGACGCGTTGCACTTCACCCCTGAAAATCAGGAGAAAATTGTACGCGCCGCAAAAAAGCCGCACGGCATGATTTTGGCCACGGGGCCGACGGGTTCAGGAAAAACGACGACCCTCTATACGTTGGTAAAAATGCTTAACGTGCCAGACATATCCATCATCACCATTGAGGACCCTATTGAATATTCCATTTCTGGCATCAATCAAATTCAGGTAAACGCGCGCACCGAACTGACTTTTGCTAACGGTCTGCGCAGCATGTTGCGCCAAGACCCCAACATCATCATGGTCGGTGAAATTCGAGACGTTGAAACAGCGGGATTGGCGGTAAATATCGCACTCACGGGGCACCTGGTACTCTCTACTCTTCATACCAACGATGCACCCACGACGCTACCGCGGCTCCTTGATATGAAAGTCGAGCCATATCTGATTGCATCGACCGTGAACATTGCGATTGGGCAGCGTCTGGTGCGGCGGATCTGCGAGAAATGCAAAAAGGCACACACGCTCACCCAGCTCGAGCGCAACAGCTTAGAAGCTGCTATTCGGGCCGAGTTTTTGAGCAGATTTACGACGTTCTATTCTGGGTTAGGATGTGATGCTTGTAATAACACTGGTTACCATGGACGCATAGGGGTGCACGAGGTGTTAGAAATTGATCAGGCCATTCGCGACGCACTCTTGCGGAAAGCCTCCGCTGAGGAAATACGTATGCTTGGTGTGCAGCAGGGTATGGTGCCCATGATAGAAGATGGCTTCTGCAAAGCCGCGAAAGGTATGACGACCATCGAAGAGATTCTCCGTATGCGGTATGAGTGACGGAAGTAATTCGTCGCGTTCGTGGCCCATGCGCCCACGTCCACTCTGGACACGTCCGAACGCTTCTGAAAGAAATCTCGAAAGAGGAGACAGGTCAGATATCGCGGCGCCTGCGTTCATACGTTTTACTCGAACCGAGCAGATATTTTTTGCAAAACGACTCGGCATGATATTGCGGTCAGGGATGCCCATCATGGAAGGCTTGAGCATGCTTCGTGACGAAGCGAACACACGCTCATCCTCATATGTGTTCAAGAGTTTGATGGTCTGTGTGTCTGCAGGCCAACCGCTCTCCAAAGGCATTGAAACGTTCGAGCATCTGTTTGGTGCTTTTGCAGTAAACATCATCCGCGTGGGTGAAGCGTCAGGCACGTTACACGAAAATCTAGAGTATCTCGCCGATGAATTGAAACGCCACGAGACTCTCAAGAAGAAAGTGACGGGCGCACTCATCTATCCTGCGGTCATCGTGATGGCAACGCTCGGCATCACGATCATGTTGACCGTATTTATTTTTCCTAAAATTGTTCCTATTTTTGCCAGCGTGAAAGCGACGTTACCGTGGAGTACGCGTGCGCTCATGGCTATCAGCGATTTTCTCGCTACGTACGGTTTCTGGGTATTGGGCAACTGTATCGCCATACCTATAGTGATTATGGTTTTGGTGCGGCACAGTTCCACAGTGCACCTTTTTCTCGATCGTGGTCTTTTGCGAATCCCGATACTTGGAAAAGTGTCGCAGTACTACAACTTAGCAAATATTTCCCGCACCCTCGCGCTTTTACTAAAGAGCGATGTACGTATCGTCCAAGCAATTGACTTGGTAGCGGCTGCAACAAAGAATACCGTATACAAAAACGAGCTCTTGGCTGCGCGCGAGCGCATCATAAAGGGGCAGAACATATCGGCGCAGTTTCGCTTGCAACCACGCCTCTTTCCGCCACTATTTGCGCAGATGGTGACCGTAGGCGAATCGACGGGAAATCTCAGCGGCACGCTGGCGTACCTCGCAGCTATGTATGAAGAAGAAATCAACGATCTTACTAAAAACCTCACCACACTCCTGGAGCCAATCCTGATGGTGGTGATGGGTGTCATTGTGGGGTTTATTGCAATTTCCATTGTCACGCCCATCTATTCGATTACCCAGAATCTCACGCCGCACTAACTTTTATGCGTACATTCACCCGTGGGTTTAGTATGCTGGAAATGCTGGTGGTCGTAGGTATGTTTTTCCTCTTAGCTGGCTTTGGTTTAGTGGTGAATATGGATGCGTATCGGAGTACTGACTTTCGCTCAGAGAGGGACCTTTTCGTGGCGCTGTTGCAGCGTGCGCGCTCTCAATCAATGAGCAACATGTGCGCAGGGAGTGTGTGCGAAGATGGTTTACCACACGGAGTGCACATTGAGGCCGATAGATATGTAGCCTTCCAGGGCGGTGTGTACAACGCCGCAGATGAAGAAAACATTCGCTACCCGGTGAGTCCATCAATTTCTCGGCAGGGTGGTGACATTACGTTTACTCAGCTCTCGGGCACCACCACTGCCACTTCCACCACTTTGAGCGACCTCACGGGGAAAACTTCAATGATTACTACCAATGCAGCAGGGCAGATATCATGGAGCAATTGAAACTCTATAACTCGCGTTTGGATGCCCATAACACACAGAATTGCGGGTTTTCAATTATAGAAATCATGATTGCTATGGCGATTGGCGTCATGGTTATTTCGGCTGCTATTCTCGTCTCATTTGGAAATCAATCAATGGTTTTAAGTAGTACTACGAATGCGGAGGCGGTTGCCAAAGCGCAAGAACTTATTCAGTGGCAGGAGGCGCTTGCCCGGCAAGACTTTAATTTGGTTAACCCCACCAGTTCAACAGAAACCATGGGTGGCCTTACGTACACAAAAACTGTTTCAGTGACCCGCTCCCCGCAGTACCTCACCAAGCAGGTGGCTGCGGTGGTGAGCTGGGCAGGAGATCACGGGCAAGCACTTTCAACGACGTTCACTACATTCGTCAGCAACCTCGAAAACGTGCACGCACCCACCACGTGCAACTCGGAACTTTCTGGTGATTGGGCACACCCGTCACGTATGGACTATGACTTTGGTGAATTGGTAAATAATGGCCATGCAGTCGATGGTTTTCTTCTTTCTGACATCGAAGTGCATGCAAAAAAAC
The DNA here is from genome assembly GCA_943358385.1 of Parcubacteria group bacterium. Lineage (GTDB taxonomy): Bacteria > Patescibacteriota > Minisyncoccia > Phycocordibacterales > UBA2100 > JAGOVW01. The sequence continues at coordinate 30,312 of CALRGX010000009.1, read as the reverse complement.
TGTATGCCATTGCGTATGATACGCCAGCAGCTTTCAAGAGTACCTTTTTTATTTTTGATCTGGAGAATCCATTGGCGCCGACTCTCGCTGCGCGCATTGATACATCTCCCACAACAGGTGCTCCTGCGCTGCAGGCGATTACCGTGGCGAGCACCAGTATTGAAAAAGTGGCGTTCTTGGCAAATGCGTATCATGCAAATTTTAAGACCTGTAAACCTGGCCCCGCGTGCTCGCAGTTACAAGTGTATGACGTACAGAGCGCTACGTTAGGGAGCGCAACAGCCAGCACGAGTGTGCTCTTGGGAACTAGTACGGCTCCCTATGTATGGGCAAACGGAGGGGGTGGGCAGGCTGTAGGGAAAAGTGTCTTCTACAAAGATGGCTATCTCTATCTGGGGCTGAGTACTACTGGAAATGGGCCAGGTTTTCATGTGATTGATGTGCGTACGCCTCTTTCTCCTGTGTGGCTCGGCAGTTGGCCCGCACCATCAATTGCATTCGGGACATCCGGTGCACCCATTAACGGTATACAAGTGAAAGGCAGGTATGCATATCTTTCTCACCCAAACGGTTTGGTAGGGGGAGCGAATGAGCAGCTCACCATCCTTGATGTTAGTGATCCGGCGAATCCGGTGCGCGTAGGTGGATTCTCTAAGCCTACCGGTATCGGCGGCAACGGCAAGGTGACGGCGCAATTAGGACCACTTCTCTATTTCGGTCGCACTGCCAGCAATATCAGTGGCGCTGCTGATGCCACGAATGAACTGTATGTGTTGGATGTTGCTCATCTGGCCTCAACCCCTGCCACGTTTCTTGGTGGAACATCACTCGCCACAGCAGACAGTATTAATAGTCTTATGGTACGCGAACATTTGGCATTCGTACTCACGAACAAACAGTTCCAGGTCTGGGACGTGAGCAATCCAACCAGCATACGTCCATGGACACACTCAGGCGTGATGACTGAGTTTTTGGCGCTGCCAGGCGGAAGCGGGGTTGCTATGGATTGCGAAGATAATTACTTTTATGTAGCGTCGCATGCTCCACTTGGGCAAGAGAAGGATGTACTCTCAGTAATGCACGCTGGTATATGAATGCGCGCGGGGTAACGTTACTCGAGACTCTTTTGTATCTGGCGCTCTTTGGCGTTGTCATTGGGGGACTAACTCTATCGGCGTACTCTTTTTTTGAAACCAGTGGTCGAAATCAAGGAAAAGCCATCTTACAGAATGAGCAGGATTTTCTCGTGCGAAAAATAAACTGGGTCCTTAGTCGCGCTGAATCCGTCTCGGGTCCCACAACGGGCACTGCGGGGGAAACCTTGACGGCTCATTTGTATGGGGGAGGCACCGCAGTCATCGCCTTGATGGACGGTTTTGTCACACTAGATGGACTACCTCTTAATGCAGCAGGGATCGTGGTGAGCAATCTACGATTTGTACATACTCTGACCACCAGTACCAATATAGAACGTGTAGAAGCTGGCTTTACTATGCGGATGCAAACACCTAATGGCATGACCATCCTGCAATCAGCTTCCACTACGCACTTCCTTCAACCTCGGCAACCATGAAGTACCGCGCATTATCCCAGGTGAGCCAAAAATATAAAGGTCGGTCCTTTATAAAATATAAAGGACCGACCTTTATAATCGGGGTAAGGCAGGGGGTGGCATCACGAGGTTTTGTCGCATTGGTGAGTGTGATTGTTATCGCGAGTATGTTGACGGTCTTGATGGTGAGTGTGGGTGCCGCTGCGTTTTTTGCACGATTCAATACGCTCGATGGGGAACATAAACAACAAGGACGTTACCTGGCACAGGGCTGCGTGCATGTAGCACTCTTGAAAATCGTTCAACAAGGAACCTATCAGCCCATGGTAGGCGGCGAGTGCGTGTCGATTGATGACACGTGTGATGGGGGCAATAGTGGGCGTGAATGCAAAATCTGCGAGGTTACTTTTAATGATGGAGTACTCCGCATACAAACACGGGCATCATTGTATGGAACCTATACAAATATCTTAGCTTCGGCCAGCACCTCTACAGGTTCGGCAATTATTACAGAGCTCTCTGAGCAGCCCGTATATATAGGTCCGAGTTGTCCTCTGCCATAGTGCAAAAATACGTGGAGATGGTACAGAGCCGTGTACCATCTCCGTATATTAGGATTGCATTGTAACTATCAGTCCCAACATTATGCATGGCAAAAAAGCGACGACTCGCGGCTTCACTTTAATAGAGATCCTTGTGGTGATTGGCATGATTGCGCTTCTGGCGACCGTCGTCTTGGTTGCTATCAACCCGGGGCGCCAGTTTGCACAAGCGCGCAACGCCCAGCGCGAATCGCATGTGAATACTATTCTGAATGCACTCGGGCAGCATCTTGCCGACAATAAAGGAGTGGCGATAGCGGCGAGCAATTGTACCGGTCTCAGCACCGTGCCTGATGACACACCGCGGCAGATTGGCACGGGAGCAGTGAACCTTGGGTGCTTGGTGCCGACGTATCTCCCAACTGCGATCCCAGTAGATCCAACAGGCGGCACTGCGGCGGACACCTTGTACACGATTACGGCAAGTACGTCAGGCCGGTACACCGTTTGTGCACCGCTCCATGCGGAAGCGGCCATTAGCGGGTCTGCGGCATACTGCCTCTCGCGCTAACGTATTCTTGTGTCATAAGAAAAAAACGCCTCCTGCGGTCATTCTGGGGGCGTTTTTGTATGTGTGCACAAGGCTGGCAGAGCGGCAAAAGCCATGGTATATACCATCAATCCGGGTCACCAGATTCGGACAGAAACACGATCGAGGGTCTGCATGGCATTGGCAGCACATCAGAGAACGACCGTTACAGAACTCAGTGATGACGTCGAGGTTCCGGCATGGGCTTTCAAGCCCGATGGTTGGAGCGACGCCTTCCTGAAAGGGCTTTCTCCTCAGAGTGAGGAGTGGGGCGAGAGGAAAGTGTGGGAAGTGGGTGTCGGGACCGGCATCAACCTCATCAAGTTGGCAAAGCAGGCGCCGCAAGCGACGTTCTACTTTTCCGACTACGATGCGCGTTGTGTGCCGCTTGCTCGGCAAAACATTTCTGCCGTCGGGCTTCCCAAAACTCAGTTTCGGCCACTGTTTGGCAGCTGGGATTTGGTCAAGCCTGCTCCGGGAGGGTGGAAAGCTCCCACCGTCGACATCGTGTTCGCGTGCATTCCGCAGGTGCCGGCAACGACACTGCATAAGGCCGTCGAAGACGAGGTCGCACACTATTACGATCCGAAGCGTTACGATGAGTCGACCCTGCACTGCTGCGGGCTCGGCCTCAACGAAGCGCTATTGAAACAGGCGCGTGGCGTGTTGACGCCCGAAGGGACGACTATCCTGAATTTGGGAGGACGTCCGGGCATCGACAGACTGTTCGCCATGTTTCAATCCTGTGGCTACACGCCGCAGGTCTTGCACGAAGAAGTAGTTGCGCAACACGCAGAGACATCGCTCTTGCCGTTAGCGCAGCTCGAACGAGCGGGCAATCCTGACTTCGAATTCTTCACCGATATCGAAGCACAGGTTTGCGTGAACGCTCGCACTGCGGAGGAGCGGCGCCGTGAAGGTTTGCCTCTGTTCCACAAGATCTACGTTATCGCCGGTTCACTGCGTCCATCGTGATGCAGTACCCCGCGTGTTGTTCTTTCTGCGGCCCACCATTGGTGGGGCCGCTTCTTGTTTGAGATGGGGAATAGGGAAGGGCGGCTCGCATAGCGAGCCGCCCTCAATGATGTTCAGTTACTGCTTCGCCGGTTCTTTCTCGGGCTCGCGCGGCCCAAAGACGGATTCCCGCCAGTCGCGTGCGCGTTCGGCAGCGCGCTTGCCTTTTTCCTTGGCAAGCTCGGCTGCATCGTGTGCCGCGTCTCTCGCTCGGGTCGCGGCTGCACCAGCTGCGTCCTTCGTTTTCTCGATGGCGCGCTCCGTTGCCTGCTTGGCAGCGTCAATTTTCACCTTAGCACTTTCGGCAATCGCATCTTTCTGCGACTGCCAGTACCACTTGGCACCATATGCGCCGCCGACACCCAATGGTTGGTACTGTTTGTACTATGGCTTAATTAATAAGATATGTCAAATCTATGAATTGCTGTCTTGATAGAGTGAGAACCCACCGAAGGTGGGTTCTCTGTATGGAGCAAGGTACTCTACCCAAGAGGTGTAGTACCGATTGAGAGCGGTTCTTCGAGCGGAAGACGCTGAAGCTCTTCCAGTTGCGCGTCCGTCAGTTCAGCAGACACCACTAACTTCAGCTTGTTTCGGTCGCCAATCGGAATCTGTGTGGAGTGCAGAAATCGAATGACGGCGTCGAAATCGTTGTTCGTAGATGTGTCGATGTAGTACCGCGTCATGGAGCAAGTTCCTTCCATATGCAGGTGGGCAGCACTATTGCAGCTACGTGCGAGTCATTACCATGAGCGCCTCTTTGTCCTTTGCGGTCAAGTGGTCAACTTCGAGTAGTGCGAGTTTCGCGATGTCGGTATTTTTTGCATCGACTATCAGCTCCACAACACGCGCCGAACCAAACGTATGCACTGCGTAGGAGAGCTGCTCTTCAGCATCTCCAAAGGCGAACGACGGTCCCATGGCCGTCCTTTCTTCGTCAGTGAAGGCGAGGCATGTACGTACTTCGGCGGGGTGAACTCTCATGTTGGTGGCTCCTAGTTTATGGCGATCAACTATCGAGACCATACTTATCCTGAGTTGCAATGTCAATTTCTGACCAACTTCAGGAGCACACTACTTGCAGTAAACGAACGTTCACCTATACTACTTACATGGCAGATGAAAAACACATTGCAAAAGTAATCCACTTTTTTCGCAAGCATAAACGCATGCCGAGCATTGCCGAGCTCACCAAACTCGCCGGCTTTGCGTCGAAAAAGGCAGGATACGATTTATCGCAGCGCCTGATTGCCCAGAAGGTGCTTGCCAAAGATACAACGGGGAAGCTCGTGCCGCGGCAACTATTTGGAGGCATCAAAGTACTCGGGCTCGTTGAAGCAGGGTGGCCTTCCCCCGCAGAAGAAGAGCTGGTAGACACCATGAACCTCGATGAGTATTTAATCGAGAATAAAGAGGCGACGTACCTGCTCCGTGTAAAAGGTGATTCCATGATTGATGCTGGAATTCAGGAAGGGGATTTGGTCATTGCCGAGCGCACCAACACACCCAAAGTGGGTGCCATTGTGATTGCGGAAGTGGATGGCGAGTGGACCATGAAATATTTGCGTCGTGGCACCCAGGGCTTGTATTTGGAACCGGCGAACAAAAACTACAAACCCATTCACCCTGAGGAAGGTCTGCGGGTGATTGCGGTGGTGAAGGGAGTGATTCGTAAGTACTGATATGGAGTCGCTCACCCTACGCTCGTTCCCACGCGCGATTCTCCATGTCGATGGAGATTCTTTTTTCGCCTCGTGCGAACAGATGCAGGATCCGACGCTACGCGGAAAGCCAGTTATAACCGGGCTCGAGCGCGGCATCGCGTCGTCAATGAGTTATGAAGCGAAAGCACGCGGGGTAACGCGCGCCATGTCTTTGCGCGATATTAAAAAAATCTGTCCCGATGCCATCATCTTGCCGTCCGACTACGAGCTCTACTCGCTTATGTCGTTGCGGATGTACGATATCGTGCGGCGGTATTCCGATGCGGTGGAAGAATATAGCATCGACGAATGTTTTGCCGACCTCACCGGCATGCGTCGATCTCTGCGCATGTCGTATCCGCGCATCGCTGAGGCAATCCAGCGCGATTTGGAAACCGAGTTGGGCGTCACGTTCTCGCTTGGCCTTGCTCCCACGAAAGTGCTCGCCAAAGTAGGTTCGAAATGGAACAAGCCATCAGGGCTCACCGTGATTCCTGGGCGCGAAGCGCATACCTTTCTTGCGCAGCTGCCGGTGGGGGATTTGTGGGGCATCGGGCCACAGACGGCGAGCTACCTCACGAAAAAGGGAGTGGTCACGGCGCTTGATTTTGCACTCGTTGACGAGGCAACCATGGCGCGCTCGCTCTCAAAGCCTTTTCGCGCGGTATGGTACGAACTGCGCAGTCAGATGGTGTACCCGATAGAGACAGAAAAGAAGGTGGCATATAAATCTATATCAAAAACCAAAACGTTCACCCCGCCATCGACCGACCCTGCATACGTGTTCGCACAGCTGTCCAAAAATATAGAAAATGCATGTATCAAGGCGCGACGCTACAACCAGGCGTCGCGCCACCTGTACGCATTCCTCAAAACACAGGACTTTCGCTATCAAGGTATGCAGATTGAATTGGCAAACCCTACTGCGTTGCCTCATGTGATCGTGCGTGCGCTGCGTGAACCATTCCAGCAGGTGTTTCGAGCAAAGACGCAGTACCGCGGCACAGGCATCGTGCTCACCGAACTGGAACCATCGCTCTCGCAAATGGATTTGTTTGGAGAAATGGAAGGAGTCGCAGCGTCATACAAAATATTCGAACACTTGGATGCGATGGCGGATAAGTTTGGGAAGCATTCTATATTTTTAGGCAGCAGTTTTTTGGCCCACAAAAGAGGTTCGCACGAGGGATACCGTGGTGTTGCTCCCAAACGTCAGCGGGCACTTTTGAAGGGTGAGACAAAGCGCCGCCGCATTGGCATTCCGTTGATAGGGGAGGTGTCGTAGTTTTTTTATGGTGCTGAATGGTCCACTTGCCTCTAATCTTCTTTTTCGCTGACTGCTTCCTTTTCACCTTCACATTTCTGGCAATGCTCACAGGTACATGAGCATGTCTCTTTTTTCTCATCACTCGATGAGTGCTCATCCTTTCCGTGCTTCTCATCCTTCTCGTGATCCTTGTGTTTGTCGTGCATAGTCTTTATATAAGTCGTACTAATACGTCTCAGTATGCAGAGTGGACATGAGTGCACGATGAACATCTCGCACAAACTCGTTCACGCCAGTATCATCGCGCGTCGATATCATAGATACATGAACCAACACAACGATCAGTATCCCATCGACAAGCGCTCTGGTGCACGGCAGGGGCAGGCGCATACTGCGCCTCGTCTCGAAGGAGTTGTAAAGAATAAAGGAACTAGAAAGATTCTGAAGGTGAAATCTGAAAAGAAGCCAAAAAGTGCAAAGGATTAAAAAGGTGCAGACAGAGGTATTCATTCTGTTGGAGCGGAGTTGTGTGCAGTACATATATGAAAGCCGCCCGACTATGTCGGGCGTCTTTTCTATATGTGAGTACTCACGATATGCGGCGCAGTATCCGTGCGATGAAGCGGCGCAGAGCGGGATCGAGATAGCCAAACACGAACACTACGGTGGCGAGAGTGGTGAGGAGCTTGCCGCCGATAACCAGGAGCGCAACAAGATACACATGCAGCGCTTCTGCCATGGCGAGACCAGCCCAGATCAGGCCGAGCCCCACAAGAAAGGTGAGTGGCGTCTGCCAGAGCGGCATTCTGCGGAAGAAATCTGGTTGCAGCATGTGCTTACTCCGCATCATCGTTGGAAGGAGGTGTGCCTTCATCTTGTTCTTCCTGATCGGTGTCGTCATCATCCTCTGGCTCAGCCCCGCAGACGGGGCAGCCAATAGCATCGAAGACGCCAAGCCCGATGTTGGCTTTGCATTCCGGGCAAAATTCGTCCATCTGTAGTCCTCCGTTGTCGTCCAAAATTACTGTGCTCTTTCTATTGCCGTGTGTCAAATACCGATCATGCACAGGCGCATACTCATTCGTATATGCCCACTACATGCGTGATACCATGTCGTGCGATGAGCACCTTCCTCATATCTCAAATCATTGCAGTGGGGGCACTTGCTGCAGGAGTCATGACCTTTCAGCTCAAAGAGCGGGTCTACATCGTGAGTGCGTTTGCATTGATGTCGAGCCTCCTCTCTTTGCACTTCTACGTTCTGGGTGAGTACACCGCAAGCGCTATCGTTGCCGTGTCGGTGGTGCGCTTCCTCGTGAGTGCGATAACCAAGCGGCAGATATTCATGTATCTGTTTCTCGCTATCACGATGTTGGTGGGATGGTATACCTATGCAGTCTGGTACAACCTTATAGCAATAGCTGCGGGTCTTCTTGGTGTTATCGCGACATTTCAAACATCCGATCAACGTCTGCGCGTCATCATGATGTCATCGAGCACGACGATGGCTATTCACGATATGGTCGTAGGTACTCCGGTAGGTCTCGCCGTTGATCTCACCGTCCTGACTTCAGGTCTTATTGGCTACTATCGGTACTATATTTCGAAACGAGAAGTGTAGGGCGTTCCCACAGAGGTACTCATAAGAGGCTGTACACAAAACGCCGAGGGCGGGAAATGAGACCACCCAGCCGCGAGTGCTAGGTGGTATTTTCTTTGCTGAGAGTGCGTCACGCACCAAACACGCTATCTGCCAGACCAAAGCTGACAGCTTCCGCTGCAGTGAAGTGCTTGTCTTGCTGCATGAGCTCACTTATCAGATCGGCTGACTTTCCGCTGCGCACGGCAACAATGTTTGCCATACATTCATCGAGTCGGCGAAAATCTTCGAGTGCACTGAGGGCGTTTCCGATACTCATTGATCCAAATTGGACTGAAGTCCCATGTAGCATAACCTTGCTGTGTGTGCTTACTTGACGATGCGGAAATGCCTGCAGAATAATCGCGGCCATCGACTCTGCTTTTCCGAGAACCAATGCGCGAAGTGAACGATGCTTCGAAGCCTCCTTGAACATATCGTATAGACCGAGTCCAGCGGAAGTTTGGCCACCTCCTGAATTGATGCATACCGTGATAGGCGCTTTCTTTGGGAGTGTATGGTGCAAACGGTAATACTCGTTCACGATATAACGATAATTCTCTAACTGGATTTCACCGTTTAAGCAGAGTGGGTTAATGATTTCCACGTGAGTCCTCCATCGGGGTGTGATGCTTTGTACTGGTGACATTATAACACGTATTCTTTATCTGTCATCATGCTCTGGCTGCTTCGCGTGCCACAACAAAAGAACCCGCCTAGGCGCGTTCTTTGCCGTGACGGGTTCGATCAGGCTGAGCCGCGCGGACGGAGTAGTTCTTGCACCGTAATACCTTCAGGCAAGGTGGCTCCCTCGAGATTCGTCTCGAGCGAGAACGTTGCTTGATGGATGTTGGTGAAGCCGCTCAGATTCGCGCTCTTGAAGTTCGTGCCGGAAAAGTCCCAGCCAGCAACATCGGTCTTGCCCAGGTCCATGCCACCGAAGTCAGCTTCTCGCAGGTCCATCACTGGATCGAGTTTGGCTGCGGCGACCAGTGAGCCAAGGTCGTCAGTCAGGCATTCATAGACGGCTAGTATTTCTGGCGCCGCATCCTCTATGGCTGCCAGAAGCTGTGGCAAGGTTGTTACGATTGGCATTTTGGCCATGAATTCGCTCCTTGTTTGCAAAAACCAAATAGATATAACCACGAAAAAAATTGAAGGTCAAATACTTGTTGCATCCGGACAGGCGGGTTGTGCCGAGATTATCGTGAGGCCGAATGAAATAGTACAAAAGGAAACAGAAAACCCACCGGAGCGGGTTTTCCGCTGGTGGGCCTAGAGGCCGCGATAGACGGGAGCGCGATATTCGTAGGCGAGTATGTGCTCTCCCGGTGTCTCCACTTCACCTACTCGCCGGAACAAAACGCCGCGCCGTAGAATGTGGCTTGCACCACCGCTCCCCGTGTAGCGTTGGTATGTGCTCACCACGGCACCAGCCTTGGCAATCTTGTCGCAGAGTCTGATGAGGAGTGCCGTGGGCGTGTTGTCCGCTTGAATGTACGCATCAATCTTGCCACCAACGTCGATAAACATGGTCCCTTCATCCGAGAGACGTTTTCTACCGTCACCAACGAGCGTCAGCTCGAGAAACGGTTGAACGAAGGGTAGTGGTTCCTTGTTTGAACAGTCGGGCATGTCGGTCTCCTGTGCTTTATTGCCGCATTACAAGAACCGGCCGGACTATACAACAGGAATAATCGTGTGACAAATGTGGATGGTGTCGAGCGCCCTTATTGGGCTGGTTGCAATTGAGAACCACCCGGCCGAATCGGCCGGGTGGTGGATGGTGTGCTGTGTCCTTAGTCAGGGCTCCGAAGGTCTTGGACGCTATAAATGACCTCGCGCAAGGCATCGTCGCGCACTTTCGCGAAAATGTAGGCAAGACACGCAGCGCGAAATTCTTCCGTGGAGCGCTCAGGCACGGGTTCAGTCTGGTCGGCGAGGTTCGCCAAGTGTTCGGCCAGAAGCTGGTCAAGCAAGGTGACCAGCTGCTGACAGGCGTCATGATCGATGCCAGACCACCAGTCGTTGATTGCAGCGACCACGTCTTCAGAGAGTCCACATCTCTCAGGTTTTTTATCGCCCGATGGGACAGGATTCAAAAGGCCAAGCATCGTCATATGGAAACTCCTTCGCTGGTTGCCAAAAATGTACTATCTATTTTATACCACATTCTTCCATATAATTCAATTGCATGCATGGGGACTCACACTTGCATCCGATCTTGTGGCGACACTAGTCCTGCGGATTTAGTATCGCTGTGGGGGCAGAGTGACATTTACTGGTACGTAATAATTATTGACTTTCGTCAAGCGATAGATACAGTAGTACCAGAATAAATTAGGAAAGAAAGTTCTATGAGGAGGTCTACAATGTCTGTGCGAGAATTCGAGCCTGATCTTGAAGAACGCCTCCGTGGTGCTCTTCAGGTGATGGGATACGAAAAACTCTATGCTGAGCAAGCCGAGTCAATTCGCTTGAACATGGCGAACAAACCCACGCTCACGCTTTTGTCGACAGGCGGCGGCAAGACAGCCTGTTACGTCATCCCCGGACTTGTTCTGCGACGTATGACGGTTGTTGTTTCGCCACTCATCGCATTGCAAAACGATCAGGTGCACGCCCTACTTGAACGCGGGATTCCTGCGTTCTTGTATAACAGTGATGTCGGTGAGAATGAAAAGAAAGCAATCTCAGCACGTCTCGTTGCGCTCAAGCAGGATGGGCAACCGGCATTTCTCTTCGTGAGTCCGGAGTCGCTCATTAGTGAGCATTTCACGGGACTGTTCGGAGATGGTCTGCTCGATTTTATGGCGATCGACGAGGTTCATTGCGTCAGTACGTGGGGGAACTCATTTCGGCCCGACTACCAACGACTAGAGAAAGCAGCCAAGCGGCTCAAAATCCGGCTCGCCGGAGGCTATACCGCAACAGCTACCAGCAAAATTAGGCAAGACATTTTCCGCTACACACCGCTCGACAAAGAGACTTGTGTGGTAGTCATGGGAGATGCTTTTCGTCCTAATCTGCACATCAGTATCGTCGATGAGAGCCAGTTTACTGGCAATACAAAAGAACGGTCTGATAAGAAAAAGAGCCGACTACTCGAATTGACCAAGCGAGCACGTGGTGCGGTGATTGTGTACTGCGGCTCGCGCCGTGGTTGCGAAACAATGTACAGCCATCTTCCTTTGCGTGCGCACTTGCACAAGCAAGCATATGCGACCTATCTCTATCATGCCGAAATTCCCAAAGATGAGAAAAGAAAAGCAGAGCAAGGATTTGGGAATGATCACAAGCCACTTGTGTTTGCTACCAACGCGTTTGGTTTGGGTATCGATCGTCCCGATGTTGGGCTGGTGGTGCACTATAACAATCCGTTCAATCTGCTGGGCTACGCTCAAGAAATTGGTCGAGCTGGCCGAGATGGGAAAGATGCAAACTGCGTCACCTTCTTTGATCCCGACCGAATTGAGGCAAGTGAGACGTACAGGACATTTTCCTTGCCAACGGTCGTGTTTGTGGAGCAAACACATAGCCGTTTGAAAAAAGCGTTTTTTAAGAGAAAAGAAGGTACCGCGCGTGACGAGTTCTCGACGTCAAAGTTTGCGCGCATGGTGGAACACACCGTACGTGGCAACGAGGACTTCAAGGAACCTGATCGGTTTATCAACCGGACTCGCGAATCGCTTGCATTGCTTAAGCAGGTCGGCTATGTAGTTGAAGACGGTGATGAACCGTTCCGGATGTTGGAAATGACTCCGGGAAACAAGCGGCATGGCAAGCTCATTGAGCTCACGCAGATGAGCGAACGTAGCGAAGTGGCACAGGCGAAAGCCATTGCCGAGTTCTTCACTGCGGAAAAGCCAGACCAGCAGCTTCTCTGGAAACTGCTGGGGTGAAAAGTAATGTTGGAGAGCCCATTAGGGCTCTCTTCTTTTTACTCACTTGCTCCGCGGGTAACTAAGGTTGCCCGCGTTCGCTTCGAACTAAGTGAAAATACCCTCGTGCAAGCACAGGGTACTTTCATTTAGCTTTTCAGCTCCGCGGGTAAGAGAATCTTTCCCGCGTTCGCATCCTCGGAAATACAAAAGCCCCAAAGGGGCCTTTTGTATTTCACTCGAATGCTCCGCGGGTAGGGGTATCTCCCGCGCCTCTCGCTCGTATCGCTCGGGCTGGGCACCGCCTCGTCCGTTTTTCTGCTGAAAAACATGACTCTGGCGTTCGATCCCTACCCGCAACTGCAGCAGTGCAGTTGCTCCTCTACGCAAATTAAAAATCACCCCTTTGAGGGTGATTTTTAATTTGCTCCGATGGCTGGATGGGTTTAGAACAGTCGATTGGAAGGCGCTTGAACGCGAGCTTCAGTGGCTAACGGTCGCGATGCCCCAACTGCATCTATCTTAGTAGCTCCAGTCAGAAGAAAGAGTGGTCGCGATCTGACCGCTCGTTTGAGATCGAGTTTTCGGGTCACTAACAGTATTGAACTCTCGAGGCATTATCATTTCGCGTATCGGAGTAGAAACCGAGTTGAACGCCTTTTCGACGTGAGTGCGATCCTGTGGCAGCTGACTCTGCTGAGGGACACGCTGTTTTTGTGGAGGTTGTTTAGCCATAGCTATTTACATTCTACGATTTACTCTTGCTCCCAGCCAGCCCTCTTTGTTAGTAACTGGGTATTGATTATCCCATTCTGTATTCCTTGCCCGAACACCTGGAAGTCAACGGTTCTAACATCTGTGCGTGCCGCGCTTTCTATGTAGACCCCCTTTACCTTCGGAAGGTCTATTACTTGTGATTGTCCATTAGTTAGCTGAGGATGCTGTGAAAGGAACATATCAACAAAGCGGAACTCTTCGTCCAAGCTCATCTCTTTTTCATAAGCCAAATACAAGTTCCAGATCAAATCCTGCTCAGGTTTTGTAGCGAGTTTTACCTTCAGCCCGAGTTTTTGTGCTTCCTTGTGATGGATTGGGTGGCCGTGGAAGAAGAGCTTCGAGTTCAAGTTGTCTACGATGTCTGCTATCTTATGGTCCTCTGTGCCATCCTTCATATGCAGCTCAAGCAACTTCTTTGCGAGCATTCGAGATTGAGAATGAAAACGCTTCACGTTTCCGAGGGCGAGAGGGTGCACGTGTTGTGAGAGTGCATTGACTGCTTGTATGAGTTCGTCTTCGTGTGTAATCCCGAAGTCGTCTTTTACCAACTTTATGTATGCCGATACGTCCTCAACGCTAATACCGAGCAGCTCATTCGGATTGCGAGGATTTTGAGGGTTGAACGGATTAGTTACGGTCGGATCAGTTGGTCCGAGCATACCCATAGGGTGCATCACGATCTCGTCTGCCCCCAGTGCGATGAGTGTTGCCGCGCTGAAGGCGCGATGAGGAACAATAACCGAGAACTCGGAGCAGTAGTCACGTATCAACGTCACGAGTTTCCAGGGGACGATACCGTCGCCTCCGTTGCTGTGTATAAACAAATCTATTTTGGGTTTCGCACCGCGGGCTGTTGCACTCTTCAGGTGTTCAAAGAGCTTTCGCACACTGTCCATCGCGATAGGAAAATCGAGCCCGCCACGCGTCGAAGTGATAAATGTAATGACCTTACTTCCGCGAGCCGTTTCGAGTTCCGCGATAAGCGCCTTGCGCCTGTCTTTTTCAGTCTGCCCGTTTGTTCCTCTGCGCCGTGCCATATAAAAACATTATACATTGAACGGTAAGCGATTGTAAACTATAGTAAAGAGACAATGGACCCACTACAAATACTCGAACGATACTTCAGCACCTTCATTGGACAGGATGACCCGAAGGCATTTTTTGTTGGCCTGACTGACTATCTTGATTATGGCGATGCTGTGCCAGAGTTCGATGTCATAACATCCCAAATCTCTTTGATGCCTAAAGGATTGATGGATAAGTACGCAACTCAACAAGAGGTTGCCCTCAAGAAAATACGTGCGTTACACAAAGAGATCAGTAGCTACGTGTCCGATGAAAGTATAGAAAACGCGACGATAAAAAATGCTCTGAAGGAATATGGTGACTTTGAAGAAAAACGTGCTTTCAGTAGCTCGCCCCTACCTTACACTCTGTATGACGAACTTCACGATGTACTCGAAGTGCTCTACGGACTACCCGAGCATAAGGACTTTGCATCAAAGTATGTCGAGCTCTCCCCAACAAATAACACCATCGTGCGTCAGTACTTGCCGATACAGGAGCTCGACGATTTTCTTGAGACGAAAAAGGAGCTCGAGCGCGGCTCAGAGGATGCGTTGTGGGGAGCACAAATGCGTCTTTATGAACTACGCGATGTGGTGCGCAAAGGGCGCGAGACGCACAAGCAGATTGTGGAGAGACATAAAAAGCGAGAAGCTGGTGCTACCTTCGACCTCCTCAACTTCAGCGTCATTATGGGTGAGTGGTCAAAAATCGAGGAAGACCGTGCAGAGCGTGATCCAGTTTTCTTCAATCCAAAGAAAGTGCGGCCAAAAGCACAGCGATTTCATATGTATGTAGTGGCACATTTTGCAGAAGCCCAAAAAGCGTTGGCAGGTCCAGGGAAAATAAGCACGGCACTGTCGTTTGATGCCGACAAATCACGCCTGTACGTGCACGGACACGAAGTGGCAATACGGAAGTTCTCGGATCAGTACCACGCGCTACGCATCATTTTCGAGAAGCCAGAAGATGTCCCGCAAGAGTGGTTCTTCTCAGAGATAGCCGAGCGAGTGGACGAGAAAAAGCCAGGCGACAAGCGTTACTACAATGCGGTCTATCAAATACGCGAAAAGCTCGCTAAAGAGGGCTTCCCAGAGTTCTTCATAACGACCAAGCAATCCGCAAAAATAAACTCAAAGTACCTGTCTTAGATTTGTCTTAGGACACCCTCAACCTATACACGCATACGATACGTGCGTGACCAAGGTAAAGAAAAAGCAAAAGAAGTCGAAGCAGTCCTCTCAGGAACTGCTGGTCGATCCCGCAAGCACCAACAATCTGGTGGGCTTCTTTGCGCTACTTCTTGAGGTGGATAAACGAAACAATCCGCACCTCTACCGAGCACCGAGGCACGAACAATCAAATGCTTGATACCGTGGTACTCAACATCCCCAGAGACCAGGTTCTCGACATTGCGAACGGAAATGGGACGCGGCCGTGGGACTTACAGGCACGGACCAGTGTCTATTCCAAGCACACCAAAAATCCTCCTCGAGGCATTAGCGATGGTGTGTACCGACCGCGGCTCACGGGCATCAGTCGCAGTATCAGTCGCGGACAAAAAGTATCCTTCGTGAAGATAGAGTTCTCGGTTTCCAAACTACTACTCGGCAACAACCTCGAGGAGGTAACGGATAAGGACTTCCCGCGCGTGGTCGAACTGCTCCACGATCGTTTACTTGAGGCGGGCTGTATCGTACAGAAGCGCAGCATAATCAACGCGACAGTAGCGGCCTTTCATCCGTCAAAGAACATCGTCCTCTCGGATGGATACACCGCATCGCTTGTATCTCGAGAGCTTGCGAAAATAAATCTCAATAAGAAGTTCGATCTACAGAAAACCAGCTTCCGCAACGGAGGGCAGAGCTTGCAGGGATACACCCAGGCACACTCTGTGGTTGTGTACGACAAAATCGCGGACCTTGCTCAGACGAAAAAACGAGCGGTCGACAAAGACCCAGTGCCGAACCAGCTATCACTCTTCCAGATGATAAAGTCGGAAAAGCCATCGCTCGAAATACTGCGTCTCGAGATACGCCTTACACAGAAACAGAAGATCAACGGACTGCTCAAACGTCTTGGCCTACCGATAAACCCGACATTCGAGCAGGTCTTCAAAAAGGATGTATGCCAAAAAATCGTACTATCCTACTGGGAAACCATTATCGAGGGAGAGAACCTCTTTCTCTTCGGGACCGAAAGTAATCCGAAGAACCTGCTCAAACGCATCCTTCGGCAGCACCCAAAAATGCGAGCGAAGGATGCGGTCTATCTCGTTGGGCTCAATGCGCTTTGTGTCGACGAGGGAGGTATCCGCGAACTGCGAGCGATACTTGAGAAGAGGCAGTCGCAGCGGGGGTGGTATCGCATTGCAGAGAGCATTAGCTTGCTCAACAGCGGACGTTCGGATCGGCATTTGCACGGTTGGGTGCGACAAATAAGAACTTCACTCAAGAACTTCAGTGCATATCGGATACGACCGCCATAGAAAAACGAGCGCGAAACAACTTACCAAGAGGGTCGATTTGATATGTAAACCATTGTAAAGTACAATAAAAACAACGATATGAAGGATAAACAGGAGTATTACCGAGCCGAGGACCTCGCACAGAAGCTCGACGTAAACATAATGACCATCTACCGTTACATCAAGGCGGGAAAGCTCAAGGCGTACAAGCTGGGCAAAGAGTTCCGCATTGAGAAGGTAGAGTTTGAGAAGTTCCTGAAGAACGCGAGCACAAAATAACTATGGAAAAAGACGAGATCAGAAAAATACTTGGGGACAAAGACAACAAAATCCTACGTCTCGAAAAGGAGTTGGAGCGAATGAAGAAGTCGCTCAGGAACGAGAACTATGGCCTCGCGTGGATTGATGTGCCTGAAGCGTTTGAAGATGACGTCGAAAATAAGCTACCGATCATTACAGCAGTTCCAACGTGCGATATAAAAAATGACGATAATAAAGCGACACATCTCCTTATTGAAGGAGAAAACTACCACGCACTAACGTGCTTGAACTACACCCATAAGGGAAAAATCGACGTCATTTACATCGATCCTCCCTACAATACTGGCTCAGATGGGTTTCGCTATAAAGACAAAAGGATACTTGATAAATACCCTGATGGAACTGAGGTTCCGACAGACCATCCTTTGCGCCATAGCTACTGGCTCTCCTTTATGCGGAAGCGTCTTGAACTCGCAAAGGATTTGTTGAGTGAGAAGGGAGTTATCTTCATCAGTATTGATGATAATGAGTTTGCTCAACTGAAGATGCTATGTGACCAGATTTTTGACGAACGCAACTTTGTTACCTCGTTTATTTGGAACCAAAAACTGACAGGTGGCCACGACTCAAAAAATGTAAACACGGTTCACGAATACGTTTTCTGTTATGCCAAGGACAAAACCAAAGAAGGCGCATTCAATAAGATCATTAGCGATAATGAGTACCCTGAGTTTGACGAAGCACGACAACTCTCGTTCAAGTGGGATAGTTTGTGGACCGTGTCTCACGGATACACAAAAAACTGTGACTACCCGATAGTTGCGCCTGACGGAACTGAAGTTTACCCGTGGATGTGTCACAAGGACGGGAAGAAGGTAAAAGGAGTTGCTCGATGGTTCTGGAGCAAAGAAACATACAACAAAGATAAAGACCTTTTGCTGGTCCGTAAGGATAAAAAGGGCAACTGGAAAGTGTACAAAAAAGTGTATGGTGGTACACCGATACCCTACAAATCCATCTTTGATAGGGACGTTGTCGGCGGTACTTCCACAGGAAAGAAAACGCTCGAAAACATATTCGGGAGCATAAAAGTGTTCGATAATCCAAAATCAGTTGAACTTATAAAGCACATACTTGCCATTGCTGGTAGTAAAAACTCCTTCGTACTGGATTTCTTTGCTGGCTCTGGAACCACAGGTCAAGCGGTATTAGAGATGAACGAAGCTGACCAAGGAACAAGGCAGTTTATTTTGTGCACGAACGACCAGGAGCTTGATGGGAACGGCGAAAAAGTCAAACACAAGATATGCAGTGATGTGTGCCACCCTCGACTTAGCAAGGTCATTGGTGGTTACAAGAACTCGAAAAAAGAAAAGGTGCAGGGTCTCGGGGGATCACTCAAATACTACCGAGTTGGATTTGTTGGGGAACACAGTATTTTGAACACCAACGATAAAGACAAGTTGGCACTCGCGCACAATGCGTGCGAGCTGTTGGCCATTGCAGAGAATACGCTCGATGGCGTTACTAAAAATAGCCACTTCGAGATTTTCGAGAACAAGGATCGTCACACAGCTATCTACTTCAAAGAGAGTTTCGATAAGTTCGACGACTTCACAAAGAAAGTCCTCTCGCTAAAGAAGCCGACCACTGTGTACATCTTTAGCTGGGAAAACGATCCGTTTGTGGATGAGTTCGAGGACAATCCAAGTATTACGGTCAAGACCATCCCTGAACCGATACTTGAGATCTACCGCCGCATCCACAACCTATAAAAAGCTATGCCAACACCAAACCTACTATCATTCCAAAGAGACGCGATCGAAGCACTGACAACAGTGTTCGTACAGCAGTGGAAGAAAGCTGGTCGACAGCTTCCCATCGTCTTCAAATCACCAACAGGTAGCGGCAAGACGCTTATGGCAGCGCATTTTATACGCGGCCTCAACCATCTTCCCCAATGGGACGAGGACAAAGCATTTATCTGGATCACATTCAGTGATGACCTTGCGATGCAGAGCCGCGACAAGTTCAAAGAGTACTTCAACAACAACCTCGAAAATGGGCTACTGACGGTCGCAGACATAAATCAGGGCTTGCTCAAATCAAACGACATCCTCTTCCTGAATTGGCAGAAGGTCGTGTCAGAGGCAGCGGAAAGTCGCGTGCTACGCAGACCAGAAAAGGATGATCCTCTCTACAAAGAGCGAGGCAAGTACTTTGAGGATGTTATCGATGGGACAAAAGCAAAGAAGCGAGAGATCGTGCTTATCATCGACGAGGCGCATAAAAGCAAAGGAACACGCCTCGCTCAAAACATCATCGACTACATCGACCCGAAAATCGTATTGCACATTACTGCTACACCTGAAGAAGCAGACGAGCTTGAGGCGTATCGACAGAAGAGCTTTGTCGAAGTTGATCGGGAGCCAGTCGTAGCCCAAGGTCTTATCAAAGAAAAAATCGTTCTTCAAAGCGATGAGGATCTAAAGGGGTACGGAAAGAAAGACCTCGACGAGGTGCTGCTCGATCTGG
Organism: Parcubacteria group bacterium; assembly: GCA_943358385.1. Classification (GTDB taxonomy): domain Bacteria; phylum Patescibacteriota; class Minisyncoccia; order Phycocordibacterales; family UBA2100; genus JAGOVW01. The sequence goes on along the minus strand of CALRGX010000009.1, from coordinate 11,020 downwards.
GGCTCGGCAAGCGCGAACAACTCAAAACCGAGTTCAAGGCGATGGGTAAAGAGGTAAACCCTTTGATGCTTATCCAGCTACCAAACGACGACAAAGAACTGACCGCTACTGGCGACAAAACAAAAGAAGAAGTCGTCTCGGCATACCTCAAACGCAAAGGAATACCAGAGCACAAAATCGCTAAGTGGTTTGATAAGAACAAAGTAAATCTCGACGGCATTGCGGCTAATGACTGCGAAGTTGAGTTCCTCCTCTTCAAGCAAGCGGCAGGTACGGGCTGGGATTGCCCTCGCGCAGGAGTGCTTGTTATGTTCCGCGAGATCAAGTCAAAGAAGTTCTATACCCAGACCATCGGGCGCATATTGCGAATGCCAGAACCTCACTTGAAGGACGACTATAACGACCATCCAGCGCTGCGCCTTGGATACCTCTACACGAACTACAAGCGAAAGGAAGTAGAGATACCCGATCAATCTGGCAACAATCAACCTATCACTCAGAAGGTATTGAGAAAGGACGGCATAAAAAATGTCGACCTCCCAACTACTTATGCGTCTCGTGTCGACTATGGCGACATTCCACGTTCGATGATCTTCCAGAAGAGTTTTGCTGACTCTATGAACTCCTACTTCGGGCTTACCTCAAAGGATCTACTTGGCGCAGCTCAAAAGAAGCTCGAAAAGAAAGGGGTTGATACAAGCTCATCGCTTCCAAATCGCATAGTCGCAAACACTGAGTTTGAGGACTTCGACCAGCTTGCATACGACTTCGTCAAAAAGGGCGATGATGTCTCGCTCGAGATGTCCATCAACGATGTCGAAAAGACGTTCAACTACCTCTGCTACAAGCTCCTGAAGGAACAGAGCGATGAACAAGCTAAGTACTCGAACATTGCCCGATCGTGGAGCGTCCTCAAATCCGCGACACGACTTTGGATGGAAAGCGTATTCGGACCAGACAGCGATTACTACTACCGAGTGTTTGTGAAGGACATCCAGCAGGATGCCTCGAGCGCGTTCCGCCCTGCAATAACCAAAGCCCTGCGGGACTTCAAACCAACGAGCGAGAAACTGATAGAGGAAAAGAGAAAGAAGCTCGAACAGGCACAGACGCACTCATTCACAATCCTCGAGGAGTACGGCTACACAGACGACTACGAGGAAATACCTCAAGCACTGTGTGCGCTCGAGAAGTTCTTAGTGCTTCCTGACTATCCAGGTCGTGATAACGAACTGAAGTTCAAGGACTACATTGATACAAAGAAAAAAGAGATCGAGTGGTGGTTCAAAAATGGCGACTACGGAAAGAACTACCTCGCTATTCCTTACCGAAACACCGAGGACAAGAAGGACGCGCTTTTCTACCCTGACTGGGTTATTCGCTTCAAAGACGGACGCATTGGCATATTCGATACCAAAGACGGCAATACAGGGACCTCACAGGAAACGAAGGATAAAGCTGTCGCTCTGGCAAAGTGGATCAAGCAACTCGGGAAGAACTATGTTGGAGGTATCGCTATTTTTGAGAACGGTATCTGGTACTGCAACGACGGTTCGAAGTACGAGTACATCAAAGGTAAATCGGTAAACACCGATAAAAACTGGAAGAAGTTCGAGGACCTACTATGAAAGCGATAATACTTGCCAGAGTATCAACGGATGAACAAAAAGAAGCTGGCAACTCTCTTCCAGCGCAGCAAGCGCGGATGCGTAGTTATATTGATCGCACCGAAAACCTAAAGCTCGATAAGGAGTACATCTTTGACGAGTCGGCATACAAAGAGCACCGAAAGGAGTTTCAGAAAGTCATTGACTACGTTACAGACCAGAAAGAGGTTGTGGCTTTGTGTTGCGACAAGGTAGATCGTCTGACCCGTGACTTCTTAGTCGGTCTACCAGCGCTTGAACGTTTACGTCGCGACGGGCTTGTGGAGCTACACTTCCCAGGCGATAACCTCGTACTCAAAAAAGAGTCCCCAGCGACCGACCTCTTCCACTTCAACATTGCCGTGAGCTTGGCGCAGTACTACTCAAACGCCATTAGCGACAACGTGAAGCGCAGCTATGAAGCTAAGCGCCGCAGGGGCGAATGGACGGGAAGAGCACCTATTGGCTACACCAACATCACTCTCGATGAGCGAGGCACCAAAGACATCATCTTTGACGAAGAACGAGCGCATCTCGTGCGTCGCATCTTTGAACTCTACGCCACAGGCAACTACTCTCTCAAAAAGGTCCGCGAACAAATAGCAAAAGACGGCTTGGTAAGCGAAAGCGGCAAGGTGCTTGCGCCGAGTATGATCGAACACATTATCAAGAACCCGTTCTACTATGGCGTCGCTCGATCCAAGCGCGGACTTTACCCTCACAAGTATCTGCCATTGGTCACTAAAGAACTATGGGATCAATGCCAAAAGGTAGCGAGCAGTTGGGGCAAGAAGCCGTTCCAATACGCAGCAAAGCCGCACATATTCCGAGGGTTACTACGCTGTGCCCGCTGCGGGTGCGCTATGAGCCCAGAAACAGCTAAGGGTAAGTATGTTTACTACAGCTGCACCAACGCCAAAAAAGACCTGTGCGACAAGAAGGTCTACATACCCGAAAAGGACCTCCTGAAGCCCGTGTACGAGGTTTTGAGGGCTTTGGACAAGCTCCCGCAGGAACGGATCGATGAGGTAGTCGAGGGGCTCAAAGCATCCCATCGCTCAAAAGAGGCCTTCCACGGAAACGCATTGGCTGGACTACGAAAGGAATACGATATGCTCCAACAACGACTCGACAAAATGTACCTCGACCATCTCGACGGACGTATTACTCAGGACGCATATGACAAATACCTGCATCAGTTCAAAGCTCGACAGCAGGAACTCAACATACTACTCGAAGAACATACTGACGCAGACGAAAGCTATTTTGTAGCAGCAGAGACAGTGCTAAATCTGGCAAAGCGAGCACTCGAGATCTTCGAGAGTTCGGAAGTGCCAGAGAAACGAGCCCTTCTCAACTTCTTACTTCAGAACTCGGTCGTAGACGGAAAAAACGCAGTGTTTGCACTGCGTTCTCCCTTCGACACCATCCTCACTTTGACTAAACAACCTACTGGGCTCCGCGGGTAGGGATCGAACCTACGACCAATCGATTACACAATTTCCTCATGTTGCCACAAGGGGTGGACTATATCATCACCCATCTGCTTGCGCGGATTGGGGTGCGAGGCGCTTCGGGCAACTCTTGTTGCTCTACTCCCAAAAGGGATAGTCTCTGAACCTTTCCATTGCTTTCGCTTTGGACTTGGCTGCTGATTGCCCCAAAGGGGTTTCCAGTACCATGCAGCAAATGCTACAGGCATCGTGACTTTTGAGAAAAATCTACGACAATTCACCTCGTTTTTCGACCTGGGTTTCCCCAGGAAGCTGCGTAACGCCGCCGTGTACCTCCATATGGCAGTTCATGCACAGTAATGCGCATTTATCGAGCTCCACTCGAGTTTTCTCCCATGATCGCGTGAGGCCATGTGCAGAAAGACCGAAATCTTTCTTCTTTGGGTCACGGTGGTGAAAACTGAGGGCTCGAACGCAACGGTTATAGCCACATATCTCACATGCACCACCTTTGTAGGCAAGTGCCATGAGTCGTATAGCTGTTCGTCGTTTCGCGACTGCCTTTTTTATGTACTCTTTTCGGTCGGCGTAGGTTCTCGATTCTTTACGTTGTTTAGTGGTAGACACATAAAGAGTATACCACACGTTTGAATCAAGGTGCCACAGTCGATTGCTCTACCGCTGAGCTACCGCGGAATCTTCGTTCTCTGTACGGTATACAGAGCCACGTGTGCCAAAAGGCACGAGCGCATTGTACTCATTTTGGACAGTCTTGCAAAGTGGTGGTACGAAAAAGGGCTGTGCCTAACGAATCCAGGTAGAATGCCGCTTTATGAGCTCCGTCACGATAATAAAGATGGGGCCGGCGGTGGGGTAGAAAAGGTGCACGGCCAAGTTGCCATGGAGGACCTCGGTACCCAGAAATCCGGGGTGCCCGGTGTTGGTGCGGATACCCACCCAGTAATAGCCGATATATTCAAGCGAAAACATGACGATCCAATACAAAATAAGCGCCGCAAAAAGTTTGTAGCGCACAGGCAACAGCAGGTAAATCTCGCGCGAAAGGAGGAGTCCTCCGACCCACATCACGAGTGGAAAGATGTGCATATGACCCAGGTAGATGTTAGGCGTGTCGTACACATAGTAGTGCGCAGTAGTGATGAACACGGAGAAGCACAGAGCAACAAGTGTTGGTATCGCAAAGTGTTTGAAGTGGCGATAGAGATTGATGGCAATTAAAGGCAGCACGATACCTATCGCGGTAAATTTGGCATCAAAGCCGAGCACGTACGTGCAACCGAGAAATAGCGCAATACATACTATTGCTAGGTGTGCCGTTATGTTCCTTGGGAGCAGGGAGGGCATGTGCCTGCATTGTAGCGCTGTGCACAGCACCCGCTATCCCGTATACCCAGGCGCAGGGCGAGCGTGCATAATGGGTGCATGAATCCGCTGTTGAGCCGCACAGCAGCCCTCGCGCTGGTTGGATTGGCATTTTTGGGCCTCGGAATGCTTCCCGCATCAGCAATCCCCTCATCGCAAAACGCCGGAGCACGGCTGGCCTTCTCCATAGAGAATTTTGAATATGTTGATGGAGGGGGAGATATTGAAGATGTTGAATACACTCCGTTCGACTACTCACGTCTTGAGGAGATTAATCCCGTGTACTACGGCGAGGATTCAGGGGACATATACACGCCCGCAGTTCGCTACATAGAGCCCGAAGTCTACAGCCCTTGGGAAGGTGTAGATGCGGCAGTTGGGGGTGGAGAAAGTATGTGGGACAACGCGGAGATGGCGCCGATCCAGCCATACATGATGATGCCGCAAGACATCACGACAGGCGACATCCTCGATTCGATGGATGATCTCGACGAGATGGAAGAAATGGACCGGCTCGAAGAAATACAGCGTGGGCGTGAGTACGATCCGTGGGACACTGCAGGATCGGTGCCAGGCACATCGGGTATGTATGACAACGAAGACTGCCAGATACACGGCGACTGCGATCCGTGGGTGTATGAAAGTACGGCTGGCGAAGATGTATGTGAGCGCTTTGGCGACTGTGAGTATCCTCCGCCAGGATACGATGAAGACGATCAAGAGGTGGCATATACGCGTACTTCTCCCGTGTATAGAGAAGATGATCCGTGGTACGAAGAGGTTGTACCGGTGAGGTCGTGGGGCTGTACCTACTTTGGTTCAGGGTGTGAAGAGGAAGAGACTCGCTATAGCGTGACCTATCGTGCCGACGAATCACGATCATCTGGTTCGAACTGGGGTGGTATTTTCTACCAATCACTCTTTGGGGGATCATCCAGCGGAAGCAGTGGTAGCTCTTACTCAATCCCCGTGAACTCCGTATCGCCCAGTTATACCAACAACGCACCTGAACCACGCCCACAATGCAGCATCCGTATGAGCCCAAGCAATGCCGATTACGGTACGCACATTTTCGTGAGTTGGGATTCAGTGAATGCAGTTAAAGCGCAAATCGACGGTATGGGAAATATTCCTACGAATGGATTCCATGGATTTACGGCCACAGAAAACAAAACACTCACCATGCGTGTGTATGGCGAGCGCGGGACGCTTGCCACTTGTTCCGCGCAATTGATAGTGGTGGGTGCGCAGAGTGCCAACTGCAGCATTGCCGCGAACCCTGCGCGCGTCTCCGCTGGTGCGCCTGTGCAATTGCGCTGGGTAGTGCCAAACGCGGTGCGTGTCGAGCTTTCAAATTTCGGCCCGGCCCCTTCAGAAGGATCTCTCACTGTGTATCCAGACCGTACCACTACGTACGCCATCCGTGCCATCGGGCGCGATGGTAAGCAAACAAGTTGTAATACTACGGTACAGGTTGGGAACACGACCCCAACCTCTGGTTCAGGAAATAACGGCAGTACGGGATCGACTAACAACAATGAAGAGGAAGGTCTGGGCGCGGAGTTTTATCGATTCTTTGGTGTGGACATCAATAGGCAGCGTTGAGCCGAAGGCCCGTGGTACGATGGGCACATGATGACACTATACGTAAAAACAGGATGCCCGCACTGCAAGAAGGTGTTGGATTATGCCGCAGAAAACAGCATTCAGTTCGAGTTGAAGAACGTGGCAGACCCCGGTGTGTATGAAGAGCTGGTAAGCATTGGCGGCAAGAGACAGGAACCATTCCTCATTGACCATGAAGCGGCTGTTTCAATGTACGAAGCGGCCGACATCATTGCATACTTGGATCAGAAAGTGCACCAAGGGTAGCGCGGCACAGCATTCCATCCGCATGAAAGTTCGCGTGAAAGTAACTGCTGGAGCGCATAGAGAGAAAGTCGTCGAGCATGATGCGGCGACTTTCGACATGTACGTGAAAGAGCCGCCGCAAGGCGGTATGGCAAACAAGCGCGTGATGCGTCTTTTGGCCGAACGTTTCGGTGTCGACATCCGTGCAGTACGTATGGAGACTGGATACCAATCGCGCAACAAGTCTTTTGAAATAAAAGGTATATACTGAATCTATGCATATTCGTATCAAGACTACTGGCTACGAATTATCAGATAACACCCGTGCGTATTTAGAAGAGCGCCTGGCGGCCGTAGAAAAATTAGTACACGGTGGCGAGCCGATTTGGGAAGTCGAACTTTCGCGCGAAGGTTCGGGGGCACATGGTGAATTGTGGCGTGCGGAAGTAAACCTCGCCCATGATGGGGAGGTGTATCGCGCAGCAAACGCAGCGGAAACCATGCACGCAGCGATTGATGCCATCAAGGATGATCTCATGCACCAGCTGCGCAAGGAAAAAACAAAGTACGAAAATTCTTTTAGAAAAGGAGCACGTATGGTGAAAGAATGGCTGCGTTTTGGAGAGCAGTAAAGCGAGCATACAAAAAGAGGGAGGCCGGCGCAGAACATGGTTCTGGCCGGCCTCGTGCGAGCGGTATCGGTCCTGTTGGACCTGTCATCGCTCACTAAGATTGAGAGGAATGGGGAGCTTGGGGGAAGCTCACACCTGGGGGGAAGGCGGGGGACCCACTCCTCTCATGTCGAAGCGTATCACCATGATACGTACCGACATAAGAGGACTGAATCTCGTGCACTCCTCCGTTCCTTCTCACCTAAGTACAATGTAGACTATATAGTGTCTTGTGTCAAGTCTTGTGCAGGCACTGCTCCCGAGCGCAGAAAATCAGCATAGTTCATGGCGTTTTTACCTTCTGGTTTCACTGTGTCGATAGCCAGCGTTTTTCCTTCCATGTGGGCATCCAGAATCTGCACGCGCATACGTGTCCCACGACGCTCGAAAAAGGTATAGGTGCCTGGCCAGCCCTCAAACGCACGAATCCTTAAAAGATTTGCATATGCATCATCCGCAAGATTTAAAAGGCCTTGCTCCTTTTTAAGCATCTTACAAAACGTCGCCTGCGTGTGGTCCTGTTCGACGGCGGTGAGTGTTCCTTCAAGCCACTGCGGAAGAATTTCTGCAAGAAGTCTGCCACCCTCTGTGGCGAGAATACTTTCAAGCTCAAGCGCATGTGGTGGCCACTCATCCAGCTGCACGGTGGTCTGCCCCAATAGTGGGCCGTGATCCATGTCGACATCGAGTACCATGATTGAAACACCGGTTTCTTTTTCGTCCGTGAGGATGGCCGAGCGAATGGGCGATGGTCCGCGTAGCTTTGGTAAAAGCGAGGGGTGCACATTCAGGGTGCCTTTTTTGGGTATATCCAAAAGTGATTGCGGAAGGAGTCTGCCGTATGCAGCGACGATAAAAAGATCCCATTCCGTATTTTGGAGTGACGCAACGACGTCTTCCGTAATCTTTTTCGGCTGCAGCACATCGATGCCGCGCGCCTCTGCCCATACTTTCATCGGTGGTGGTGTGAGTACTTTGCCGCGGCCTACGGGTGCATCCATACGCGTTATGACTACGGCAGGCAGGTAGCCTGCCTTTTCCAATTCGTTAGCGACCGTTACAGAAATCTCTGGTGTCCCAAAGAAGGCGAAACGCAGGTCACTCGGCTTTTTCTTCATACAAGTGTGCAGCTTTATCTATATAGAGTATGCCGTCAAGGTGGTCCACTTCGTGCTGGAAGACTTGGGCGAGGAGTCCTGAGGCACCGAAGAGGTGTTTCTTGCCGAATTCATCAAGTGCGCTCATGCGAACTTTTTCGGCGCGCGACACTTCGCCCCACACCATGGTGCCTTCAGTGCTTGATACCGAGAGGCATCCTTCGTTCATGAGCGTGTGCTTGCGCGAGCGAGAAATGATTTCCGGATTGATGTACACGTGGTCCACATGCTTTGCGGCGTCAAAATCTTCTTCCTCTTGAATAGCAAACACTTGTGCAGCCACGACAAAAAGACGCAACGAGACGCCGATTTGCGGCGCGGCGATGGCGACACCATGCCGCTCTTTTGAGAGTGCTTGCTTCATGCCGGCAATTACCTTGGTGAGCTCGGGAGAGCCAATCTGTGCATGGGTAACTTTGTGCGCATGCGCGCGAAGGACTGGGTTTGGACTCTTTACGATCGCCACCATGGCGTAACTATAGCGGCTCGGCGTCATCCGGGAAAGCTCTTCACACTGCTATTGTGTTTCGACACGAACGGAAAACGATGGGGGCAATGCGCGTAGTTTGCCCAGCAGTTCTGGCGAGGCAACGGTGTGCGGGAGCAAAATTATCGCGGAAGTGCCGCGTATGCCGTGCATCCACACCGGAGTGAAATGCAGCACCTCGGGCGTGAGAAGTGTGGAAAGCTTGGCCATGTCGCGCTGCACCTCGTCGCGCTTTCCGGTGCGCGTGATTTCAATCGTGGTTCCATACGGTGGAAAGCCCAAACTTTTTCGGGTGGCCCTCTCGCTTTCGATGTATGCCCCCAGGTCTCGCGAGGTGAGTGCCTTAATGGCAGGGTGCTCGGGTATGCGTGTCTCGATGCGCATGCTTTTCGTACTACGCTCGCGCACTTCAATAAGAAGATTTAAAAGCTGCACGCCCACCGATGCCTCAGGCACGGATAGTGCCGCATCGTATGAAAGGACGACGCTGTGTGGGATGGAACCTACATACGGGAGCGCCCGCTCGGTCCCCACCAGAATGCCCGGCTTTTCCACAAAGGATTGCATCAGTGCTATTGCTTGGGAATCCGTTTTTGCGGTATCGCCATCGATACGAGTGACCGGTGATTTAGGAAATAGTTTTTGTAAGGTCTGTGCGATGTGATCGCTCCCGGTACCGACCGCTTCTAATTTCCACGACGTACAGAGAGCGCACCGTTCTTCAGAGCTGCGCCTGGTGCCACAGCGGCGGCAGAAAAAGTGAGGTGCTTTCAGGGTGGCATTCGGCCCAATCAAAATGAGTGGAGCTTCACAGTGTGTACAGGTGAGCGCTACCTTGCAGTCGCCGCAAATAATGCCGGAAGAGAGGCCACGCCTTCCACACAATACAAACAGTGATTCTTGTGCCGCCAAGGATTCTTGTATGTGCACTAACGTGGGCGTGGATATAGGCGAGACTTGTGCGCGCACTTTCTCGGCGCGTCTGTCGACAATACTCAGAGGTGCGGTGGGTGTAAGGCGCGTGCGCATCAGCACATCTGCCATGGTGCCATCCGCAAGCGCTTTATGTTGGGCGATGTCCAAGACGGTGTCTGCATACACGATGGGCACGTCGAGTGCAGCGGCATATGCTTCAAAACATTGCCGCATATCCACCAGTGGTCGTACTTCGCGGGCGTAATGCGCTGACGAGGATGAGTCAAGGTACAGCATGCCGTAATCGGTGCGTGGCACGGCAGCATAGCTTTGGCTTGCCACGACCACACAGGCGCTCTTACCTTGTGCGCGCATCCATTCATTTTTGAGTGTGCGTGCCGTAAGGCCACTGTGTAGGAGGACGATATGCTCTTGGGGGATGCTGGCGAGTGCACGAGAGATGCGCATCACTTCATGGCGAGTAGGTGTCACAACGAGGATGCTTTTTTTCTGGGCAAGTAATTCGCGTATGCGCGTATGCAGTGCCTCGTCACGTTCTTGAATGGATGCTTGCACCGCGCGCCGATCGGGCGCACCCATGGTTGGAGCATCTGCGCTGTGCTCTTTTTCTGCAGGCCCTTCTTTTACTAAGTGCTTCCCCATGAAAATCTCTAGGAGTGCGCCTGGTGGAACCGCCGTTTCAGCGGCGATTTTTTCTGCAGCGCTCACTAATGCGATATGGAAAGGAAAGTATGGTGCCTGTTGTTTTATAGGCGAGAGTTCATGGTCTTGGCGGCGGAGTCTACTGCGCGCACTTTTCGCACTTTCTGCGTGTGCCACCATCACCGGGACCTCCCTATTGCGAAGTTTGGCCATGACCACGGCGCCGCGAGGGTAGGCGACTTGAGAAAAATACGTGAGGGTGTGCGGTGCGACACCGCGCAAAAGTGGGTACACGTGCACGAGGAACATATACACAGCTTAGCAAAGCGCAGGTCCTTGTGTGACGTGACTCAGTATTGTATAACCTAGCGAGGTCTAGTGCGAAAGACCGATTTTCCAATGGAGGAAACATGTCCGACTCGAAGACGTCTGACCTGCCCGAAAATCCTGGCATTCCGGCTGCGGATTGCCCGCACGCTCGCGAAGCCGCCCGTAAACGCTGCGAAGCGATGGCTGGTATCAAAGGAACCATGTCCATGCATGCATCGCGCGTCGCAGGCACCACTCGACGAGAGCTCTTCACCGCGCCACCGGGGAAGCCCTACGGCGAAGTTTCCGACGGCCGACGCAATCCGCGCTAAGGTTTCCTTCATTCGGTACGTTCATTCTGGCGCCCCCACTTCGTGGGGGCGCCTTTCCTTTTTCCTGTGAATACATACAATGCACTGTGTGTTCAGCTTCTATCCAAAACTCGGCATTGATTTAGGTACGACCACCGTCTTGGTGTTTGCTC
>CALRGX010000008.1 GCA_943358385.1 Parcubacteria group bacterium | reverse complement strand
GTTTCCCGTCGTATTGTGCAGACCAATGCAACAACTCAGGTGAGCTGGACAACGACTGACGCGGCGTCATGTAGCGTGACAGGGACGAATGGAGATAGCTGGAGTGGTACCTCGGGGACTCAAACATCCAGCCCCATTGCAGACAAGGTTGTCTATACCCTTTCGTGTGATGGACTGGATGCAGGGACTGAGTCTGATTTCACTGATACAGAGGAGGTGGTGACGTTGCCGTTTTGGAGGGAGAGGTAGGTTATCTACTGCGCAGTAATGTATACGCACCACTGCCAGTCGCCAAAAGTGCCAACGCTGTTGCCACAAGCATATACGGCAGAGGCAATGCTGAAGCATATGCGAAAACGAACGCGAATGGAGTTACGCCAATTAACGTGGCAATCGTATAGCGTAAGTACGACATCGTAATAGTGAGGCCCAACAGATAACTCAGCACATCAACCGACACCACCATACGCATGGCAACTACCCACCAGAACAGGTGATGTGCAGGAAGTCTTTTTTCCATGCGCTCAACTTTTTCTAAATTAACAAACTTTGCCACGAAAGGTTTTCCGTAACGCCGCGCGAGTGCATATGCCGCTACACTTCCCATAGTCCATCCGGCCACACTAAGAAGCGCGGCCCAAAAAGGACCCCATAGCATGCTCGCCATAGGAAGCAAGAAGAGCGTGTTCAAGGGTGCTAAAATAACCGAAAGTGCTGCCAGAGACACGTACGCGATTGGGCCGATCATGGCATACCCTTTCAGTAATTCTTCAAGTTCAGCAGTGTACGTTTGAGCGGCGTATGCAGAAAGCACAAAGAGGGCTCCTATGAGGAGCCCTCCCGTGTATGTGTGCAAGTTGTTGTTCATGCGCACACAATAGCACCTTTGGTTTACTGACTAACAGTGAACGTGAATGTTTGGGACGTTCCTTGCGCATTCGTCACAAAGATAGGGTACGAGCCATTCTGCACCAATACCGCCGGTGCACTGCACATGCCGACAGTGAAATCACACGGCGACACATAGTGCGGTACGGTGTAGTAGATAGTGCTGTTATTGATGGCTGCCACGTTCCTAGTTCCACCAATGCCGAAATGCACATCGTTTCCAGTAGTACTGAATCCAGAACCGGTAAGAACGATTGTTGTTCCCGTGCTGCCAGCATTCGGCTGAATTGATGAAAGGGATACGTTTCCTCCAGTTGTGCTTCCAGTCACCACCACGGTCATCGTTGCGAGTGATTCAAGTCCAGATTGGTTGTTTCGCACACGGAAACGCACCGTGTACGTGCCTGCCTGTTGGTAGACGTGTGTAAACGTTACCTGCTGCTGTATTGATCCAAGGTAGATTTCTTGCGCAGCCTGACTGCTGTTGTATGAGTAATACTGCTCGTCACCCCAGGTAACAAACGTTGACAGATTCGTGTTGTACGCACCGCCTGCAGTGATACTCCAGGTTCCCGTCGCACCCACAGCAAGGTTGGTCGGCCCTTGCAGATTCGAGATAGTTGGCTGCACTTGAGAAGTGGCGAGCCCGGTCACGGTAAACGGTAGTGTGTTTGAACTCAGGCCACCGCTATTGGTTACGTAGATTGGGTAGGTAGTGAGTGTCACTGTTTCGTTTCCATAGCCAGTGAGTTGTGCTGGTACTGCAAATGTAAGTGCAGAACCATCTGGAGATCGAAGATTCGTGATGATGCCACGGCCAAAATGCACCGTGTTCCCTTGTGCGGTAAACCCAGCACCCTGCACAGTGATCATACTTCCTACGCTTCCAGAGAGCGGGCTCACTGAAGAAATAGTTGGTTGCGCAACTACTGGGTAAGGGTAGTAGTACGGCGTTGTCGGATAGGTCGGGTACGTTGGATACGTTGGGTAGCTAGGATAAGTTGGGTATGTTGGATAGCTCGGCATTGGGTATGGATTGTAGTCAAACGAGTATCCGCAATCACTCATGAGTGCCGCCCGTGTCTGCGGCCCCACTGAACCAGTTGCAGAAATACCGTGGGTCACTTGGAAGTTTCGCACTGCTGCAGTAGTACCTGCACCAAAATAGCCAGTGACAGCCCAACTACCAATGTAATTGTTGGCAACGAGATACTGCTGCAGGGAAGTTACGTCCGCACCGCGGGAACCTCTGGTAAGTGTTCGATTAATCGACACGCATGAGTTTCCGGCATATGAACCAGGGTAACTCTGCGCAAAAGCCTCGGGCGCAACCAAGAGGCCACCTGCCATAAGAACAACGAACGATGCGAGGAAATGCTTCATAATAAAGCTTCAGGCGCTAATTTATATAGGACCACTATAGCGTAAAAAATCAATTCGTGCACTTGCCGTACTATTTTTTTATGTTGTAATTTTATCGCTGATTTTGCACGTTTCCGAGCAGTACGTGCGGCCTTCAGTACCTACACATTGCTCACAGACGAGGAAATGTAGGTGGCACACGTAGTTGGCACAGTTTACGTAGCGCTCGGTCTCTGTTTGGCACAGATAGCACTTCCCTATTTTCTGGCGCGGGCCACCAAAATCCATCACGACTCGTTGATCAAATGTATACAGCGTCCCCAAAAAGTCTTGGCCGGGATACTTCTCCATATATGCATGAATGCCGTTCTCTAATTGAGACACGTCGCTGAATCCATTACTGATCAGATACGCAGCCATTTTTTCACAGCGCACACCACCGGTGCACACGGTAACCACCTTTTTATTCTTGTATGGATCGAGCTGTGGAAGCACTTCTGGCAAATCGCGCGAAGCCCGCAGTCCTGGATCAATCGATCCCTTAAAATGCCCCGATGCAAATTCGTAGTCGTTGCGCATATCAACTACGACAAAATCAGCCTGCTCCTCGTACAGCGCCTTTAGTTCTTCGGGTTTGATATGCGGCGCAGCTTTGTGCTCTGGGTCCGCATCTTTTTTTGAAAAGCGCGTACCCACAATTTCGTCGCGCTTTCTCACGGCAAGCTTGGGAAATGCTGCGCCTGTACCACGGCTTCGTTTAATATTCATATCAGCAAAAAGGTCGAGTTGCAGTAACTCTGCTGCAAATGCCTCGGCGTTTTCGGTCAATCCCTCGAACGTACCGTTGATACCTTCTGCTGCGATGAGGCAACGGCCCAACAGTCTGAATTTTTGCGCACGCTCGCGCACCCAGAGAACCAACGCATCAGGATCGCTGATCGTCACATACTTGTAGAATAGGAGCACAGTGTGCATATGCCGATTGTACAGTAAACAAAAAAAGTGAAAAGTAGCGGCTATGTGTCGCATTCAAGGGCCGTCTCTATTTTATTGAAGTCCCGGGGGCCTTAGCATCGAGAGCTGACTTGCTTGTCCTCAAAAGCCTCGGCGGAGCAGGAAGACACGACGAACGCAAAGCCGAAATCATGACCCCGCATGCGGTCAGGCCTATCACCGTGCGCGTAGAGCCAGCGACCCTCGTGACTACGGTCTGCGTTGAGCAAGCGTGGAAGGCCACCGGAGTCGTTTATGGGCTCGTGCATGGCAACGATGTACTGCAGACCCATCCCTTCAATCTCCAGATCAGAAAATTTATCACGGATGAGGCAGGCTATTTCTGCGTTCGGCTTCGAGAGGTTGCGCTTCTCGGCCTCGGCACGAATCTTTGCCGTGCATCGGTCGTTGTCCGCAAAGAGGAGGCCTCTGAGAACGGCGACTTCAGTGGTCAGATTCTTGGTCGGGCTGAAGGCAGGATGTAGGAGCACCTGCTTGGCGTAGTCGCCTACACGGAAACTGTTTTCTTCCAAACGTCGTATCCAATGCTCGCCCGTTGTTCCATCGCTCGTCACCGAGAGGTACACAATTCCGTCTTTCTCATGCCAATCTTTATGTGCGGATGTGGTCATAGACTTCGCGACTGTACAAGGTATTTTTAACACGACAGTATTCTCCAGAAGAGCACTTGTCTCTTACGGCTGCAGAATGTCTTGCGGCATAAAACGCACCTGCACTACCCCATCAAACTGTCGCGCCGTCGCCTTTAGTTGCGCGCGTAGAATGTTCACACGACAGGCGCCACCGCTACTGTTGTGGCGAGGGTCGGAAAAGGTAACAGTCAGGACGCCCTTCGAATCAAGTTCCGCCGATACAAACGAAAACTGTGTGATCGGAAAATTAGCCTTGACGCCTAGCTTTCGATCTTCCGTAGTCATTTCTCCCTTGAGAAGAATCTTAAAAGTGTCGGTTATGACGTCCGAGCCGTATACGGTGCGTGTGACCGGCACTAAGCCCCGACTGCTGCAGCGGACATTCTTCTTTGAATCAAGGTCCTTACTTTCGTCGTAGTAGTAGAGGAAGACGGAAGTCCCTTTCGGCTGGAGAGGCGCAGCATCTGGTATGAGAGCACGCACGCCAAACCACAGCATCAGAAAAACCACGAACAAACCAACCCCCACCGCGATTTGCCGTTTTGTGTCCATAGTATCAGGTGCCGTGCATGCAGTATATCAAAGAAGAGGCGCCCCTCTGGGGCGCCTCACGTTCAGTCCATGAGCTCTGCTCGCTTGCGTTTCAGAACTTCCAAACGTGCTTTGGCAGCCAGCACTTTCTTCGACGCTCGCTTTTTCATTAGGAAGTCCGCTGCGCGTGGCTTTCCGTTTGGCGAGTCTTGGATAAAGAAACGGAAACTAGCATAGGTGTACACTGCCGCCGCACCTCGAAAATGCTTTACCTGCTCGCCGGTGAGGCGCCACAAGTCGCGTAATCTCCCATCGGCACACAGAACATCCCGACAGAGTACCTCAGACTCATGTACTGCGTGCTCAGAAAAAAACTGGGCGATGATTTCGTTTCCTGCAACCGCACTGCTAATCCACCATGTTGGCTTTTTGCGCATACCATCCTCCTCTACTGTGGGCACCCTAGCAGAGCTGCGACGTGGCGCAACTAACGACCGCCTTCTTTCTTGATGGCGCGATACTGCTTTTCGCTCAAAGGCAAAATAGACAAACGATTCCCACGCTGCGTGAGGGGTGACCCGTTCATCTCAGGCATCGCGTGAAGTACTTTGAGTAGCACGGCGTGTTGAAACGTATGTACATACGCAACATCCACAACGTACCAAATAGGGTTCTTGGGAGTGCTTTTTGGGTCGGGATGCTCACTGTGTGAGTCCCAGGCCGTCTTGTCGGCATACGCTGCACGTACAATTTTAGCTATGCCCACAGCGGCAGGCTCGGCACATGATGAATGGTAGAAAACCACAACGTCTCCTAGCTGCACTTCGTCGCGCAAGTAATTGCGTGCTTGGTAGTTTCGCACCCCGTCCCAAGTCGCTTTCTTTCTCCTTTTCAAATCTGAAATACCAAAACAATCGGGCTCAGATTTGAACAGCCAGTAACGAGTCATGCACAACTATTGTGCGGGGGTAATGGGAGCACTTTGCACATGTGGCTTTGCTTGTGCATGGCGCCACGCACCAAAGAGTTCCAAGAGAAGTGTGAGGAGCAGTGCAAGTGCAATACCTGTCCCGACAAACGTACTCGTGTGAGCGATGCGATTCTCAATTTCACGGAGATTCCGGCCTGCGACGATAAAGGTTCCGTCCTTTAATGCTCGCACCACCAACGCAACGCGAACCCCATCCTTCGGTTCCCAGGTGACCCGATGCTCACCCGTATCTTTTGCGGCGGCAAAAATGTCTGCTGGAATATTTATCGAAGAGCCGTCCATGACGCCTGAAGAAAGAGTGAGCACGCGCTCAGCAGAAAAAGATGCCAAGAACGGTGAGAGGCTCACCGCAACATCGGTACTGGGATTTGGAATAATCTGCGCCGGATCAACACCTCCCTCAACTGCCCGCGCAACGTCGTCTACTATCTGTACCTGCGGGTCGTCTGCACCACTACGATACACCTGCTGCAATCCGAGATATCCCGCACCACCAACAACCAAAATAATAATTGCGTACTGAAGCCATTTCATCAAAGCTATTTTTACTGCAAAGAGGGGCATATAGGCGAAGTATACGAGGCCTTTCCCTCGCTGCAACCACCGCACGGGCATAGCATACCGTATGCATGGTATAGTGGCGTCACTTAAATCCTTTAATTACGACACCTATGCAGCAATCACGTATGTACATTATGGTGGGACTGGGCGCTATCGTCATGTTCTGTCTAGGTATGTGGTTTGATCAATTGATTCATCGCGCGCCTCTACAAGTCACCCTCGATCCAGTGACAACAAACACCTTATCGGAATCAACGAGCACTGCCGACACCACAGCTCCTGCACCAACAGCTGCGGCTGCAAAGAAACCTACTGCACCTGCCGCTACCACCAAGAGTACTGCCGCGCCTTTGCGTGAGGTCATTGCTGGGATGGGCAACACCACCTGCAGCTACGAGCGTGTAGACGGCAACATTCGCAGTTCAGATACGCTCTTCATATCTAACGGTAAAATCCGCGGCGAATTCCGCACAACCACCGCAGGTGTCTCGAAAAACACAATCAGCTATTACGATGGAAGCGCGCTCTATACTTGGACTGAAGGGACTGCCGCGGGTACGAAAAGTTCTGTTCGCTCGGCTGCAGATATTGCTATGCTGATTCCCGCCAACCTTACGCAAGGCGTAGTACTCGGCACACCACTCAACAACGTCAGCTGGGACTGCCATACATGGAAAGTAGACACTGCCATGCTCGGCACCCCTAAGGGAGTTACGTTCAAATAGATCTAGAACCAACGTGCAAGGACGTCGTAGATACTGGTCACAAACAGTGCAGTACCGATGTTAAACACCAGATTTCCCAAAGCCAGAGGAATCATAACGCGCATATACGAAATACGAGCCATGCCCGAAGGTATGGTGATGAAATCATTCGAGAGCGGGCAAAACGCTCCATACAAAAAACAGATCACTGGAAACCTCTGCGGGTACTTTTCTGCAAATTGATTGATGCGCTCGAATAAAGGGAGAAACATTGCGGGAATTGCTTTTGCGCCATGATGTCCCACCAGGTAGGACAGCGTATCTCCCATCATCACGCCCGTGGCCGATGCAACGCCAAGCAGGTAGGGATTCAAACCGCCACTTGCTAAAAGCAGTAGCATTGAAAGATACGGCACCGTGTTGAACGTGGTGAGCCCGCCTAAAAGTGCTGTCACAAACATTAAAAGGTACGCATTCTTCAATCCTACCCAATCAATTAATGTCTCTGGTGTAACAATAAAAAGAAGCCCGAGCGACAAGGCGATAATAGCCATCAAGGGCCACACGCCGCGTATAGTACGCCACCATGAGGCTTCAGACCCGTAAGTCATGGGCGCTTCTTTTTGAATGGAGGCACCTCATCGGCAAACAAACGAATCATTCGCGCTTGTATAGTGCCATCACCTAGCGATTCGCCCAGTACAACGACATACGTACCGGAAACGAGCGTGTCGTGCTTCACGCTTAGCCGCGCACTTTCAATGATCGTAGCCTCGTCGATAAGTATCTGCGTGAGGTGCCCGCCGCGATCTTGAATAATGACACCTTTGGCGTCTTTGGCCACAATGCGCCCCGCAGCATCTCCGGGCGTCACATGATGAAGAAATGAAAAAACCTGGAGAGCCAAAATGACCGCAGCAACACCAGCGATGCCTACCCACACGCGTGTTGGAATTGGCTTCATGCAGTATTTGTAACACACTTTATGTACGCCCTGGCGTTTGACAGATTCTTTTTAATATGTGATTGTGCGTCTGGAACAACTGGAAGGATCACACGATGAATCAGCCAATTATCGATATGCACTGCCATTTGGTAGTTCCGTCGGACGCACATGGATGCTGGGTACACCCTGCGTTTATGCGTGGCCTACGGTCGCGCGGGGTCGCGGCAACGCTTGGCGTCTTGTCGCCCAGAGAACTGCTTGCCCGCCGCATGCCCGACCCCAAAGACTTGCATGAAAGAATAAGCAATAAACTGGCAAGCAACTTGGAGGCGTCTACCGTCGATTACGCCACCGTTCTTGCCTTTGATGGCGTGTACACAGCACAAGGATACTTTGACTCTGCACGCACTCCTAAAATGGTCACCAACGCGGCGGTGGTTGCTGCATGTGCGGCGCACAAAAAGATGCTGTTCTGCGCATCGGTCAATCCCATGCGCCGCGATTGGGAAGATGAGCTGGACAAAGTCCTGGAGGAAGGCGCGGTTATGTTGAAATGGCTCCCGAGCGTAATGGGTTTCGATCCCACTGAGCGTTCGTTTGCCCGCTTCTACCAGAAAGTGCGCGAAGCACAGCTACCTCTTCTTTGCCACATCGGGATGGAGTACGCATTGCCCGTCATCAACCATGACTTCGCAAACGTTGCTCGACTTGAGCACATGCTTCGGGAAGGGGTGACGGTAGTCGCGGCTCACTGCTGTGGCAATGTACCTTTCAGAGAAGATCGTGAACAATTCTGGCAAGTACAACAGCTCGCCGAAAAGTATCATGGCAGTCTATGGCTTGATGTTTCTGGAATGGCGTCACCGCATCGAAAGACGCGCCTCCGGAATGCGATAGCAAACTCAGTACTGTCTGAAAGGCTGGTTTTTGGCACTGACTTCCCGGTACCTATTTGGCCCTTGGCGTTTCGGAGAGAAATCGAATTGCACGTCCGCCGCCGCGAGCATCCGCCACGCAACTATTTCGACCTCTACCGTTATGTCCTCGCTGCTATGGGGCTACCACGTGCTGCATACACGCGCGGCTATACGGTCTTGGCGCCACGACTCGAGCGCATAGGAAAAGTTCTCTGAAAACACAAACCACGGCACCAGTGCCGTGGTTTACTTTTTGCCCACGCAAAACAAAAGATGCCGCATTGCGCGGCATCTTTTGGAAGGAGTTTGTAACTACTACTTCTTTTTTGAGACTTTCTTCGCTGGCTTCTCAACAGCATCTTTCTTTTCAGTTTTCTCCACTTTTTCCGTAGCACCTTTTGGCGCATGTCCCGCTGCAAGAATCTCGATGAGCGCACCGAGCTTAGCGGTGAGAGCATTCATCTCGCGAGCAGCATCCATAATAGGACGCATGTCTACCGCTGCAGGAGCAGCAGCGCGCGGAGCAAAATCACGGCGCTCAGGACGGTCAAAGGAGCGGTTTTCGCTTCGATGAAACTCACGTGGCGCGCGATCACTTGATCGTTCGCTTCCTTCTGGCTTATTGTCGCCAAAACAGTCGCGACAGTAGATGGGACGGCTCCCATCTGGCTTGAATGGTACTTCGCAAGGCTTGTGACAATTTGCACAAGTTGCGCTATGCATTTCAGGGCGTCCTTCGCCACGTGCATCACGGTCGAATGGGCGCTTGTTGCCAAAGCGCGCACCGCCTCCCCCCTTAAACCCTCCCGGGCGTTTATTAAATCCACCAGATCTTGGAAATGCCATAGCGTATTGCGTTAGCAGTTGTTGATAAGAGAAAAGGTGCCCGCAGCGACGTCCCCCTGTTCACGTAAAATTGATTATAACACGCTTGATATACTTGTGCAAATTTGTGTTCAAATTTATTTATGAGAAGCCCGCGTGCATGCACGCGGGCTTCAATTCATCTACGACACCTGATCTCTCAGAAGTGGTAGTAAGGAGTTGGTGAGCGACACCCAACAGGCGACCCCGACCGACCCGAAGGCGAACGACCAAGGCAACCGGTCGCCGCTGTTGCGGAGCATGGCTCGATAGTTCGTTGCAGCGGTGGTGACGAAAATCACACCCGCCAGCAACCAAATTACCGAGCCCGCCTTTTCACCGTCCGTCGCTGCTTTCCCGGCTGCAAACACGGCAGTTGGGGTGTTGACGGCGACGAGGGCGCAAGCAGCAAGCACGGCTGTAGCGATATTCATTGGCACATCTCCATGGCCAACCTCTACCTACTGCCATTATACATACTATTTGCTATTTAGTCAACTATTCACGGACGCTGAGTCGCACTTGTACCAGGTCTCCATCCCCCACTTTTTCTGAGCGGCGCACCTTGACTTTGATCGGCAGCAAATACGTCCCGCTCTGCGAATCGGGAAATATAGACGTCTGCCAGGTCGTCTTTCCTATCCTTACCTCTACCGGCAAGGATCCAAACCCGCGCGCTTGGCCGCCATATCTCTTTTTCAAGGTTGTCGCGATCTTTTTATCAACATTAACGAAATGCCACGCCGCCGCACCTGAGTACAGCCACACTTTCGCAGTGAAGCAAAACTGCACCTTCATGGAGTAACACTACCACGCTAGCAACTGTTGCCAGCAACGTACCCCGTACTCCAGCATAGCTGCAGGCTATACCCACCTGACGGTCGATTGATGTCGAGTACGTCGCCCACCACATACAGCCCAGGTACTTTGTGTGACTGCATCGTTTTCATGTCGATTTCTTGTAGTGGCACGCCGCCAGATGAGACTACTGCCTTTTCGGCACCTAGGAGCCCCGACACGTGAAGTGGTAGCGCCTTAAGACGCATGAGGAGAGCGTTGCGATCCTCGGTGCGCACACTGTGTGCTGGTGTTTCTGTAGACACGTGGATCTCTGCCAAGATTGGTTCTACGAGCGCTGCAGGCAAAAGTGCTGCCAGCGCGTTACGCAACAATTTATTACTATGCTCACTGAGCACTTCGTGCAGTCGAACTTTCAATGCTCCATGGTCTAGCTGCGGGAACAAATCCAGGACGATCGCAACAGTTGATGATCCGTGGGATAACGATTTCTGTTCGTACTCTGCACCTTCAGTAGCAGAGAGCAGTGCGCCCACGTCACGGCTCATGTTTAGTACCGTGGGTCCGCTGATGCCCACATGCGTGAAAAGGAGCTTTCCTCGGTATACTTTCTTTTTCGCGCCTGTTGCAATCGTAGTTAGTTTTACGTCAGGCAGCGTAACCCCGGCGACCCGCTCAATCCACGGATCTGAAAGCGTGATAGGAACAAGCGTCATGTCGTGTCCGCCGATACTGTGCCCCAATCGCTTGAGGAAACGGAAACCTTCACCGGTTGAACCCGTCTCAGGCCGCGAGGTGCCGCCGGTGGCCATAATGCACGTGCGCGAGCGAATCTTCTGCTTGTCTTGCAGCGTTATGAGAAATAGTTTTTCCTTTCTGTCGTATTGAATTGCCGTAACTTCAGATTTCGTATGTACTGTAACACCTGTGCGTTTCAGGTAGCCGACGAGCACATCCCACACAGAGCGCGCAGAGTCCGACACCGGGAATAGACGGCCGTCATTTTCTTCTTTCGTTGGCATACCGCGTGAGTGAAAGAATTCGAGCGTCTCGCGCACGGCAAATTGTGAAAAAGGTGAAAAAAGGAACTGGCCACTCTCGCCATAACGCGCAAGCATCACACGAATGTCCTGCTTGTTGTTCGTTACGTTGCAGCGGCCACCTCCGGTAATCAACAGCTTCTTCCCTGGCTTTGGATTTTTCTCAAGAAGGAGGGTCGGGCGGCCACGTTCGGCAGCTCGTCCGGCAGCCATCATGCCTGCAGGCCCGCCTCCTACCACTACCACATCCCACACCACTGTCGTGGCCGGCGTCTTCATACTAAGCATCTAAATCGAGCACTTCATCAATCCGAATCTGCGAGACGAAATCCGGTACGTGACTCACCAAAATCATGGCGCCTTGGAACTGATCAAGCGCTTTGGCGATCTCTGGAATATGGCGGAAGTTGATGTGGTTCGTCGGCTCGTCGAGTATCAAAAGCCCTGGACGCTCAAATACGAGCTGTGCAAAAGCAACCAAGCCCTTCTGCCCTTCAGAAAGCGACCCGATTTTGGTGCGCATCACTTCACCGGTAATGAGAAACCCTGCCGCGACCGAGCGTACAAACTCCTCATCCTTTTTGTGCGAGGCATGCATGAGAGATTGCAGCACTGTTTCGTCGAAATTGAGCGTTGAAAAATCTTGACGGTAGTAGCCGACACGCACCCCTGGTGCAATGATGGTTCCCGATGCCGTACCACGCGCCATAGATTCTAAAAGGGTTGTCTTTCCAATGCCATTTGGACCTCGTAGGAGCAGGCGGTTGCTCCGACGTAACACAATGTTTGCTTTCTTTTCCATCGGCTTGTTCTTTTTTCCAATCACTGAAAACGAAGTGATGCGCACAATGTCGCCTGTTAGTGGTTCCTGCACAGGAAAAGTAAAGGGGCGAATCGTCTTGTCCTCCTTTCGTACATCGACTTTTTCTTCCTCCATCTCTTCTGCCTTGGTGCGCATGCGTTTGGCCACCAGTCGCATCTGCCCTCCCTTATGGGCGAAGAAATTTGCCTTGTCCTTATTTTCTTGAATCTCTTTTGCCAGCTGTGCATTCTTGCGATTCTCTTTTTCGATACGTAGCGCGATTTGCTCGACCACGTTGTCGTAATTACCAGAGTACTGTTCGATTTTGCGAGTGCGCACATCCAGATACAGAACCGCATCAGTAAATGCATTCAGAAACGCCGCATCGTGAGAAATGACCATGACGGTTTTCGGATACTGCACAATGAAATCAGTCAGGTGCTCGATGCCGGCCTTGTCTAAATTGTTTGTTGGCTCATCAAGGAGGAGGAGGTCTGGGTTCTGAATGAGTGCAGAGGCCAAGAGCAGTCGTGCCTGCTGGCCACCTGAAAATGAGCGAATGGTGCGGTCGTGCACTTTCTCGTGCCCTTTAAGGTGCACGACCTCGAGCACGTCGTCGATGCGTGGATCAATGTCGTACACTGGCTTGGCAAAACACGCGCGGAAAAAGTCACGCACGGAAAGATCGAGCTGATCGCGAGGAATCACCTGGCGCGAATGCGCGATGGTGAGACCGTGAGGAATATTTATTTTCCCTTCCTCAGGATGGAGCGCTCCGGTGACGAGCTGGAAAAGTGTGCTTTTCCCCGCACCATTTTGCCCCATGATGGTTACCTTGCTCCCTTTGCGCACCGAAAAATCAACCGACTCTAATATCGGTTTGCTGTGACCATGCTCAAACGAGACCTGCTCGAATGAGACTACTGCATCTGCGCGTGCCATGAAGGTGCACTGTACCATCATTAGCGGCTCTGTACACCGTACCGCGGGGACTGAAGTGCTATTGTGTAGCGAGCAACACTGAACTTTCACAGGGAGGACTCCCCATGGTTATAGCACTCACGACACTCTCGACGATTCTTGTGTGCGTCGTCATGGCATCGTTTCTTGAATGGACACTGCACAAGTATGTCATGCACCGACCGGTCGGCAGCTTCAGTTATGCATATGAAGCACACGCTCGCGTACACCACACCCGGTACCGCGCCGATGACTCGTACCATCTGCATGAAAGGCACGCCGGTGATACAAAAATCACGATGGCTTGGTGGAATGGCATTGTGCTGATTTCAGGCGGCATGCTGCCCTACCTTATTACGGGCACCATCTTCTACCAGTTTGGGTTTCTCTACATTGCAATCGCGATTTGGGGATCCAGCCTCATGGTGTGTGTCGCCTACTACGTGGGCTACGAATACACGCACTGGTGCATGCATAATCCACAGAACCGATGGGTTGAGCGCCAACGCTGGTATCAATGGCTAAACGCTCACCACTTGTTGCACCACAAAGACCATTCGAAAAACCTGAATGTGCTCTTTCCGTTAGCAGATTGGTGTCTCGGCACACTGATAACGCGCGCGAAATACCCGTTCCCACAACCGCGAGGCCCGTCAGTGCCTGATGTGCAACCGTAACCGCGGCGAGGCCGCCACTCATGTGGCGGCCTCTCCTTTTTTTCGCGCACCAACGCTACTGCTCCGTCGTTGTGCCATCGAATTCTGGCGCATCAAGTAGTGCAGCAGCCTTTGTTTTCCGGACCACGCCATCCTTATGATGTGCGGGGGCGTAGATAGTGTACAGAGTGAGCGGTTCCTGCGTCGACGTGTTGGTGATGTTATGCTCCGCACCTGCAGGCACAATGACCGCATCGCCACCTTGTATCGTATACTTTTTACCATTCACGACGACTCGCCCTTCGCCACTTTCAAAACGAAAAAATTGATCACCCTCAGTGTGGGTCTCCAAGCCGATGTCTTCACCTGGCTGGAGCATCATCAGGACCAGTTGGCAGTGCTCTGCGGTATAGAGCACTTTACGAAACTGCGTATTTTTTAGGGTAAGTTTTTCCAGCGAACTTTTGTATCCTTTTTTCATTCATTAATCATACACTCATGCACATGGGATGCACGTGAAGACCCAGCGTGTGCTTGTCTGCTTGAATTTAGCGACACTCTCGAGCAATGACTGCACGCGTCATAGCACCTGCTATGCCGTATGAGGGCAATCCGAACTGCTGCTGCAGTCTTTGTGTGTACATACGCGTATTCCTGCCAAAATAGCCGGTCACCAAATCACGCTCGTCTACATCAAACCAATCCGCCAAAAATCGCTGGAGTTCTGACACTTGACCTCGAGGGTTCGTGAGTGAGTCACGCGCGCCAATTTGCATGGTACTCGACAACATCGGGCAGTAGTGACTCACCTGCGGTGTTTCTTCATCCGTAATGTAGGTACTCTGAGCGTAGTAGTTTCCTTGATTGTAGTAGGTGGATTGCGCATAGGAAACAGGAGGTGTCACTGGATACACCGGATCCCCAGTCAAACCCCAGTTGCGCAAGGATTCGATAAATGAGGCATCACGCACTCCTCCATTACTTTCAGTTGATTGCGAGCAAGTACCCAGATGCGCATAGCCACGTTCAAGAATAATGGCGTACCGATTCCCCACTAGAAACGGAGACGACACCATTGGACCTCCCGCAATTTGTGGCAAGGTGCCAGTGGTATCAACAGGTCGATGTGTCACGCTATTTAAAAAAGTAACGGTCGGCATAACTATGCCTCAACCCTTCTCGACGGTCATAGTAACGCGGCTTTCTTCCTGGTACCCACCATTTGTTTGATTGGTAATCGAGACACGCTCTACATTGGTTACTGTGCCAAACAGAATCGAACCTCCATTTGCGATGAGCCGCGCAGGCTCAGGTGCGGCGCACGAAAGCGCGTGTGCACTGTGCACAGGAAGCAAGAGTAAAAGAAACGCAGCAAGCGCAAACGTTCGCACAAGAGGGGCTTTTCGCCAATTTTTTACCATAGTCATGTGTATATGGTAGCACCACCTGCACTGCCTCTGTAGGTCGGTGGGTATTGCTACTTTCTCCAGCGCGGTGCAAAACGAGTCATCCATGTTGCTATCGCAGCGAACAGCACGTTGCTCCCACTCGCACGCATGCTGGCATACATCACTTTTTGGAACTCCTTTAGATTATCTCCCTCGTAGCAAAATGCATTATTTTTGAAACAGAGACTGCAGTATCTATCCGATTCACGCGTACCGGAATCCTTGGAAAAAGGCATGAGGCAGCTCTCACACGTTCTAGGAGCCTGCCGTGTGGAGCTACCGATGTTCATACCTTTGCGCGGCAATATACCCTGCGTACGTACCAATAACAAAAAGTGGCAGCCCCAAAAGATTGACCCATAGTGGGTGCATAAGCATCAGGTTATTCAATACACCATTCAGTGTAAGCAATCCACCTATCAGCAGCACATGTACGATAGTAGCGGTGGGTACGTAGCGCGAAAGCGCCCAACCTGCTGCACACGAGCCAAAGAACCAACCCAGTAAAACCAGTATGTAAGCCGAGGCAGGTAGAGTTTGTGCAAACGCTCGTACTGCATCAAGGTTCATTCGATCCAAAGTTTCTGGAAGCGGAAAGAAGAATGAGTTGGCAAATTCGAAGGCAAGCATGACGAAAAAAGCGATTGCAATCGAGAGAATAGTGAAGAGTACTTTCCGCATCATACCGATAGTATTTCAATACTGTGCACTCGACGCAACCACGCACATCCTCTTATAACCGAGGAACAAGTCGCAGTATCCTGTCGTCAGCCGTTGCTGGCTCTCCGCGGCCATCACGATTGGATGTGGTGAAGTATATGAATCCATCTGGTCCCTGTGCAACGTCTCTAATGCGACCAAAAACAATCCCAGGCAACTTCTCAACAGACACTATGTGGTCGGCAGTATCTGGCGAGAGCACAAGACGAACAAGACCTTCCCCTTTGAGAGCGCCGAAAAATAGATTGCCATTATATTCAGGAAAAACATCTCCGCTATACGACATGAGTGACCCTGGCGCTTCTGCCGGGGTGAACATCTGGATAGGCGCAAGAGTACCTTCTTTGGTCTCGCCATGCGAGACCAGTGGCCAACCATAGTTTCCACCGCGAACAACCAGATTTATCTCATCGCCACCCGCGGGTCCATCAAAAACTGAAGGCCCGTGCTCGCTTTGGTATTGTTCACCAGTACGCTCGTCCCAGGTTATGCCTTGCGCATTACGATGCCCACTACTCCAGACAGGAGACAAAGGGTACGGATTATCTGCAGGTATCGAGCCATCTGGATTAAGGCGCAATGTCTTACCCACTAAAAGAGCAATGTTCTGCGCATCCGCGCGGTTGGTAGCGTCGCCCGTTGTTATGTAGAGTTTGCCATCAGGGCCAAATGCAATACGCGAGCCTGCGTGAAAACGTGCGGCTGGTATGCCGTCAATAACGACACCATCAACAACCAATCGCTCTGCACTGTCGAGCAACCGCACCACCTTAAGAAAGAGCTTTCCTGTACTCTCGTACACGAGAGCCGCATATACACTGCGGTCATCTTGATACGAAGGAGAGACCGCGAGACTCATGAGACCTTCCTCCCCTCCTGTTGCTACGTCGGTGAACGTATGCAACGGCTGGTTACGCAATACACCATTTTCAAACACACGAATTCTACCGGGTCGTTCAGCAATCAACATGCGATCGTTCCCTGTCCACACCATAGACCACGGCACTTCAAGACCAGCGGCTACTTCCTCAACCTCAAAAGAAACACTCTCAGTTGTCGACACAGCAGGCAGAGGTGTCTTCAAAAGAGCACCGTACTCGACCAACGTTGCCACTCCTACAAGCAGCGATAGCGAGAGAAGCCCAATACTAAGTTTCTTTATGTTTGAGAGAGCCATACGTAAGTGCTCTACTCAACTCCGTGATACTTCAGTTTCACCTCAGTAAAACTCGTGGCAACAACTTTTTTTAGTGCAGCCAAATCAAGTTTTTCAATACCTTTTAGGTACAGGCAAGATTTCCCTGAGGTATATGGCCCCATCTTTTTAAGACCCTGCGCGTAGAACGCAACACCGTTCATGAGATAGATGGTATGGTTCGCTTTGCGTGGTGAATAGGCGGTGAGCGGCCAGTCCCCTTTCTGCGAACTGCGCTCTGATTCGTAGTGATACCTGCCAAAACCTATGATTGCGTCTCCCCACATAACTGGCTTCTCGCCTGTTGCTTCTTTCATCAAAGCCAGTATGAGCTTGGCTTCTTTGCGTTTCTTTGTGTCAGCTATTGCATTGATGAACGCCGTCACCGATGCCTTCGTAGGTTTGGTTTTAATCTCAGCCATACGCTAGTCCCGTGACACAGAGTAACGATAGTAAAAGAGCATCAGTATCGTTAGAAACGCAAAGAGCGAGAAGGCAGCCAGCGGAAAGGTGATGTAGCCAAATTCAAAAATAATGCGTTTGCCACAATCAGCTTCGCCCGAGGCAGGGCACGGGAGCGCACTGGTTCCACCCATCTGGAGATAGTGTTGGTAGAGCGAGACCGCCATACCGAGAATAGACATGGCTATGCTGTAGAAAACAACCGTGACGTCTTTCTTCCAATGGGCAATACCAAAGAGAATAATTTGCGGATACAGAAAGATTCTCTGAAACCAGCACAACCCACACGGAATAACCCCAAAGTATTCGGAGTAGATTAATGTCATCGCGCTACCGGCAAAGGCCGCAAGAAATGCCACAGTAAGCGCCCACTTACCTACCACCTCCTGGGTAGTCTCATCTTTCATGACATACAACCCAATCAAAAGCACCAGAAGCAGATGGAGTGCGAGCGTCCCCATCCCCACCACACTGTTGAGGGTTTCAACGGTCATGCGCGTTACTGCGGAAGTACACAACCGGTCTTTTCTGCAAGCTGAGCAAGAGTCAGCTCACCGGTTTGTTTTTCAGGCTCACCCGGGAACTCCCACGTGGGGTAGCTGGTGATTTTTTGATCAATACAAATCTGTGTCTGTGTTTTGCCATCAGAATTTGAACATTCAACGTACGGCAGCAATTTTGCCGACTTTCCAAATATCTTCTTTTGCGATTGGCAGTGAGGGCACCAGAACGCGCCGTAGAATTTTACCTGCTTGTCTGCAAGACATTGTGTAAATCCGTCAAGCTCACCAGGAGTCGAGAGACTGTAAAAATGGTATCCGAACGGCAGAACAATAAAAAGCCCGATAAACATAAGGAGCCAATGCTTGGGAAGTCTTTTCATGTGGAGAGTGTACCACACCACTGTCGTCGGTACAGGCAGGGAAAAACATATTAATCCCGAAACAGGTGCGCAAGATAGTGGCTTGGATTCTCGAGAAAATGCTTGGTGATGTCGAAGTGTGCAGTATCCTCGCATGCCACTCTTTCGAGCTGTGGTCCATCGCAGCTATAAATAGTCGCGCCAGGGTACGCAAGCAATAGAGGAGAGTGTGTTGCAATAATGAGTTGCGTGTCAGGGTGCTTGCACAGGTCGAATATGACTCGCAAGAGTGCCAATTGACGCTGCGGCGAAAGAGCAGCTTCAGGTTCATCCAGTACATAAAAACCCCCGCCACCCATGCGGTTGTTAAAAAAGGCTAGAAAACTCTCGCCATGTGATTGTTCGTGCAACGATTTGCCACCATACGGCGCATAGGTAACAGCTGCACCTTGGCCACCTTCTCGGGCTATCGTGTCTACATGATTTGCCAAATTGAAAAAACTCTCCGCTCTAAAAAAGTAACCGTCACGCGGCTTCTTGCGCCACGACAAACGCATGCAGCGAGCAAGTGCATCCGTCTCGTTTGCAAAGCGCTGCTCTGTCGATTGAAAACTAATATTCCTACTTCCACCTTCACGCCCAAACCCGGCACGTACCGCAATAGCCTCGAGCAATGTAGACTTCCCTGTGCCGTTTTCTCCCACAAAAAAAGTAACCTGGGTGGGAAAAGTGATTTCCTCCAGCGTACGTATGACCGGTAAACAAAAAGGATACTCCGAAAGTGCAACACTGCCAGGGATGGAAACTTTCACTTTGTCGAGCGACGGGCCACTGCTGGTCATGCCTCATCAAAGCACGCAATTCGTGGTGACGAAAGCGCCTCACTCACTTCTCTATCGATGCTGGAAAAACCAGACGTAGACCACATACAGCGCTGCAGGAACCGCTACAAGGAGGAGTGCGTCAACGTACGGTAACACCCAATCCCAATACACCGCACCCAGTGCGAGACCCACAAAAAAGATTGAGACTTTAAATAGACCCAGCTGGATCCACGTGAAAGTTGTATTTTTAAAAAATTGCATAGGTTACAAGGAGCGACTAATGCACTCAGTATACAAGATGCACACGGTGCTACGCGCGTACTTTGTAGAAACCTGGGTAGCATTTCTGGCAGGGCGTTTTGATAAAGCGGTGCCCACGACTGCACACTTTTTCAGGTGCACGGCGCGATGTGGCTTCTTTAATTGCCTGAGCACTCTTCTCCTCTTTTGCTGCACGGGCAAGATTTTCTGCCAGCCTCTCCTTTACTATAGATTTAACGAGTGCGAGAGGTAATGGGCGCTCTACGGTGAAATGAATCGTCCTCCCAGAAATTTCAAATGGTTTGAGTTGTTTTTTAAATGTCTTGAAAATAGAGAGACTCACCCCGTAGAAGCTCAGGTGCTTGCGTTGATGAGCGAAGTGCACCAAGGGGCCTTCGTATCTGTACGTCGGAATCTGGTAGCTAATAACTTCTTCCGCCTTGGGTGCAGCTGACTTAATCGCATCACGAATCCTGGCTAGCACCGCTCGTTCTGGCGCAGGAAGTCCTGCCAGGTACTCATCGACACTCTCTGCCACTTTCTCTTTTCGCATAACTACTGAGGTAACACTAGGCGTGATTCCTTGCAGGTATTCCCCAAAAAGGCTTTCCACATAGTGGGGCATTGCAAATGAACCACGCGCTCTGCATCGGTCGGGTTTTTAAGACGAAAGTCGCACGACACATACGCATCACCGTCAGTATCTTCGCCTTGGCAACTCTTGCCCATAATCTGATACTCAGCATACAACTTGGCAACAAACGCTTCACCACGGTTTTGTGCCACGCTCGCACGCGCATTGCGCAAGAGAATTGAACCACCTAAGAATACTGCAAGCACAAGTGCGAGACTCAGTACTACCGCGATGATGCCTTTGGTCATAACCTTGATGGTAGCACAAATCAACTTGTAGGAAGAGCCGACATTCATGATGTCGGCTCTTTATTACATGTCCTGCGCGAGAACTATTTCCCGCGCTCGCTCAAGTATTGACGCGCCTGCGATTCGCATGCTCGAATGCCGTTCTGGACACCCGAATTGTGGCGCTGGCAATGCAAGACGGCGTCAAACGCATCCTTGCATCCACCGGATGTCACCATCTCGCCGGTCTGGTGATTGCGCACACGTTGGCAACGGCGTGCCTCGGCGAAGCAGGATTGAGCACCAGCATCGCGGTCGATGACCCAGGTGATATTTGCCTGTGCATCTCCCCAATTGCATGCCCAAGCCGGAACCGGCCCGGCGAGGAGGAATGCAGCGAGGACAACAGGCACAAAGAGCCTCTTCATGAGCTTCTCCATCAATACAGCCAGGAAACCTGGCAGCGGGTATTTATACGTAGAAGCAGGGGCCAGTCAAGTGGCGCCACGGTGTGGCTAGATAGCGGCACCGTCGCCCACATTCAATTCTGATTTGTATCGCTCAATCACCTCCGGATGCTTACCTTCTTTACATTCAGCAATAAATGTCTCTGCCGCAGCGCCATCGGGGAAAGTCATGTAGGCGAGTGCTCCCGCGCACACGACGCCGACATCGATTTTGCCTGATGCACTTCCTGCACTCGTTGCAAAAGTAATAGTAAACATACCCTTCATGTTGTACTTTTGCCATTCGTCCGTACTGAGAGCCTCTCTCGGCACTATAAATCCTTCTGCAGTTACGTGCGCGCC
Organism: Parcubacteria group bacterium; assembly: GCA_943358385.1. Lineage (GTDB taxonomy): Bacteria > Patescibacteriota > Minisyncoccia > Phycocordibacterales > UBA2100 > JAGOVW01. The sequence goes on along the minus strand of CALRGX010000008.1, from coordinate 29,088 downwards.
ACTTTGAAACTGCTGCATGGCATCAGGTGAGGCACCAAAATTGACTGCGTAGTGCACACCATCATCGGTCACAAACCCAAAGGTGCACTCTTCGGTCTGCGGGCCTTCGGAATCAAGGTGCGGTAAGCATTCGTAGGTGCCAGACAGGGTTACCTGCTGTGGGGGCGGGTTGATATCTTCGTACACAGGTTCTACGGGTGACAGTCGTGCGTATAGGTAATTGCCTCCAACAAGCACCAGAACAACCGCGACTACAATGAGGGTGTTTTTCATAACGCGAATTCTATCATAGTACGTATTTGTAAAAATGAAGGACCCTGCACTTCTGCAGAATGTGTAGAGACGATTGGGATGATTACTTCTTACGCTGGTAGCCACCGTGTGTATATGCAGAATGGCCGCCGACAAAGTCGGCGGCCACATATTTCTTACGACCCTTTCTCCATGTACCACTCCACCATGAGTCGAGCCTGCAGTGCACTGCACCGTGCCCGCTTCATGAGGCGCGCCACGAAAGCATCGTGCTTCTCTTGCTCTTTGACCTCTTTCCGCTTGTTGTAGTTGATGAGCGGCAAGAGCTCTTCCTTGGTGGGCATGATGTTGCGCTCGAATGCTACTTTAAGCGACTCTTGCATTGCGTGCCATGCGGGTATCCCTTGTTTACTCATATCCGCTTTGTGGCGAAGGAAGGTCTTGAGCATTTCGTAGCGAAAATCTTTTGGAGAAACGACATTCATGCCACGCTCGAGCTTGCAAAGAGCTTCATCGACTCGCTCGAGAGACCACACCTCACCAGTTTCGCGGTCTTTGTAAAGCTCATCTTCACAGTACGCATCCACAATGGCGATGTATTGATCGAATTTCGCCACCGCGTGACTTTCGAAGTCTTCAAAGGATGCATGCTGCATCAGACGCGTGACGACTTCTTTGCATGCAGGCGCGATGTCTTGCTCCAGAATATGTGCTGCGGAGCGCCCCGAGAAGTCGGGAATGCCTTCGCGCACCACAATCTTCTGCAAGCCGTCCAGCAAGGTTACCGGATCCAGTCCCACAGCTGCGGGATTGGCTTCGGCAATTTCTGGCAACTTCTTGAAAAGGAACCGGGTGGAAATGCCATTCATTCCTTCACGCCAGTTAGCTTCTTTTCGAAAGTCATCGGCAGACTTTTCTTTCTGCCCTATGGATTGCCCATCGTAGATACGGATCCGCTTGTCGCGATCAGCGCTATGCACGCGCGTGGCGATGGCGAATCTAGCCAAGAGCTCAAGCGTACGAGGCACACAGGGTGCATTGCACAATTCGCTGTTGGCTAGGTACTGTTGGTACAACTTCGCTTCTTCCGTGAGCCGCACGCAGTACGGCACATGCACTGGGTAGATACGGTCAATGAGAGCGTCATGACGCGACACGGCAACTTCGGTATCTTTCTTGGACTTCTCTTCATCCTTCTTGGACTTCTTGAACGCAAGCCATTCCGCCTCATTGGAATGGGCCAGAAACACTGTTTCGCATGGCAGCTCGCCAATCGAACCCGCACCAGAATACTTGTGCTCCTGGGTTGCGCCGATGAGCGGATACAAGAGCTGCTCCGGGGCCTTGAACATCTCGAAGATTTCAAGGACGCCTTGCGTGGTCCGGTTAAGACCTCCTGAGTACTCGTACGCAGACGAGATGTCTCCATCGGTCATAGTAGTCGCGCGACCAATCAGTGTACCCACGTCGGCAGAGTGTCCGCTACCAGGTTCCACCCGGGCAACACATTCACGCGTTACCATCGATGGTGTGAGCTTCACGACCAAAAACTTGGACATATCACCGCCCAGTTTCTTCCACTGATCGTTCGCCCATCGCGACATCGGTACACACAGACGACTCCGCGGAATTTGGAAACGATCTTCAACTTGCTTACCGTGCAGTTCAGCGTCGAAAAGCCCGAGAGGATTCTCAAACACTGGACTGAGTACCGGTTTGCCGCCCTCATTTCCTGGGACCGCAAGCACATACACCGCGGCATCTTCGAACTTGCGCTTCAGCGTCTCGACGATCGTCGATTTGCCCGAGCCGACCGGCCCCAGCAAGTACAGAATCTGCCGAGATTGCTCAAGACCCTCTGCACCATGCTCAAAAAAACGCATGATGCTTCGAATCGGATCTTCTATGCCGTACAAGCGATCAAACGCAGGGTAGCGGTAGATCGTACGGTTCGAGAAGATGCGTCCGAGACGCTCGTCTTTCGAAGTGTCGATAATGACCGGCACCCCAACTGCGTCCACCAGCTTACCGAAAGCGTTGCGATTGAACGCACGCTCATTTTTCCACGCGCTGAAGAACTCAAAGATCGGTATTGGCTTCTCCGGCGCCACGTCGCCTCGCATCCTGAAGTCGATGAGACTCATCGCTGTTCTCCACCCTTGTTTAGTCTGCAAAAGAACGTCGCTCGAATGAGCGCGCCCAAAAGTACCCTAGCATACTCGGCAGTTTGCGCACCAGTCGTCTTTATTCTGCAATCGTGCCGCTCGATGCTGCGGCAAGACACGAGGTCAAGGCGGCGCTCAAGGTCCATCCACAAGCACCATCACGCTGTCTTTCGCACGCTGCCGTTTTGTAGCACGCGTACTCTTCCCTAAATTCACAGGTCGATACAGCATCTTTCGTATCAGAGCATATGTGAGATGAACAGCCGCCAATAAAACACTCTCCTGGGGTCTTTGGTTTAATCAAAAGGCCTTGCGGCACGACTTTAATCGTGAAGAGATATGCATCAGGCGAGGTGGTGGCGGTCGAGATCTTGCCCGGCTCTACTCCCACCATGGTGATCGATTCTGTTTTTGTGGCAAATACTTCGTCGAGCTTCAGTATGCCGGTACTTGTGCCTTGGGCAGAAACCATTTCGATTTGGATGCGGACCGTGCCCGCTTGAATACACTGCACGTCGCTCGGACAGCGGCTATCTTCTTCAATGGCGACCGGTTTAACCGAGAGTGCCGGAAATTGGGCACGCTCACCAAGTCGGAGCGTCGTATTGCCGTATGGGAGTATGCCTGAATTTCCTGGCTGGGTGCTGGTACTCGTTGCAACAGGCGCTTGTTCATCTGAAAAAATGGGGCTACATGTTTCCAGCTGCATACGTTCTGCTGTTTGCCCACCCTGTGCAGTGAAAGTACCGACCTGTTCGACACGGGTTGTTTCAGAAACACGATAACAACGCGCAGTCAAAATGCCTGGGATACCACTACCGCTTTCGATGAAAGCAACATACCAGCCAGTGCCCAGCTGCTTGGTAATAATCGAACTCGGTGGCAGAGAAGTTGTTTTGTACGCCTCCAGTTCTGGATACAAACCAATTATTGATTCAACAGCATCTTCTTCAGCCATTACGCGCGCGGTAGCATCGGCGCGAAAAAAGAGCACCGCGCCCACAGCCGCGGCCAAGAGCACCATAGTTCCGACAATGAGTGCGATTTTATTCATATCGTGCGTATAGTCAGCTTCTGTTTGTTCACCTGAGTTACTTTCACCGCACCACCTGCTTTCAAACAACTTTTAGTCTGTCACAAAATCCATTTGTTCTGGCGGAATCCCGAGCGCGGCACCATGTGCCAATGCATCCGTCCAGGTAGCTTTGTCGGACACTTTTACTTGGTAGCTGATGTCTTTAAAGACCACCCACATATCATCACTACCTGGTTTCCAGAAATGTGCGTACCACGGACCGTCAGCTACCTGTTTAGTAAGTTCTGCAAGTTGCTTTTCGCGTAACGACACGCGATGCACCGTCCAGAGGTCTTGGACCATAGTTTCTTCTACTTTCACTTTTTTGAGAAACGTTGCATCAGCAAGACTATTCTCAACAATCGTTCCTACGAGAGTCGATTTTTCAACATCGATCATGCATTTTTCGTACAGCTTCTTAACGCGCTCGAATTCCCGTTCGGCTTTTTCAAGCAACAACAAGGCTTCTTTCGTCGCGGTCCCATCAATCGCATCATAGAGCGCATCTTTTGCAACGGCCTTGGCTTTACCTTCGATCTTGCCACGCACATCGGTAAGCTCTTGCAATTTTTCATCGAGCATCTTCTTGAGGTTGAAACATCCGTCCTCGGTATCGTCGGTTTCGGAGTGCTGCTTCTTTGATTGCAACAGCTGGGTGACCACATAGCCGAATGGAAGGAGCGCAAAAAAACCAAGCACCAACCAGAGCAGCACGCTCGGAGGTGAGATCGGTACCGCTTCAAGCGTTTCCGCAATGGCTTCCGCAGGTACTGTCGTTGCCTGCGCTATCGGCACAGCGCTGGGTGCTGCAGATGGCGCCTGTAGAAGGTTCGATATCTGGGCTGCAGGGACTGCAGGCTCTCCTTGGGGCCCATCAGCAGCAGATGCAGTGGTGGCTGCAGCAGGTGTACCTACAGGATTGCTCTGGGGCGTTTCAGCGACCGGCTGCTCGGCTGCCGGAGCTTCTTCCATTGGTGCGTCAGGAGCAGCAGGAATATCGGTAGGTTCCTTTGATGGTTCACCTGTTGGATCGATGCTCCCCGTTTGAGCGGCAACAACCAGTGGCAGTGAGGCGGCAGTGATTACGGCGCATAGATACGGAGTAATGCGATACATACATGTATGTCTGGAATCGTACCATTAAAAAGAGAACCGCCCGTCGACTTGGTCGACGGGCAGCATTTCTTGCAGATACTTACAAGCTCGGACAAACGGGCCAGAACTTTTTTGCATCGGCAAACCTCATTTCGAGCATGCCATTGCTGGGATACCCGCCGCGCTTCATCACCCATTGCTCGATGTCATGTGAATGATGCAAAGTGATGCGCAAACGCTTATCGTCGCCAACCATGCCTTTGTGAAAAGCCATCACCGCACGAGGCGTAACACATACTCGTGCCCGGGCCTTGTCGGCAAAGAAAGCACAAGACGACCCACAGAGACCGTCGACAACCACTTGCTTACGAGCACCAGCAAGCACACTGTCGGCCGCCATCTGGAACAGATTGACACTGCCGCCAGGATTGTGCTTGATAATGCATGGGTCGTTGCAGTTCAGTGCGAGTGCAACAGGGTCGAACTTCCGTGGGTCAAGATTGACGATCTCGAACGCCAGCAATCCGGTGATGAGCATACCGAGCAGGGCAAACAGGCCCCACACAATCCTGCCCATCATGAGTACCGGCTTAGGAACCCATGAGAGTAGTCGCATTTGTTAGTCTCCTGTTTCCTACGTGCAAATCTGGACTGTATTATATGATATATTATGCAATTAGTCAATTATCATCAGTCGCCAGTTTGAAAAAAGAATACAGAAAAACAGCCGCGCTTTGCGCGGCTGTTTGTATTGCGTCGGGTCGCCTACACGATCAACCCTTTCTGCTTGCCCCACATGGCGAGGTGACAGGCAAAGCACATAGCCACACCGTACTCGTTGTTGAGTCCGCCTTCCACAGTACATTCGTTGACCGCGTACTGATGCGCCCCGGCATCCCAGGCATCCCTTACAAACGCCACGAATGCGTCGCGTGAGGGATCCGTTGCGGTTGCCGCATGCATGTAGGAATAACCGAACGCACGGCGCAGGTTGGCCGACGCGAGCACATCTTTTAGTGCTGCCTTGCGGTCTTTGAGAAGCGCCAGCGACTTGGCGCGGTACGCTACCCCACCATCGAAACCGTCGACAGCAACGCCAAGCACTATCTCTTTTGAGACCTCGGGATGGTGAAATGCATGCTCGTGCACAGCAACTGCTGCGCGCACGAGCGTCAGCACTGCCGGCGTCACGTCTTCTACGCGCATGTTCGCGCGCACCTGAGCTTCTACTTTTTTGTTAACCACGATGAAGCCTTGTTCAGACATGGCTTTGTCCTCTTTTGGATGAAACTGGCGTGACAATAAAACAAATATTGTGATACGTCAAATACCGCAGCACGATGGCACCTCGCACTTACGGATGTCTCTTCCCTGCCACAAGCAAGTTCATGGCTTTGGCAACGCGCACCGCGCGCTCACCTGACGTTTTTGCACCATCAATCCAATCGGCGAAATCGCGTTTCTCGTCGGCCGAGAGTGTTTGCCACTGCGCTTTTGCTTTGGGCAGCTCACCGAGTGCCTTGTATAAATTCATCGGCACTACCGCATAGCAGCATGGACGACGCTTCCCCGACGCAAGCTTTGAAGATGTTTGCAGGATGCGGCGCTTACGCGTTTCCGGTTGCTTGGCTGATTCTATCCAGCTAATCCAGTCGCGCCGCGCAAGCGGGGTAAGACTTTTCCATATCGCCACAATCGCCGCTTTCTTCCCCAGCTCTTTACGCAAATCAGCGGGCACCACGATTTCTTTGCCTATTCCTTTAGCCGCTATTTTCGCCATGTGCACATTCTACCATTGCTAGACTTTCTAAAAACGTACACCCCGTCTGCATCGGCAGACGGGGTGCAAAAACTCACTGGCGGAGTGTGCATTCTCCATAGCTGTGTACTTCTGGTCCACCTTTGACGGCGATTCTTTCAGCAACCGCTCGCACGAAATCGCGCATCTCTTCGAGCGAACCTTTCAGAAACACCAATCCTTTGCTTTCTGCACGCCCATACTCGAGCTCCACATTATTGAGAATGGCGAGCGCCGTTTCAACGGGAGGCTGGCTTCCGTAACGCTCACCCACATACTTCACGAATTCAATTTTCTGTTCACTAATGCGCACGATTTGATTCATGTATTCTTTGTGCGATTGACCCGACGGACCTTCCAAGTCTGGAATTGAGCTTGCCACGTAGATGTCTTTCGCCACGTGGTAGAACGCACGCGTGCCTCGCAATACGGACAAGTCCGGCACTTTTTGGTCGTATGCCTCATCCATGGTGAAGACGTACTGATGTTTCGCCCCGTCCGCCACATAGCGCACGGTCATGGGGCGATCAGTTTTTCCGACATAGGGGCACACATACTGCCCAGGAGTGAGCGGCGTTTTTTCTCCGTCCTCGCCGAAGAGTCGTTCCTGTGTGACGTAGCAGCCCGAGAGCAGCAACGTGCTCATGAGCACAAAGATATAACGAATCATGTAACCTCCGTGGTTCGATTTAAACTCATGCGGTTGTAGCACAGTCCAACACAGTGTGCTACTCACGTCATATAGACATCTCTTTTATCGACACAAAAGTCCTGCTTGTGCTATATTCCGCGCGGTCATACACAGAGGGAAAACCATGGACGACCCAAAGAACATACTGCTTAAAGATTTGTTCCGAGAGCAGAAAGAAGCTGCCTGCGCTGGCAAGCGGACGGCAATCGTACGACTGGAGGACAGCTTGCGTCTTATCGCCAGCTTCATCCGAAAGCACAAAAACGTGCACGAGGTGACGGTTGCCGATATCTTCTGCGTGGTTGTCTACCATCAACACAGCATGGTGCGTGTGGGGATCCACGGGAAACCTGAACTGCGGGCACATGTGCATCTGGGTGCGGTGAATTTGTCGCGCCTACAGACGCGCCTACAAGAGGTAGCCGGACGCACCCTTGTGGTCACTACATTTCCTGAGCGTTCACGCGCCGCATAGTCGCCCACGGGCCCGCATTTTTGCGGGCCCGTTCGTATAACGGCTTGTGCAAGTACGTCTTCTATACTGGACAGCTTGAGGTTAGGACAGGCTCTCGCGTCGGCGCTGCCACCAATAGGCAACTACGGCGCAAAGTGCGAGCGCGAGTGCAATCCATGACGCGGGCACGTATAGCTGCACAATCTGCCATATGCTTATCCACGTTACAGAAACAGTTCCGTTCACCGTAGCAACGTCATCGAGCAATTTTTGATCTTGTGCCTTAACGCCTTCAAGATTCTGATCTGTATACTTGATTCTTGAATCTAGTGAATTCAGCTGTGCGCTGTACGATGAGTTCTCGTTGGCAATTTTAGTGCGGATAGCTGCCTGGGATGCCCGTGATCCTGAGAGGAGCCTGGAGACTTCGCTTATGCGCGCAATAATTTCAGAATAGCGATACGAACTGCTATCCGTGCTGGATACTTCTATGTTCAAATTACCAAGTTCTAAACCGTATGCGCTGGCCGCGGCGAGATGAGAATCAAGTTGATATTGGAGTGATTTGCTCGTGACCGAGTGACTGGCAACGAGTTTCGCTCGATCCGACTCTAAGTCGGCAAGACTTTTCTCTACATGTTCTTGCTGCACTTCGATGTTTTGCTTTTGCGGAAGAAGATTCAGCGAATTTACATGAATCGAAAGGAAGCGTGGAGGTACCATCTTCTCAAGCTCGTCACGAAATGCATCGAACTTTTCCGCAGAAACGATAAATGACACAGAGCCGAACTTGGGCGAGCTCGACGTCTGATCGACACGACCACCGTAGCCCCGCACGGTCGTTTCGACACGTTTGACGATACCCTGCACATCGCGCGAATGCATGTCGGCGTTGTAGTTCGTTTTCAGAAATTCGCGCGTGTCGTTGATCGATGCGTCCGCTGCCTGGATGTACGATGGATATGCAACGCTTCCTACGGACGTCTCTTCATACGGTGCGCTGGACTTTGCCATGAGGTCAGCTGCCCCTGTACTCGAATATTCACGCAACGTAGGGGCTGGGTATCCGGAGGAACCTTGTTGTAGCTGAATACTTTTCGGGATCATCGGCTGCGCACTGGTAACTTTAAATGTGGGTTGCAATAAATGCATACTGGACCACACCAGACAGAGCAGTACAAAAATGACTATGCTCCACACAATCAGATGCATGCCTTGATGTTTTCGAGCTTCGTCTTGCGCCATGAGGTACTTACTCGCACCCCAGCCAAACAGTACCAGCGCGACCAAAAAAGCTCCTCCTAGTGCAATACTAAAAAAAGTGTAAGCAGGTGCGTATATGTTCAATAGTTCTCGCCCTTGGAAGCCACTATCTGTGGAGCTCGAGAGAAGTATCACGCCCGCAAGAAGCAGAAGCCCTATTGCTACCCATGGAATTCTGTGCGAAGAGCTCACTTTCTTTTCAGGAGAAATCATAGACCAATAGGAGTACAGTACCACGCGTAATGACGCTGCAAGCAAATACCTGTGAGTATCGTATCTTGTACTGCTTACGGTATCTTTGCTGACTTCCTCGGTCTCCTAAATTTAACCACCAAGTCCCACGGGGCTTTTTGCGTTCAAAATCTGCAACCCTAGCACTCCGTGGGAACAGGGAGTTTTAGTAACGCACGGTACCTATATCGAAAAGCGTTATAGAAAAATATAGAGATAGAGAGCTGATGCCAATCACTATTAAAAATAAGGGTAGTGTTGAAATTTCAATTATCTTTCTTTTTCTTAGTAGAAATAAAATAGTATAAGCACACAAGCCAATCAATACTGAAATTATTATTGGCGGTGCTAAAAAACGCAACTCTGTACCAAACAATGTGTAGTAGTTATCGGTTGGTCCAAAACAACCCAAGCTTGCCCCACAACCTTCGTGATATTCTAAGAAATTCACAGGTTAAATCTAACACAGATACTCCTCGGAGTCCGAACCTATATAGTGAGCTTGTCGAACGAGCTCCCTCCTCCGCAAATGCTATGGGCGGGCATGCAAACTTACCCTTCGACAAGCTCAGGGCACTTCTCTTCGCACGATGCGTAGTGCCCGCACTGAGCGAGTGAAGCGAGTCGAAGTGCTGGGGGACTTGGAATCGAACCAAGATAAACGCCTTCAAAGGGCGCTGTCCTACCGTTAGACGATCCCCCAAATTTTTTACTTGGTTCTGCCAAGTGCCTCTGTTATACCATAAATCCACCCCTGAATCTTGCGCTGAAGTGCAATACTTTTCCGGACACGAATGCGTAACGTTCCTCGATATTCCTCCCTTGTATTATGCCTTTTCGTCGCTACTCTGTGTTTTTTATAGTGTACATACTTTATGATCCCATGAGGCATGTCAGCAATCGCAAGCCAGAATCTACTGATGTGGTCAATGTGGGTCCGATGACTTTCGTGTATGTAAATCGATAAATCAATCAACTCGTCGGGCACATGCATAATGCGCCGCAGCCAGAGGATAAATAGGCGGATCATCGCTGGATCGGTGTTCCCGAAATCTATTTGCTGACCGCCACGGTATAATTTTTCTTTGCTTCCTTCTCCCCAATAGAGAAGGACGCCGCATAGCCACAAATCGTGCCGAGAAAGTTTTGGCACATCCTTTTTAGCTTCGGCAAAGACGGCCGCCATCCGTTGGAGGCGCTGTTCATGCTTTGCGTCAGCGCCTTTTCTCTGCGCGGCGCGCTTCTTTGCCGTAATGCGTTGCGCTTGTTGTTTGGCGAGCCCCACTTCGCGCAACCACAACGAGAGTGTGGATTTTGAAACCGGCACTAGCGTGCGTATTTCTTGATACGTCTTTCCTTCTTTACGTAACTGCACTGCGCGCTCTTTTGCTGCGTGTTTCATATAGGTAGCATAGCAGCTGCAGGGCGCATGTTGTACCTTTTCCATAAAACAATTGCCCGAGGCCGGAGGCCTCGGGCAAACCTTGTGGCGCATGCCGCCAGAGCGAAAACGTTACCGTCGCGGAGGGCGACGAGGACGATCGTGCATGTAAGGCCGTGCGTCCGGTGGCACCGCTTCCACGTCGATGGCCTCATCTCGGCGAATCGGTGAGCGCGGCCGTTCATGCTCTTTTGGCCATACCACTTGCTCCGGCGGAACAAAAATCTTGCCCGCACCTTTGCATGCGCTGCAATCCTTCTTCCAGAGCCAAAAGCCAGTCTTGCCTTTTCCGTTGCAGTGACCGCACGTATGCGGACCGCTGAATACGGTGAACTTGATGGGCATCTTACGACTCCTTCCGCAGGCGTTTGGCGCGCACGTCGAGCAACTGTACGACATCGGCCGCTGGAAACTTCTGAGCGGTCCGGCGAGGTACTTGGACCGCACCGATGCCGTGGCAAACCGGGCACACGCGGCTGTAGCACATAACGACAACGGACCCGACACCACGGCAGTTGCTGCACGGATTGGTTACCGTATCGACGCTATGGTTAGCTGTCATGACACCTCTCTTCTGTTTAATTTCTTGTCTAATAATACTGTATCACGGTATTTAAATATGTAAAGAGCTGATGCCAACGGCATCAGCTCTTTGTGTGTTCTGCATACAAAAGCGTCCCTATGATCGCTTGATGCCGAGTGCTTTTATGGGCACCCATCGCTTGCCGCTGCAGATGCTGCAGAATTTTTTCTTGCCGCGGCACCGCGGGCACAGCGTCATTTGTGGTTTTACCACTGGCGGCAGCTTTTTTGTATCATCGGCCATGCATATTCCCTTTCCTTGTGGAGCCATGCTTCCTACCCTAGTATGCGCCCAGTTGTACATTAGCAAAGGAGGCACTCGTGAAAGAGCGCATCAGGATGCGACGCGCCACTCTCGTGGTGCAGACCGCCGTACAGGCCTATCGACAGCGGGCATATCCGTACCAAAACATTCTACTCCCGCAGGATATGCTGCCTAAATCACTCCGTGCCGATAAAGGCACCGCTGCTCTCATTCTGTTTTACAGCTGCCACTACATGCGCGGCACAATCAAGAGTGGGTACGCAATGCGCAAAATTGTGGGCTTGCACGCACAGTCTCCGGAATTCTTCGACCCACATCACGCCATGCAGCTACCGTATGAAGAAGTGCGGAAGCGCCTGCATGCCATGATTCCCTACAAGAGCGAGCAAATCGCCCGCTCGTGGATCGAAAATTCCCGTCGGCTGGTCTTGCACTGGCACGGTGACCCGCGCATCATTTTTTCTGTAGCTCGCAAGCAGAGCGACCTGTACCGCTACGTAACCAATCGCGTTACGGTGCGATTGCAGGGACGCACAGGAAATCTGAACGAGGACGGTTTTTTGGGCTTCCAGAAAAAGATGGCAAACATGCTGGCCTACTTTTTGGAATCCTGCCGACTCGTGCAGCCGTTCCCACAAGAAACGGTTCCGCCGGTTGATTTCCATCATTTGCGCATCCTAATCGCCACTCAGTCCATCCATGTGCCTGGTAGAACACAAGCACGGTACGAAGAACTGCGCCCCATTGGCGAGCACGTATACAAAGTACTGATGAAACGCCACAACATCGGCATGCGCGAGCTGGGTGATGCACTGTGGCTTCTCTCAAGCAGGCTCTGCAGTGAATCTCCCGTTACTGAAACACGTGACGGTGAATTGATGGGTGTGGATTGGGATAATCCCGAGGTGCGTACTCGCTATGTGCGCACGTGCGGTTCATGCCCACTGCAGCAGTACTGCACGATTGCGGTACAGGCGAACGTCTACTATCAAAAAGGGTACTTCGAGCTCACGCGTGTGCGCCCGCAGCCTCCCAAGCATCTGAAAAGCAGCGATTTGTTCCCCGATGCACCGCGGGTGTTTCCGAAAAAAAGCACCTGACAATCTACTATATGACAAACAGTAACCCCGGCCGCATGCGGCCGGGGTTTAACGTTTACTTGGAACTGGCTACGAGCTGTCGCGCATTGCGAGCGACTGAATCAGCTGCAGGAACAGCTTTTGCCATCTTTCGTGCAGTGCGCCCCGCTAGGTTTCGTGTGTGAGCTTCCACCTCTTGGAATATCTCACCCAAATCGCCCAGAAGCGTCAGTGAAGTATCTGAACCCACTGCACCACCCTGACGCGGTTCGATATAGCTCGATGATCCAAATGCGCCACGCGCACGTAGTGTTTCCACCATACGCACATATGATTTGAATCCAACGAGTCCACGAAAAAGTGTTTCTTCTGTGTCGGCACGAGACAGAGGCACTGCCTCCTGCACCGAAAACAGTTCGCCTTGGCCACCCGTTTTTGCTTCGAGAAGCCTTTGTAGATGCTCACCAAATTTCTTGGCATTCATCTGGCGTGCGAGTGCGACATGCACATGAGAGAGGAGGTCTTGCTCGCTGAGTATTGTCTGCGCTTCAGTACGCATGCGAAACGCAAAGCGTTCGAGCTTGACCAGCATCTGAAACGGCACCTTTACCGGACCCTGTTCTTTTGCAAGTGCCTGAATGGAAAGTGGCAATTCGCAAAAACGCAGCGCGTCGCGCACCCATCCATCTGATCGCGAAATGTCTTTTGAAAACTGCGCCAGACTCAGCTGAGGATGTGCAGCTTTCCGCCACGCATACAAATCACGTGTGTACGCAGCAGCTTCGACAGGAGGAACCGGCTTGTGCAGGTTTTCCTGCAGCTGCAGTTCCAACGCTTCATCGACGCTAATACCCACGCACAAGGTGACCCAGTATTTGCGCTTGTAGGCGCCAATGGGACCTTTTCCTGGGTGCTCTTCTTCCAACTCAACGCAACCACGGAAGCGACGCTCGCCGGCAATCAGAATCACATAGCGTGGCTTCCCATCGAGATGAATCCTGGTCATCTCATCGATTGACCTATGTGCGTGCCTTATAGCATTGATGGCATCGATGTAGTCTTTCGCCTGATGAGGCGTAAGAACTGCGGCGACACCGGGTGCTATCTGCCCCTTCTGGGCGATACTGGTCTTCAGCTCTTCTAGCGTATCAAAGGTTTCCCGCATCTGCGGCAGCCGGTTGATTGCTGCAAGAGGCAGCAGTGCTTGAAATGCCTGGGACCGTTCTTGGGCGCGAATCTTCTCCGTCTCGAAGGACAGTTTTTGTACCATGTCGAACCCCTTTCAAGAGAGCTATCTGGAAATACAGTCTACACTGCTCGCGGCAACGCTACACCTTGTACAACTTCTTTCTTTCTGGTGTGAAAAACCACCAGGGCTTCGATGGAGCTCCGCCTACGAATGCCACCACAGCCATCATGACGTCCAATAGACACGGGTCGATACGCTGTCCTTGGTATGCACAGATTTTTTTGTATAGCGTGAGTGGATCTTTCCCTTTCAAGCTTTGGGGCGTTTTGATACCAATCGCCCGCAAATCCTCTGCAATTTCTTTCCCAATATTGGGCAGGTCCTCAAGGCGATGCATCACCTCGGGTTCAAAGTATCTGATGGCAGCTTTTCTTTTCTGCATAACACCACACATTATTTGGCAGGAAGCTCGCTGCGTGCAAACGAATCGAGAATTGCCAACTCTATCGGCAGGTGAGGTAGTGCCGCGTATGCCATCTGTTCGTGTGCGGAAAGCAGCGCCCGCAAAAGGTTTGAGTTTATTTTCGATGATGCATCCTTGCCCATAGCCGCCAACTCTGCGAAATCAGCCTCGGTAAATTCATGCGCGATAAGCGCGGCAACATCCGGCGCATTTCGTGAAAGCATCACTGCACGTACACGCTCAAGTATGAGTTTAAGGAGCATACGTGCATCCATATTCCCCTGGATTGCCTGATGCACTGCTACAAGTGCTGCCTGTGCATCGCCCGCATGCAGCGCAGCCGTGAGAGCTCGCAACATGCTGCCCGTAGGTGCTCCAGTGACCTTTTCAACTTCGGTGATATCTACTTTTTTGTCGTGTGAGATGGTGAGTACTTTTTGCAAGATGCCCAGTGCGTCTCGGAAGGAACCCTCGGCGAGCGTTGCAACCAAGTCGGCCGCGGAGCGCTCCAGTGTGTAGCCTTCCTTCTTGGCTACGTCAGTGACGACATCCGAAAGCAGCGCGCGCGAAGGTTGTGAAAAGGTGTATACATCACAGCGCGACTTGATGGTGTCGGGTACTTTATGAAATTCGGTGGTGGCGAAGATAAACAACACATGCGCTGGCGGCTCCTCCAGGGTCTTCAGAAGGGCGTTCCACGCTTCCTTGGTGAGCATGTGCGCCTCGTCGATGATGTACACCTTGTAGCGCGAAGTAAACGGCATCATAGCAACTCCATCGCGCAGTTCGCGAATGTCATCGATGCCACGATTGCTTGCCGCATCGATTTCGTAGATATCGTGATCGGCGGTACCCAATTCATGTGCGAGGATACGCGCGATGGATGTTTTCCCTGTGCCCCGCGTACCGGAAAATACATATGCGTGCGCAATAGTGCCCTTTTTTATTGCGGCTTCCAAAACCGACACCACCTGATCTTGGCCGCGCACGTCTTTAAATGTGTGTGGGCGATACTCCCGATACAGCGCACTGTGCCGCTTTTCCTCTTCAGTCTTTTTGGCCATGCGAGTAAGTATACCCGCACACCTTCACATCTAAAACCAACAATTACCGTGAGCCAGGACTGTGGAACACGAACCACCATCTGCACGCGGAGGGAGAAGGTGTGCGGGTGTACCCTCCCCTACTTCACATCCAAAAACGAGCAATAATATTTGCGGGCTTCCAGAGAGGGGCGACTGACGGCAAAGTTGATATGGGACGCACAAAAGGGGCGCCGGAGCGCCCCTTTCGAAAATGCATCAATGCGCTACACGCTTTTCGAACGTGCACTTGAAATGCTTGTCCAAGTGGGCAGCATCCCAGGCATCATGCTCGATGACCGAAAGCAGCACTGGAACGGCGGAGCGGAACTTTAGTTCCCGCGCAATTCCTGACGCTGTTACTACTTCGGATCGACTGGCGATCGCCCTCGCTGCAAGAATGATATTCATGATTCGTCCGTCGCCGAGGTTAAGCTGCTGGCGTGACATCATGGTTCTCCTTCTTCCCTATCGCAACTACATCGACTATATACCTCGCCCAAAAAAGTAACACTGTGTATAAGCTATACGAAAGCTTTTTTTGCTTCGGTCAAAATGTGTGTCGCAGACTGCACGTCGTTTGTTTCCATGAGCGCAATGCGCACGTCTTTTGCATGATCCCATCCTGAAATGTATGCCTTGAAGTGTTTCTTCATGACTGCATAGTGCGTGTGGCTGGAAAGAAGTTCGTCGAAATGCTGCAGGTGGCGTATGAGTGCCTCGATGCGCTCGAGTTCTGTAGCGTGGTGCCCGGTAAAGAGCCATGGGTTTCCAAAGAGCGCACGCCCAAACATCACCCCATCGCACCCCGTCTCTGCGACCTTACTCTCGGCGTCTTTCAAATCCGTCACATCACCATTCCCCAAAATGATGGTTTCTTTCTCGAGCGCGTTGCGCAACTCCACGGCACGCGCCACCAGCTCCCACCTAGCAGGAACGAGTGACAAATCCTTTCGCGTGCGCGCGTGCAAGGTGAGCGCAGCAATGTCCTCTTCCAGAAGTGCTGTGAGCCACGGCACCAGCTCATCATCACTGCGATACCCTGCGCGTGTCTTTACTGATATGGGCAACTGTGGCGCGCCGCGTTTGGCGGCACGAATGAGCTCTCTTGCTTTTTCAGGCGTTTTAATCAGCGCAGATCCACATCCCTGCTTCTCTACTTTCTTATCAGGACAGCCCATGTTGATATCCAATCCATCAAAGCCCAACTCTTGTACTAGAGCTGCCGCCTGTTCCATGCGCGCACCATCGGAAGTGAAGAGCTGCGCCACAATCGGGCGCTCTCCTTCGGAAAACTCCAGCTTCTTGAGGAGTTTTTCTTTGCCCACTCCTTGCGCCAGAAGGAGTCCGTCTGCCGAAGTGAATTCTGTCCACGTCACATCGGGCTTTCCATAGGCAGCAAACATACGCCGGAACGCGGCGTCGGTTACATCTTCTAATGGTGCCATGACCATCAGTGGTTTCTTTAGTGTCTGCCAAAAATGCATGCTGCCACCCTACCACAGCTCTGCACAGATGGCAGTTGCGACAATGCATACAGTAGTGTTCAGTGTATGCAGACGTACTGGTGCGTCGCAGGAAAAAGGGAGTCTGGCATGAACATTCGCAAAGCTATACTCACACTACTCGAAGGCGAGCAGACATGGCGCAACAAGTTTCGCGACTTGGTGTATGCGTCGCTCACCGAGCGACCGCTTACCCCTGCCACAGCATCCGCTCTCGAAGCTCTGGTTCTTCTAGACAATCAGTACAGTGTGCTCACCGAACGAGACTTGAACGCAATCGCCGAAGCATTGGCGGATGCGCAACAGCTCGAATTTGTCTGCACGCACTTGCCCGACACTACCGCTGCTGTAAGTCGCTGCATGATGGCCTAGAAAGCGCTGGCACACGGCACGCACCAGGCGGCAACCTACGGTTGCCGCCTCCGCCATTACTCAGCATCCCCCACTGCCTGTTCGACAGAAGGAATCGGGTCGCCCTGGAATTTGTAATAAACGCGATTACCAAATCTCATGTCAACATATTCGAGCTTTCCACTTTTTCCTCGCAATGCGTCAGATGCGAGCGAGACGTCAAGCGTAGAGGCGACTGTTTCAGGGTCGTTCATGAGTGGCACGCGCACGATGAAACCGCGCGCAAGTGTAAAATGCACGGTCTCGCCCACTAGCTCGGCACGCACCGCGCCAAAACCTCGCTGCGCAAGTGCTGCCGTAAGGAGTTTAAGTTTCTCGAAACTTTCATGCGCGTATACGCGCCCAATGACGACATCATTAGTAAGCAATCCATAGAAATCTGTGGCGAGTGCGCGCGATTCTCCCGCATCATGCGCAAATATAAATCCACCCCCATCCATAAGAAAACATCCCCCTTCACGGCACCAGCGGGCGTAGGCTGTGCGTTCTTGTACAGAGAGGGAGAGCACTGGCTCGATGAAACCGATTATTTCCACCTGTGCTTTTTCTATTCGTGGGAATGATCCCACCACACTCGCTTCAAACGCGGGTGTCGGAAACAAGCTCGCATTTGCTTTTGCAAAAATGCCGCGAGAAAGGAGAGCCAAATATGCGTCTGTATGTTTCTGCAGCAACTCAGTCGAAATGGCAGCATTTCCAGAAATCTCGACGCGTGCAATTTGAAGCGAACGTGCGTGCGTTGCCGCAATCAAGAGTACCGCTACCAGCAGCGAGATCACCAACGTGCCTCCCAGAATAATGAGGCGGCCCCTCTGACGCCTTTTTGCCAGGCGCTCGCGTTGTTTTTCTTGAGGCTGGTGCCTTTTATGCACGGTGAGCCAGTCGCCACTAGGCTTTCGTGATGCTTTCTTTTCCAACATAAGGGCGAAGTACTGCTGGTATCTCGATAGAACCATCAGCGCGTTGGAAGTTTTCAATAAGCGACACCAAGATGCGCGGCGTGGGAATTGCGGTTGAGTTCAAGGAGTGCGTAAATCGGGTGATTCCTTCCGCATCCTTGTAACGAATATTCAAACGACGCGTCTGGAAATCGTGGAAGTACGAGGTGGAAGCAATTTCGCGGTATTTTTGCTCTGCGGGCACCCACAATTCAATATCGTATTTTTTTACCTGGCCTTGGCCCAGATCGCCACCGCAGTTCACCACGGTGTGATACGGAATGTTGAGTGATTCAATAAACTCTTCGGTATTGCGGTTCAACCATTCATGCCACTTCACGCTTTCTTCGTGAGAGGCTTCGCACAAAATCACTTGTTCCCACTTATAGAACTCGTGCACGCGGATGAGTCCTTTCACGTCTTTACTGTGCGCCCCTGCTTCGCGGCGGAAGCATGGTGAGAATGAAATCCAGCGCTTGGGCAATTCTGCCGCAGGAAGTGTTTCGTCCATGTAGTAGCCCATGGTGGCGACTTCGGCAGTACCGGCCAAGTATTCTCCATCTTGGGTTTTGTATAAATCCTCTTCGCCTTGTGGCAAATACCCCGTGCCGAAAAATGCTTCACGGCGCACTAACGACGGCACAATCATGGGAGTAAAATCCTTGTTCATGAAAAAATCCTGTGCATAGCGCCATACTGCCCACGCCAATCGCGCACCATCATTCTTGAGAAAGTATCCGCGGAAGCCAGAAACCTTTGCACCTCGATCAAAATCGGCCATGTCGTGTTCGAGCATCAAATCGACGTGACTCTTCGGAGTGAAATTAAATTTCGTCTTTTCGCCCCACACTTTGTACTCTTGATTGTCTTCGTCGGAATCTCCATCAGGAACGGTCATGTCGGGGATGTTGGGCACGCGCACCATGAGCGCACGCCACTCTTCCATAACGGTTTTAAGCTCTTCCTCCTCCTGTTTGAGCGTTTCTTTAATCAGACCCATCTCTTCAAGAAGCAGCTGTTTCTCGGTTGGAGCGGCTGAAGGAATTTTCGTACTCGCTGCATTTTGCTTTGCCCGCTTCTCATCCATGGATAGCTGCAGCTCTCGGCGACGGTCGTCCACCGTAAGCAGTCGCTCGACGTCCACTTCCATGTGCTTTTTCTTTGCCCCCAGTACTACCAGCTCCTTGTTCTCGCGGATGAATTTGATGTCTAACATAGTGTTAGGATAATACCGTGGAGCACGAGCTCGTACAACTTGGCCAAGGGGATGTGCCCGCGCGTCTCTTTGAGATTCCCCAACCCCCAAAAAAACTGTGGTGCCGCGGCACACTCCCAGCGCCCGACATGCCGTGGCTCTCAGTCGTCGGCTCACGTAAGTATTCTTCGTATGGAAAAGAAGCATGCGAGTATCTGATTTCGGGTTTGCGGGGATACGATGTGGCGATTGTCTCTGGGCTAGCGCTCGGCATCGATGCTATCGCTCACCGGGCTGCGCTCGATGCGGGACTCCCCTGTGTGGGCGTGCCTGGATCCGGTCTGGATTGGAAGGTGTTGTATCCACGGAGCAATTACACGCTCGCGCGCGAGATTGTTGAACGTGGCGGAGCGCTCCTTTCAGAGTATGCCCCCGATGCACATGCAGCACCGTGGATGTTCCCCGAACGAAACCGCATCATGGTGGGCCTCTCGCATGCAGTGCTGCTGGTTGAAGCAGGAGAAAAATCGGGCACCCTAATCACTGCACGACTCACTGCTGAATATAATCGAGACCTTTTAGCGCTTCCCGGCTCAATATTCAACGAAGGTACGAAAGGCACCCACCAATTCATACGCCTCGGTGCTACATTAGTATCATCGCCCGAGGAAATCCTTGATGCCCTTGGTATTGATCTAACTGCGACACAGACCACTCTGCCACTCACGCTCACCAGCGACGAGGCCGAAGTGATGCACTTATTACACGAACCTATGACGCGCGACGCATTGTTGGCTCACATGAAAAGACCCGCGCATCACGTGCAGGTCTTGATTGCGCAAATGGAACTGAGCGGATTGATTGTGGAGAGGAATGGGATGCTGCGCCGCGCGTAGTAGTGGCCGCCAGCACAAGGTGCTGGCGGCCATGCTGCTGCTCACTCACGACGCAACAGGCGCCGAGGCATCGCACGAATCATGCTCTGCACCGCGCTGCCCACAAAGAGCATCGCGAAGGGGAAAAGCAACGTTACGACGATGAGGAGAGGCAAGTTCTCGTTATTGGAGGCGAGGTCGGCAAGGTGATGAACTGCGCTCACGGTGATGCTCCTTTACGAGTGCTCAGTCAAATTGCATTATAGCATATTTGTGTAAACTTGCAAGTTATGGGGATAGCGTGTACTGTACGCCCGCGCACCTTGCGTGTACCCTTCAATCTATTGTATGCATCTCGTAATTGTAGAGTCGCCCTCAAAAGCGAAAACCATCGAAAAATACCTCGGCAAGGGGTACACCGTCCGCGCATCCGTGGGGCATATTCGCGATATCCCAAAAAGCAGTAAGAATGCTATTGATATTGAAAAAGGTTTCGTACCGAATTATGTCGTCGTAAAAGGCAAGGAAAAAATCATCAGCGAGCTCAGTGCCCTCGCAAAGAAAGCAGATACTGTCCTTTTGGCAACCGACCCCGACCGTGAAGGCGAGGCGATAGCGTGGCATTTGGCGCAGGCGCTTAAACTTAAAAAGCCGCAACGCATTGTCTTCCATGAAATCACTGAATCAGCAGTAAACGAGGCATTGAAGCACCCGCGACCAGTAGACACACAGCTGCGTGAAGCACAAGAAGCACGCCGCGTGCTGGATCGCCTTTTTGGATATGACCTCTCCGGCCTTATCTGGCAAAAAGTACGCTACGGGCTTTCTGCTGGCCGTGTGCAATCCCCTGCTCTGCGCATCATCATGGAGCGTGAGCGCGAAATTCGCGCATTCATCCCCGAAGACTTCTGGACGCTTGCCGCTCAGTTTAAAACAAAGGCAAACGCACTCTTTGTAGCTAGCTGCGTCGAAGAGCCACGTAGTGAAGCAGAAGCAGAGCGCATCCTTGCCGCAGGGCGCAAAGGTGCATGGGGCGTTGCGTCGGTAGAAGAAAAGGAACAGAAGCGCGCCACACGTGCGCCGTTTACTACCTCTACACTGCAGCAGACCGCCTCCACGCGATTTGGTTTTTCACCGTCACGCACGATGCAGGTCGCGCAAAAACTGTACGAAGCAGGACACATTTCATACATGCGTACCGACTCAACCAATCTAGCCAAGGAAGCACAAGGAGCCTTGGTTTCCCAGGTGACAAAAGAGTTCGGTCCAACCTTTGCAGAAGCAAAGGAATACAAGACCAAAAGTAAATCAGCACAAGAAGCACACGAAGCCATTCGCCCCACCGACCCACGCAAACTTTCTGCCGGCAGCAACGAAGAACAGAAGAAACTCTATCGCCTCATTCGCGCCCGCGCACTCGCGAGCCAAATGGCCGACGCACGGGTAATGCGCACCACTATTACTGCTGTTGCTGAAGGAGCGGGCATTCCTGCATTTACTGCCAACGGATCACGCGTGGTGTTTGAAGGATGGCTTCTGGCAGATCCCGAAGCACGCGGCGAAGACGTGGAATTGCCGAAAGTGACAGCGGGAGAAAAGCTTTCACTGATGAGTATCGAGAGCGAGCACAAGCAAACGCAGCCGCCAGGCAGATATAGTGAGGCGGGCCTGGTGAAGGAGCTGGAGAAGCGCGGTATTGGGCGCCCTTCCACCTACGCCAGCATCATCAATACACTGGTAACTCGTGGCTACGTAGTGAAGGAAGGCCGCACCCTCATCCCCACCGATACCGGCGACGTGGTATCGAGCTTTATTGAAGAACATTTCAAAGACTACATCAGTGATTCCTTTACTGCGGAAATGGAAGATGAGCTGGATGAAATAGCTGACGGCAAGCGTGAGTACGTGAAGACACTCAAAGATTTCTATGGTCCCTTCACGAAGGCAGTGAAGAGCAAGAAGAAAATCGCGAAAATTACCTCTCTTGGTGATGTCCCGGCAGAATTTCCCTGCCCACTGTGTGCTGGCCCCATGGAATTTAAACTTTCGCGCAACGGAAAGTTTATGAGCTGCAAAAAATTCCCCGAATGCCATGGCGCACGCAAAGAAGACGGTTCGATCATCGAGCCGCCGCGAGAAATCGGGGAAACGTGTCCCGAGTGTTTTGAAAAGCATGGGGGCCAGCTGACCGAGCGCGAAGGACGTTTTGGAAAATTTATCGCCTGTTCGCGCTACCCTAAGTGTAAATATATAAAGAAAGATGCACTCCTCAACTCCACCGGCGTCAAATGCCCAGATTGTATTGCTGCCAAACGAGAGAATGGAGAGATGGTAGAACGGCGTGGACGATTCGGCCCTTTCTTTTCTTGCTCGAACTACCCAGACTGCAAACTAGCCATTAAGGCCCGCCCTACCGGCAACATCTGCAAGATCTGTAGCGCCCTCATGATGGATGGCACAAAAACAATTCCCGAGCGTTGCAGCAACAAAACCTGTCCGAATCATAATCCGCATAAGACTGAAAAGTAATCTGGCAGCCAGAAGCCTTCGCTTCTTGCACAGCTCGTTTTTGTGAGACGGAGCGATATTTCGTGAGCACACGAAATCGCGAGTCGGGGTCGCGGAAATTTTCGAGTGGCGACGAGAAAATTATCGGTGACCAAAAACAATTCCCGAGCGTTGCAGCAACAAAACTTGCCCAAACCACAATCCGCATAAGACGGAAGACGCCACAAAAAATACAAAAGCAGCCTCCAAAAAGTAACAACCACCTGCATGCAGGTGGTTGTGGTTCGGTGCTGTTCTGACAGCGCTACGTTTGAGGGGTGACTACCCCGCCGCAAGCTGGACAGGCGCCGGCGTCTCCTGAGGCAGTGCCTTTCCATCCGCACCCGCAGGCGTGCGTGGCCTTGTCGCCAGCGCTCAGCAGATCCAGATACTCGCGGACCGTCATGCCGACGGGCGATGGTCGCTGTGTTCGAAAGTGCGGGGGTGTGGGCAGCCGTGCAATGAGTGCGACCACCTTGGCACCGCTTTCATTCATATCTTGGATCGAGAGACTCGATGGGGTTTCCATGCTTTCCTCCTTGCCTAAAACAGTCTGGGGCGTAGTATGTATATTCTTATGGCATCCGTCAAATCTCTCGAGAGTATTATCAAAGAAATGCAGGCGAAGGAGCCAGCATCCGTTGCCCTCGTTGAAAAGGCATATACGTTCGCCAGAGACGCTCACAAAGCCCAAACACGCTACTCGGGGGAGCCTTATTTCCTGCACCTTGCCGAAGTGGGCCACTCGTTGGCACATATGGGTATGGATGCGCCCACGATTGCTGCAGGTCTTTTACACGACAGTATCGAAGATGTGGGGGTACTTCCTGAAACGATTGAAAAGGAATTTAGTAATGAAATCCTCGGCCTTGTTGATGGAGTGACCAAACTTGGTGCCTTGCGCTACCGCGGGCTCGAGCGGCACACTGAAAGTTTGCGCAAATTATTTGCCGCAACGGCACAAGATATCCGTGTACTCATCATTAAATTGATGGACCGTCGACACAATGCGCAAACCCTTGAACACGTGCCTCCACATAAGCGAAAGCGCATCGCCATGGAGACACTCGAAATATATGCACCCATTGCCGATCGCTTGGGTATGAGTGTTTTAAAAACAGAGCTGGAAGATGCCGTATTCCCTTTTGCCTTCCCTGCAGAATACGAGCGAGTAAAGAAACATTTAAAGGAACGCCACACAGAAAGTGAGCATCGTCTTGAAAAAACCGACCGCACACTGAAAAAAGAGATGGCTACCGCGGGCATACGCCAATTCCACACCGAAGCGCGCAAGAAGGGTGCCTACAGTCTCTACAAGAAACTGGAGCGCAAAGATTGGGATATCACCAAGATTCACGACATCCTCGCCTTGCGCATCATCGTTCCCAGCATGGCTGACTGCTACAACACTCTGGGCATCATTCACGCACACTGGCGCCCTGTGCCTGGCAAAATCAAAGACTACATTGCAAACCCAAAACCAAATGGCTACCAAAGTATTCACACAACCGTGTACACGGGTGATGGCGGCACACTTGAGATTCAGGTGCGCACCGAGGCGATGCACAAAGAGGCACAGTTTGGTATTGCATCGCACTTTTCATACAAAGAGGAGAGCGGCTACTTAAGTGGTGGCCGTGGCTCGGGTGCTGAATGGGTTCGCCAATTCCTCCCACGCCGAGCGGGCCAAATAACGAAAGCCACCCCCAAGCGAAACGAAAATGTACCCCAATGGGTGCAACAGCTTGCCGCATTTAAAGAAGACGATTCTGATTCAAGCGAGTACCTGGAGAATATTAAAGACGATTTCTTTGAGCACCGTATATTCGTCTTTACCCCCAAGGGTGACCCTATCGATTTGCCGTTGATGGCAACCCCTATCGATTTTGCGTATGCGGTGCACTCAGATATTGGCAACCATATTGCGGGGGCAAAAGTAAACGGTAAGTTGGTGTCCTTGGATACCGCACTGCGCAACGGTGACATCGTGGAAATCACCACAAAAGAGAGCGCAAAGCCGAGCAAGAAATGGCTCGACATTGCGAAGACCACCATGGCGAAAAAGCACATTCGCTCAGCATTGGGGCAACAGTAAGGCGCCTCGAGAGCGAGGCGCCTTGGACGATGCACGGCGGGATTACCGGCTCATAACTTTCGCGAACCATTGGGAGAATGGTATGTCCGGCTCGCGCGGCATCATACTCAAGAGCGTCTGCTTCATCAGGCCGTCTATTTCTGATTGCGATGTCTGGCTTTTGCGGACACAGCGATCCCAATCGGGACGTTCGCCGGCAACTTCCATATCGCATGGCGAATGGAGGTTCTTGAAAGCACACTGATTGCACTCCCAGCGGATCAGCCCCCACGTCTGGCCGACTCCGTAAAATGGACAGCGCACGCTTGCATGCGCACTCGTCTGTGTCATGGTAGTGAATCCTTTTGCTGATGCCAGTGCCGAGTATAGAAAGTATGTCCTGCCAGGTCAAACGCTGAAATTTTTCATTGAGTAGAGATCTTCCTCTTCCTTTGGGGTCAGCGTGTCGGTGACGACTTCTTCTATAGTAAGCGGTGCATCGTTAGCAACCATGCTATCCAAAACGGGAGTATCGGACGGTGGCGGCAAGTAATTGGGCATATCGGCAGCATGTGCTTGGCGCGCAGCGATTGCCGTTACCAAATGAGCCAAATCTTCCGATGAGAAGAAATCGATGAGCACTTTGCCGCCTTTTTCGCGTGGCTCGATGCGCACCCGTGTGCCGAGCGTTTCAGTGAGCTCCTTTTCTAGATTCAGAAGCTCGGGCGGCAAGTTCTGCTTGCGAGCCCGCTCTACGGCCACACGGCGCGACACGGCCTCTGCTTCACGGACCGTCATTTTTTTATCTACGATTTCCTTAAACAAGACTAGTTGCTCTTCCGGTTTATCGGCAAGCATCAAGAGCGGGCGCGTATGGCCGTCAGAAATACGTCCATCTACCAATGCCTGCTGCATTTCTTCGGGGAGAAGTAGAATGCGCAGGGTATTCGAAACATACTCGCGACTCTTTCCCATACGGCGGCCCACTTCTGCGTGGGTGAGATTGAAACTTTCAACAAGTTGGCGAAATGCTTTCGCACGATCCAGTGCATTCAAATCTTCACGCTGGAGGTTTTCAATGATAGCGAGCTCAAGTTTCATCTTGTCACTCTCTTCATGAGACCGGATGACGACAGGGACCTGTGCAACTTTCGCAATGCGCGCGGCGCGCAAACGTCGCTCACCAGAAATCAATTCGTAGTCTACACGAATGCCTTCGCCTGGAATTTCTATTTCCTGTCGAGTAACCACCAATGGTTGCAAAACGCCGTATTGGCGGATTGATTCAGCAAGTGAATTCAGGTTAGATTCATCGAACGTCTTTCTCGGCTGGTAGGGGTTTGGCTTGATGCGTTCCACCTCTACCCAGAAAATCGAGTTGGAATAGTAACGATTATCGTTGTCCATGGCGCGAGTATATCATGCACCCGTGCCCAGTTTTCCACCCGTTTACAGAGACCAGCCACTTTTCTCTCCGCCCTATCGCTTGGCTCTGTGCCGGAGGAGGCTTGGCGCAACTCACTAATCCCTCGCATGCTCCGCGCTCGGGAAAGTGGTTCCTGCCCTGGCTCGCCGACAAGCACTCGCTGCGCTCGTCTTGTATACCGGCTCCGCCTTTCAAGTCCCGCCCCGGCAAAAACAGTAATCGCCGAGAGGCACGCTCTCGGCTCAACTGTTTTCTGTGCCGGAGGAGGGACTTGAACCCTCACCCCTTACGAGACACGATTTTGAGTCGTGCGCGGCTACCATTACGCCACTCCGGCATTCGTCAGCAACCTCACTCCCACGAGACAAGCAACCTGACCAATTGCGAGTCTGCGCTGCCTGGCTCTATCATTACGCCATTCTGGCAATGCACCGATTCTACCGCATTTGTCGATTGGATTCTAGACCTTTCTTAAATGATTGGTATGCTCTCCCCAGCCACAATGGCTCTTTGGAGGTACTGATGAAAGCAGCTTACGCGAATTTGGAACCCCACGAGCGGATTTTCTGTGCGTGGGATCGTCCTTCATTCACGAAGGAAGACAAGTACGCCGTCGAGAAGTTGGTTCCCCACGTGGGCGGCTTCAAGATTGGCTTGGAAGCAATGCATATGCCGATTGAGTTGGGCAGCTCTATCACCGTTGGTCACGCCCTTCGCGTGCATCTGCAGCACTTCTTTCCACACCTGAAGATCTTTTGGGACATCAAAGGGCTCGACATCGAAAACACGATGGCCGGTCTTGCCAAAAGCGTCTCTCATTTGGGCGTGTGGGGATTCACGGTGCACGCGTCCGCACGACTGGAATCACTGAAAGCGGCCGTTCGCTTTGCAGGCAAGGCACAGGTCATCGGTGTCACCGTATTGACCGACACATCGGATGAAGAATGCTTCGACACTTACAACGAGAAGGTCGAGGACACGGTGCCACATTTTGCTGAGCGATTTGCTCGTGCTGGTGGGCATGCTCTCGTCAGTTCCCCACATGAGCTGCAGCTCATGAACGTCGGCGAACGCCAGAAGCTCTTGAGGATTACTCCTGGCGTACGCTTGCCAGGAGCAAGTACACATGACCAGAAACGAGTGATGACTCCTGGCGATGCTGTCGCTGGGGGTGCGGATTTCGTCGTCTGTGGTCGCGATATTTTCGGTAGCGACGATTGGGTCGGGAACGCAGAGCGCGTGGCCGAGAACATTGCAGCAGGGCAGCAGGCGAAGGCTAGGCAATATCTCGCCCAGAGATACATCTAGCCTTCCCGGAAATACTGAATACAGACAGATAGAGAAATACAGGGCGGGCACCAAAGGTGCCCGCCCAACTCTATTCTGGCTGCACATGCAGCGCACCATTCTGCATGCTAGAGTGTCGCCCAGACTGCACAGAACTGGAGGAAACCAATGCTCACCAAGTGCCAGCAACAACTCGTTATGAGTCTCATGCGTGTAGGCGCGTTCAAGGTCGACACCAAGGAGGGCTTTCGCCTGTCCCTGCACGACAAGAATCCGCACGCACCACTCTCGCCGTTCTATTTGAACCTGCGGACCGACAGCAACCCCAAACCTGGGCCGCTCACAGACGACCTGGTGCGTGGTATCGCGATTGAGATCGTGCAAGCAGTGGCGAAACGTCACATACGTTTTGACGCCATCGCTGGTATCCCAAATGCGGGCCGTCCATTCGCTCAAGCTGCCGAACGCTACCTGCACGACATCAGAAGTCCGGTTGCTCACGTCTCGCTTATGAAGTCCGAAGACAGCAAAGGTTTGCGCCGCCTTCGTGTACATACCGATTCATCGGCAACGAACGGCTCGATGGAAGCCAAGCATGTCCTCCTCATCGACGACCTCGTCACCTCAAAGACAATGAAAGAGATGGCGGCGGAGGCGCTTTTGAATGCAGGACACAAAGTGGCAGGTATTGGCGTCTATCTGGATCGCAGCAAATCAGGCATCCGCAAATTATCCAAGCCTGATGTTCCGCTGGCATCGGTCCTTTCAATCAGCGACATGCTCGCGGTGTACCGAGAGCAGAAGATGATCACCGAAGACGACGCCCAAGCTATTAAGCGCTATCTCGCGCAGTAACGCTGACGTTGATGCACCGTGCCCTTGCGGCACGGTGCATTCTCTTTTAGGGTGCGGGTATGGCACGCGTCATTACCATCGTAGGACCAACCGCATCAGGGAAGACTTCCCTCTCTATTGCGTTGGCCAAGAAACTCAATGGCGAAATCATCTCCGCCGATTCCCGGCAGGTATATCGCGGGCTTGATATAGGGACTGGTAAGGTGACCGCACAGGAGATGGACGGAATCCCGCATCACCTTTTAGATATAGTGGAGCCACAGGCGACCTACACAGCGCACGATTTTGCGCAGGATGCCCGGGCAACGATGGACGATATAGTGCGTCGTGGGAAAACGCCACTGGTGGTTGGCGGCACTGGATTCTATATCGACACACTGTTTGGTCTCGTGCAGCCAGCGTCTGTGGAAAAAAATGCAGCACTGCGCGACACACTTGCAGGACAATCTGTAGGCGAATTATTTGAGATGTTGGAAATGCAAGATCCTCGGCGCGCAGAAGGCATGAATAACAGTGAACGCCGCAACAAAGTGCGTCTCATTCGCGCACTCGAGATTGCCGCGGCACCTCCTGCAACAACAAAAGACATGTCGCCATTTTCTCATAGCGTCCACTGGCTCGGGCTAAAACCAGATATGAAAGTATTGAGAGAAAAAATACAAAAACGCCTCAATGAGCGGCTCGCAAACGGCATGGTTGATGAAGTACTCCATCTGCATGCCGAAGGTCTCTCCTACGAACGTATGGAGTCCCTAGGGCTTGAATATCGATACATTGCACGACTTCTTCAAGGGCAACTCTCGGAGGCTGAGATGCGCCTGCAGCTGGAGCAGAAAATTTGGCAGTATGC
>CALRGX010000007.1 GCA_943358385.1 Parcubacteria group bacterium | reverse complement strand
CCACGATTGTGACATTTCCTTAACAGGGCCCGCTTTCATCTAATGAGAGCGGGCCATTCTTGTGTCAGTAGCACAATAGTCCACCCTGCGGTACGCTTACCGTATATGGAAATACTCTTTACGTTTGGCGGGATTATACTTTTGGTTTTAATTGCATCATTGAGGCAGGTGAATCAGTACGAGCGCGGAGTGAAATTTACTATCGGACGCTTTACCGAAATCAGTGAGCCAGGTTGGCGCATCGTGCTTCCTGTTTTTCAGAGTATGACGAAAGTGGACATGCGTGTGAAGGCGGTAGATGTGCCAGAGCAGAAGGCAATTACGAAAGACAACATTTCCGTGGGAGTAAACGCGGTGATTTATTATAAAGTCTCGCATGCAGACAAGGCCATTTTGGAAGTGGAGGACTACTTGTATGCCATGAGCCAACTGGCACAGACCACGATGCGCAATGCGGTGGGTGAGGTGGAGCTCGACGATTTACTCTCGAAACGCGATCAGATTTCTACACGCATCAGTGCGGTCGTGGATGCAGCCTCGGACCCGTGGGGGATTAAGGTCTCGAATGTCGAATTGAAAGATATCGCCCTTCCAGCGGACATGGAGCGCACCATCGCCAAGCAGGCTGAAGCCGAACGTGAAAAGCGTGCGGTAATTATCCGTGCAGAAGGCGAGGTAATTTCTGCTGAAAATATGGCCAAGGCTGCGCGCACACTTGCCGCCGCACCAGGGGCGCTTCACTTGCGCACACTGCAGTCGATCAACGATATTTCGTCTGATCAATCCAACACGGTTGTCTTTGCGCTCCCACTCGAAGTCTTGCGCGCACTTGAAGGTTTGGCAGAGGCGGTTAAAAAATAACGTGCCTTGTTTGATTTGCGCATGAAGCTTCTACAACATCTCTTGTACAAGCTTTCGATGGCGGCCATGCACGCTGCACACTGGTGCCGCTTTTGGCTGCGCCGCATTAGCGGGGACACGCGCGTTGTGCATGGCGTGCGAGTGCTGGTAGACAACGGGCATGGTGAGGTGTTGTTGCTGCGGCATTGGTATGCGCCAGGCGTGTGGACACTACCGGGGGGCGGCATCAACCAAGGTGAGACGCTCGAAGAAGCCGCGCTGCGCGAACTGCACGAGGAAACGGGATATGTTGCCCGCGGAATCGGCGGGAAAATAGGCATCTACCAAGGCAGCCGTCCCGACGATCAAGTGGCAGCTGTATTCGTTACGACCTACGAAGGTTCCTTACAGTTATTACCCAATATAGAAGTGATGGAACGAGGATTCTTTTCCATGAATGCGCTCCCGGAAAATATTTCGCCAGCAAATCGGCGTCGTGTGGAAGAGTATGTGGCGGGTATTCGTAACAGCACGAACACGCGTTGGTAGTTGCGATGCATGATGGTACGCTGCACGCAGGAAAACTGCAAAGATGGAGAAATACGCGATGGACAAGAGAGTGCGCCTCGCCGTCGTCATGGCGAGTGTTTGTGGGTTGCATGGCGACAGCGAGGCGCGCACTGATGACATGCCTCGGCATCTCGCCGGTATTTATTGCAACACTGCCGAGAGTGCGCAGTATGTTGCAGGGAGTTTGCTGCGCGGTTCAGACCGCCATGGTATCCACCGCGCGCATGTGGCAATGCATCTGCAACAAGGTCGTGCTGGAGTGGTGCGCGCATCGCATCCCGCACACACGTTGCATCGAAAACTGCTGCCCGCCATGCATCCGCTTTGGTGCGCATGGCAAATAAAATTTGTGCAGCATCCGACACTCTTCCGACGGGTACCTGCAGTGGGGGAGGTGGCCGAGGTGTCATTGGTAAGCACGACACACACGTACTCTTTTGTGGTCCATGATTTCGCCACGTTCTATGTGACCGGCACAGAACTCACGCCGGAAATAAATTTGGCAAGTACGGAGCAATTGATGCGCGAAGTATTCGATACGAAGAAGTAAGAGGTAAGAAAATAATAGGCGTATGGGAGAAGAGAGAAGCGGGCCGCACCACTCGGGGTGCGGCCCTTCGTTGTTGCCTCCCTCCAGAGAAGCCTATGCAGTATACGTCGCACAATATATCTTTTGCGACCCTTATACCTAGGGAATCAAGGGCACCATCTGGCTGCCTGGGCTGTTCTGGGTGCTGTGTCTCCCCCACGCAAGTTTCAGAATTTCGGGTTGCTGTGGGGTCGATGCCCAACTACATGTTCCTCTCAATTCTCCTCTGGATTCTGTTTCAAAATTTCAGCCGCCAGAAAATTTCTGGCGGCTGTTGCATTCTTCTTTTTGCTCCGTCTACCTTGCTCTGCGTGCCCGCGCGCGTTCCTGCGCACGTAGACTGGCAAGCGTTGGTCCTACGCCGAGCTGTACATCCTCTTGTTGCTGCCTGTAGCGCTGATCGTGGTCTTTCAAGCTCAGCCAGCCGCGCTCAAGTCCAAACACTTCGTCCGTGAATTGTTGCTCGGCTTTTTGCATACGGCAGCTCGCCTCTGCCTGCATACCGTCTAGCGCAAGACTATGTACGATGTCGATGCCAACGTACAGGCATTCCTCAAGACCAACTACGATCGCCTGGGCTTGCGGCTGCATAAAAGGTGTCACTTGCACACTATGTATGCTGCTTATCTGCAGATAGATGGTTAGTACCACTGTCCGTATCATTCCTGTCTCCCAATTGCACGCAGATATTTTTGCCGCTTCTCTCTATGATGCACTACTGCGCTTTTTGCGTCTTGCTCGACGAGGTCGAGGTACGCTATCTCCTCTTTCGTTAGCTGGATGGTAGAAAAATCTGCCGGTATACGGGTGTGAACGTCTTCTGAGGCACTTGCGAGTTGTGGGAAATCAAAAAGAAGGCTCCTCTCTTCTTCGAGTAATGTTGCGCTACGTGCTTTGGTCTCGTCTATCTTTTCCATGTCATCCTCCTTGAAATACAATCTCTTCTCTTGCCAAGCTACCGCATGAGGATTACAGAATCAAGTTGCAAAGAATTCCTTCACGGCGACGCTATAGCCGGACAGCTTTCGTGCAGCTTACTTTCTCGAGCCTATGGGACCTCTTTGTTGCAATTGACAGTACTGTATTAAAGTTATACAATATATATCAGGTCAGGATCGACGGGATTCTGAGCATTAAGAAGGATTATCGACATGCGGAAGTTTCTTGCCGTAGTCGCTTGCCTTGCCTCATTCATTTCCCCTGCAGACGCGCAAACTCAGCCGACCGAGGCCGAGCGTTTCGTCACGATTGGTGAGTCGATCGCGATGATGCGTGCGACGGTTAGCCCTGCATCCTCACAATGCTTAAGCGAGCACCTGAACCCGGTGAAGAATTACATTCACGCGGTTGCAACTCTCGTTGAAGCTGAAGGGCAGCTTCAAGAATTTCTGCGACGGGAGCGGACACTGGAATCACTGAGTGATGCCACCATGAAAGCTCTCCTTGGGCACGCACGGTGGTTGCGCGGGATTAAAATGTGCGAGGAGTATCGGCGTTAATTCGCCACACGAGGGAGCCATACCATTGGCTCCCTTTCGCATTGCGACCTTTCGGTTCAAGAGAAAGCGAAGGCAGATACCATTGTTATATACGCTTTAAAGATACTCCAACGGATTCAAGTATCCCTCAAACGCTGATACGGGAATGGACGCTTGGGCGCAATTGGTCTTGCTCTTGAGCTCGCCCAGCTTTTTTATTTGGACCGCATCGGACGCAAAGACGGTGAAGTGGAGGTGCGGCCCCGTGGAGTAGCCAGTGTTTCCTGATAAGCCGATTGCCTCGCCTGTTTCAATGTTCTGCCCATTGTTCACCAGAATACTGGAAAGGTGCGCGTAGAGCGTCGAGAGGCCATTGCCGTGCCGCACCAGTACCCACTTGCCGTAGGAGTAGCAGCCTTTGTACGCATCGGTATTTCCAGAGGCGACTACCGATCCAGAAAGTGATGCTTTGACACTCGTTCCAACTGATGCTCCAAAGTCGACGCCGTTATGGCCTTTTCCGTTGTATGCACCTGATTGTGAGAATGCGGTGTTTCCGAATTTCTGGGTAATCCGCACTTTATCCAACGGCCAGCGCAAGATCCCCTTCCCTGCTGGTGGAATTTTTGCTGGGTCCAGTGTGTACGACAATTTTGCTTCGAGCTCGTTCATCGCCGCTTCAAAAGCAATTTTTTCGGCCCGCTTTTTTTCCAGTAACTTTTGATACTCGGATTCTTTCTCTTTCGTATTAGAAAGCAGTTCATTTTTTGCGCTCTTGGTTGCTTCTAGTGCCTGCTTTTGTGCCACGAGTGCCCGACGTCGTGCGGTCAGTTCTTGCTGCTTTTTGGTGGACGCTTCAAAGGCTGTTTCAAGGCTCGCCTTGGTCTGGCTCACCGCCTCTACGTGCTCGCCGAGTGCTGCTTGGAATTGGAAATCGCCATCAAGCGATTGCCAGAAATCACCCAGGCTCCCTTCCTGCAAAAAAAGTTCAGCCATGGAACGGTCGTCAATAACACTGATTCGACGCAAGGACTCTTGAATCGCGCGGTTAGATTTCTGAAGCGAGGTTTCCTTCTCGTCGATCTCCGAATCGAGTTGCTGAATCTCTATTTCGTTCGTGGCGATTTTCTTCTGCTCCACACTTATTGTTGCAGTTACTTTTTGACGCGACAAATCGAGCTCTTTCACAGCCCCTTGAAGTGTTTTTTTTTCTGCACCCACTTTGGTGAGCTCTTTTTCAAACGCTGCTATTTCCTTTTCGAGCGCGTCTATTTGCACGCTCTGGGCACCTATTTGCTGCTTTAGTTCCTCTGCGGTTGCTGCAAAAACGACGTCTTGCTGTACCAAAAGCACTGCCGCTAGGGCGATACTGGCAAATATATAGCGACATTCCATCGCTTCATTATACTGCCTGTATTGCCGCATCAAGGCGGGCCAACGTTTCTTCTTTTCCAAGTATAGAAGCGACCGTAAATGGGTCGGGAGAGCGCTCCATGCCGGTAAGGGCAAATCGGACGGGCCACAGGACTGAACCCCGGCCATGCTCCTCTGCATAGCCCCAGAGGGCCATTTTGAGGCTTTCAGGGCTGAAATCAGCCTCCGCAAAAGCAGTTCGTGCCTGAGTGAGGTGGGTCTTGGTGAGGTTGGTAGGGGTGTCTTTCCAGGTGAGCTTTTCATGGGGCATGGTAGGTCTGGAAAAGGCGAACTGCCATTCACCTTCTTTCACGCTGGCATCAACGTCACTCAATACCTCTATGCGATCGCGCAAAATTGGAATGATGCGTGCGGCTTCTGTTTCTGTTAACGTGCGTGGTGTTTGAGACTCAAGCCGTGTGCGAATGGTGGCTAAAAAAACTTCCGGAGCCAGTCGTGCTAAGTGTGCCTTATTAAACCAGCGCAATTTATCCGTATTAAACGTAGCACCGCTCTTCTGGATGTTTTCTAGAGTGAATGCATCAATAAGTTCAGCGACGCTGAAGATTTCCTGCTCAGTGCCAGGGTTCCAACCCAAAAGTGCCAAGAAGTTCAGAATAGCCTCGGGGAGAAACCCTGCTTCACGGTACACTTCAATTGATGCATTGTGCTTACGCTTCGACAATTTGCTTCTATCAGGTGCAAGGATGAGTGGGAGGTGCGCATACACGGGGCGTGGCAGCTCCAGTGCCTCTTGAATCAAAATCTGACGCGGTGTGTTTGATATATGGTCTTCGCCACGAATCACGTGCGATATTTTCTCGTCACCATCGTCGGCGACTACGGCAAAGTGATAAAGCGGATCATCAATCGATCGCGCAATCACAAAATCGCCTAGCTCGGTGGTGTCAAAGGTGATGTCGCCACGCACGATGTCGTGGAAGGTTACTTTGCGTCCAGGGTTTCTGAGGCGCACCACAGAGACTTCCCTGCCCGAACCATCCTTAGCCTGCTCGTTGGAAACATA
Organism: Parcubacteria group bacterium; assembly: GCA_943358385.1. GTDB lineage: Bacteria > Patescibacteriota > Minisyncoccia > Phycocordibacterales > UBA2100 > JAGOVW01. Next base: position 47,108 of record CALRGX010000007.1, on the reverse strand, counting down.
GGCCCGGTCTTTAGATACAAGCTCATGCAGCAAATCACGATGACGTGGGGCATGTTCTGATTGTCGATACTTTTCATCCGGCCCGAGCCCCAGCCACTCAAAGTCACTCCAGATTTCTGCTTCGTGCACTGCCTTGCTGCGTTCCTTGTCGGTGTCTTCGATGCGCACGATGTACGTGCCGTCATGTTTCTTTGCGTAAAGGTAATTGAAGAGTGCTGTGCGCACAGTGCCAATGTGCATGCGGCCGGTGGGACTAGGGGCAATTCTGGTACGGACATTCATAGGCTTATTTATCAGTGTGTTCGAGCGCAATGTCAATCAATACGCGTGCGATTTTTTTTCCTGCATCAGGCTGTGAGAAAGTCTTCGCGGCCTCGCGCATTCGCGCGAGCGTTTCTGGCGACTGCATAATTCGTTCAATTTCAGCAATCAAAATATGTGGCGTGAGGTTTTGTTGTTCCATCACAATGGCCGCACCAGAGCGGGCGTAGGAGAATGCATTCTTCGTTTGGTCATGCGACACCGTTTCGGGAATCGGCACGATGATAGCGGGCAGACCCCACGAAGCGATTTCAAATATGGTGCCCGATCCTGCCCGTGAAATAACCATCGATGAAATGCCGGCAGCCATACGTAGTGCAAGTGCATTCAAAAGGCCAAAGGGTCGGTAGTGTTCGTCCATGGTGGGCACGCTGATGCGCGCCATCCCTGCCACCTCATCGAGGTTGGCACGACCGGTTTGGTGGATGATGTTGAAACGGTTCAGCAACTCGGGTAGTGTGCTCACCACTACGTTGTTAATAGCTTGGGCGCCCATGGATCCTCCTAGGATGAGAATGGTGGGACGGGTGGGGTCAACCTTTAGGAACTCGTGCCCACCTTCGGAAGTCGTATGCTCAATTTCAACGCGAATAGGGTGCCCCGTTCGCACAATTTTGTTATGTACCGCCGCAGGGAAATTCATCGCCGCGTCGGGGTGGGCCACCGCAATCCAGCGCGCAAATTTTGACGACCACAAAGATACTTTGCCAGGAACTGCATCAGCGTCGTAAATAACCACGGGTATACCCAATATACGCGCTGCAAAAAGTGTAGGAAATGCCGCGTAGCCACCGGTAGAGAAAATGACGTCAGGGAAAATACGAAACAGCTGAAAGAGTGACGCAATGACACCAAAAAAAATTTTGATGCCGCCTGTAGCATTCTTGGCAGGTGAAGCATAGCTCGTGACACTCGCTGCAGGACTCTGATAAAACTCCATGTTCTGCTCGGCCAGTGTTGCGGCTTCAAATGGTGTAGGGCCTATGTAGACCAGTGTTGGCTCGATGAGGCGGCGCTCTTCGGCAATGTGGTGCATCTGCTGAGCTACTGCAATCAAGGGGTAGAAATGGCCCCCTGTTCCCCCACCAACAAAGGCAATTTTCATAGTGTGCTCATTGTACAAGACATACGCCCTGACGTCATGGTTAGGTAATGTTCACATTCTCGCCGCGAAAGTAAAGGAAATCCATTGCTCGCCCGCCAAAACACCGGGATTTCGGCTGCACGACTTCGGTTCAGCCTCAGTGTATCTCGATACACTTCAACCTCCACCTCGTCTTTCGCTCGAAATTTCGGCATTTTTTCTAGGCGCGAGAATGTGAGCACTACCTACCTGGTCGCTGAGCGCGAGACGCTCAGGACCACTCCAACTGCACTCAGGGCAACTAAGAGCGCAGTCCCTCCTTGGCTCATGAATACCAGTGGAATGCCCGTGAGAGGCATTAAGGAGAGCATGGATGCGATGTTGATGAATGCCTGAATCGAAATGTACGTAATAATGCCCACAATCAAGAGCGATCCGAATGCATCGGGGACCTTTGTTGCAAGCCAGAACCCGCGAGCAGCGAATGCGATAAACATGAGAATAATGAGTGTTGACCCAACAAAACCGAATTCTTCACTGGCGACGGCAAAAATTGAATCGTTCACTGGCTCCGGCAAGTATTCAAATTTTTGAATGCTCTGTCCATACCCGCGGCCGAGAAATCCACCAGAACCGATTGCAATGAGCGACTGCTTTACTTGGTAGCTGCTACCACGCTGGTCATGCGCAGGATTCATAAACGTGCGCACCCGCTCCATCACGTACGGTCGAGTAAATATGAGCACGGTTAAAAGCGCTATGCCCACTGCTGCCACGATGGCAATGTCTCGCAACCTCGTGCCTGCGGCAAAATAGACGGCGCAGGTACCGCACGCAATCACGCCAAAGGTGCCGGTATCGGGCTGCATCAAGACGAGCGCTGCAGGAAGCACGAGGACGCCACCCAAAAGTGCGAGGCCCCAGTATTCTTGGACACGCGTGCGATACTCCACTAAAAGGTACGCCATCATCATCACACTGGTGAGTTTCAGAAGCTCGCTGGGCTGCATAGAAAATCCGGCAAATGCAATCCATCGCGCTGCGCCACCTGCGCTATAGCCGATACCAGGTACAAAAACGAGCGCCGTGAGGATCAGCGAGAACCCAAACGCGTATGGCGCCAGTGTTTTGAGTAATCGGTAGTTCAAACGGCTAAGAATAAAAAGCGCTAGCGTGCCGCCACCTAGGCCCAAGAGAAGATGGTTGAGTGCCATAGAAGTGACGGCCGATCCGCGAGCCAAGAGCCCCAATGATGCGGAGCTAAATACAAATACCCCCACGAAAACGAGGAGTGCGGTGAGAAAAAGCAACGGCTTATCTATAATGCGACGCGCGGCAGACATACCCCACTATTATGCACCGATAAGTGCCAGGAGGACGCCCATAAACGCACAGATCACGGCTAGAACCCAGTAGCGCATCACCACTTTGTAGCCTGGCCAGCCTATGGCTTCGAAGTGGTGATGCAGCGGTGCGATTCTAAAAACTTTTACGCCGAAAAGTTTCTTCCCTGCTACCTGGATAACATTTGATGCCACTGTAATAAACAGCAGAAAGCCAATGATAGGCAACACAGCGACACCGATGCCGTTTCCCAGTGTGTCAGTGGTAAAGGCGAGGACCGCAATAGTGAGTGTGAGCGCCATGGTGCCGGTTTCGGTCATGTAGAAGCGTGCTGGTGGGATGTTGAACCACAGAAACGCCAGAATACCGCCCAGAATGGAGGCGGCAAACGCTGCAAGGTTAATTTGATTCTGGGTAAAGGCAATCATGGTGTAAGACGCAAATATTGCAGCAAACACGCCGCCCGAGAGACCGTCGATGCCATCAATGACTCCGCTCGCGTATAGCGTCATCGCCGTGGCGATAAACAGCGGAATGATGAAGATACCTAGATGAACTGGTGTGAAGAATGGAATACCGAGCGTGACCACATCAAGCTTGTCGTAGAACCACCACCCGATAAAGGTAGAGAGCAGAAAAATAATCAGCAATCGATACCGCAGTGCTAAACCTTTCCCACCTTCAACAACATCGAGGACGTCATTGATGAATCCTACCAACGCACCGATGAGGAGCGTCATGAGAGGTATCCACGTCTGATCTCGTGAAAGAAAGTCGAATTTAACGGTGGCAGCAGTGGGCCATACACTGGCGACTAGTGTGATACCTGAGACAGTCAACAGTACGCTCCCCCAGATGACGATACCCCCCATACGTGGTGTGCGTACTTCAGTTTCAAGGTTGCCATGGAGACGGTTAAATTCTGATGCGTCGGTGCCATCAAGTGCTTGGCGTGCGCCTTGTTTTTTCCAGACGCGGTATTGATACAGATAGTGCGTAATAAGCGGCGTAATAGCGATACCGACGGCAAAAGTAAGTACAGCAGGTGCGATAACTTTAAATAAATCTGCCATAAATATTATTGATGTGCAGCGTTACGAACAAACGATACCAGTGTTTCGACATCGCTGAAGCGACCTGCCTTGCTTGAATGAAGGACTACTACTGCAATCGGGTGCGCCAAGTCAGCGTCAAATACAATAGCGAGATTGCCTTGCGCCAAATCGGTGTAGCCAGTTTTGCCTGCAATGAGTCCAGAAATACTGTCGAGTGCTTCGTTGGTATTCTCTGCAGTGATACTGGTAGTGTCTTCAGGCACAATCAGGAGACCGTCCTTTGCGGTTCCAGAAAACCACGTCTCATGCTCGAGGCCTGCGGCGGCAATCATTTTTGCTATGTCGAAAGCGGTACCATACGAGCTCGCCATGGTAGGGCTTTTATCAAGACCAGTGACGTCAAGGAAATAAGTGTGCTCAAGACCGAGCTCACGTGCACGCTCGTTCATGCGCCACATAAATGCGCCACCTTTTGGTGCGCGTGCATACCGAGATGCTACACGCTCTTCGCTGAGCAGCTTCAACGCTTCGGCACCATCGTTTGATGAAATGATCAGTACTAGGTCGACCAGATCACGCACGTGCCACGATGCGCCGGCTACGAGCCCACTTTCCCCGTCTCGCCAAAGTGCTTCCTCTGGAATCGTTACGATTTCGTTAGGATCAAGTACCTCGCTCGCCACCATGACTGTCATCACTTTCGTGATGGAAGCCAAAGGCATCTGTGCCGTGGCATTTTTTTGAAAAAGAATTTTTCGGTCTCGCACGTCGTACACAATGGCAGCATCTGCTTCTACATACGGTGCGGCTATGGCTGCGATTGCGGCTGCACTTTGGATGCGCGGTGTTTCAGGTGGTACCTGGAGCGCAAGCGCCAAGGAGAGTGTCCCTAGGCCCATGGCGGCTGCCAAAATAGCGCGAAAAGCGGTGTTGTTCATAACGTTGCTTCTTTTACCGTAGCATCCGGCTCTGACGTGCGTACACGGTACTGTGAAAGTTCGTGTGTCAGCTTCTCAAAATCAGGTAGTTGGTCTACTCTCGTGATACCTAGATGCGCTAAGAGCTCGATGGTCGGGCCATAGACATTTTCTTTACCGGATTTTGTCCGTTCGATGAGACCGCGTTGCATCAAGGCTCGCAGTGTTGATGATGAATTCACTCCGCGGACATGGTCGATGTGTACTTTGGTCAAAGGGCCTTCGTATGCAATAAGTGTGAGTACTTCAAGTCCCGCGGGTCCAATGTCGCGACCCTCAATCGAAAAAAGTTTTTCTAAAACAGGTGCCGCTTCCGGAGCAGTGAGGAGTGCGGCCGTAGTGTCGGTAATTAGTAATCTCGTGCCGTGCACGAGTCGTGCTTCTAGTTCATGCAAGAGCTCTTGAGTACGGATTGATGTACATTCCAACAAGGTCGAGATGCGCGTGATTTCCAGAGGTTCACCCGCCGCAAAAAGTAATGCCTCCAATGTGTTAGTCGTGTCCATAGCCTCATGCGCCGTAGCGGGGTGTCTCCACTATGTGAGATTCGAGGAGTATATCATCGAAAGTTCTTGCTTGCTCTGCCTGTACAAACCCTCCTTTTACCAGCTCCAGAAGTGCTAGAAACTGGAGTACCACCTCGGCTTTTGAGGCGCCTTTTGCGAGCTCACTAAATCGTGTGCGTGCAGCGCGAAGTACACGGTCTCGGACTTGGGTGATCATTTCCTCCAACGATATAATCCGCTCTACGACTGCCTCTGGGCGAAAAGTCTGCACAGGGAGAGCATGGATAATGTTCAGAAGTGTTGCATGGAGACGCAACGCCGTCGCTTCGCCAGGGCTAAAGATAATGGGCCGCTGATACGGTTGTTTCTGCGGGAAGGTTAGGATCTGGGTCCCCCACTGCGCGCGCATCAGCTTAGTTGCGTCGCGAATTGTTTGATAGTGCGCCAAGCGATTTTTTAACTCTTCGATTCCACCTTCCTCTTCTTCGGTAAGGGGCATATTGGGTAATAGCGAGCGTGATTTTATGAGAAGGAGGGTTGAGGCCACCAACACAAACTGAGCTGTTTCAGCCAGCGGGTGTGCGGTTAGATTTTGGACGTACGTAATATAACCGTTGGTGACCTCGGCTAGAGACACTTCGTTAATATACAATTTTCGCTCGTTGATGAGCGTGAGCAGTAGGTCGAGTGGCCCTTCAAAATCGTTGTGTTTGATTGCGTATTCACCCATGTAGGCAGTATCGCCTACAGACCGACTATTGACAAATGTATGTATCCAATTTGTTTTAATCGGCACGAGCGTTACTGCTCTTCGTGGTGAGAGAGGCGCGTATCAATGCGTGTCATATCGCGTGGGAACGGAGTTGCTTCCTTGACGTTTGGCAGCTCAAGCATCCGCGCCACAAAACGCTCGAGGCCAGTAGAACACCCTCCGTGGGGCGGCATTCCGTACTTAAATGCTTCCAGATAAAACGCAAACTTTTCAGGGTCCATGCCGCGTGCCTTAATTTTCGCGACCAGGTCGTCGTAGTTGTGAATGCGCTGTGCTCCGCTGTTGATTTCCAAACCACGAAACAGCAGGTCAAAGCCACGCGAGAATGGTGCTTCGACAGGGTCTTCATACGTGTAGAAAGCGCGCTTGCTGGTTGGATATGCGGTGATGAATACAAAATCAGAACCATGCTTTTCTTTGGCCCATTCGCATATCTTGCGCTCATGTTCCGGCTCCATATCCGGCTCGCCGCGAGCTTTGACGCCGCACTCATCTTCTAGAATGTCCTGCGCCTCTGTAAGCGTGAGCGTTGGAAACGTCCCCTTAGGCAAAAGCGGTGCGGTGCTGCCAAAAGCGGCAAACATATCTGCGTGCTTCTGTGAGGCAGTGGTGACCACGTCGCGCACCACGCCCTCAAGTACTTCGAGAACATCTCGGTGATCTTCAACAAATCCCATTTCAAAGTCCATTTGAGTGAGCTCAGCCAAGTGGCGTGTGGTCGCACTTTTTTCAGCGCGAAATATTTTGGCAATAGTAAATGCCCGCTCAAATGCACCTACCATAATCTGCTTGTAGAGCTGTGGCGATGTGGCCAGATACGCCGTTTGATCGTGATAGTAGCCCACCTTAAATACTGCGGCACCGCCTTCCGCATCTCCTCCCACAAGAGCTGGTGCTTGGAATTCAGTGAATCCGCGGCGAACAAGCGCATGACGATACTCCTGCACCACGGTTGCTGCCATCGTGAAGATGTCGCGCGCACGCTTACGGCGCAGAGTGAGCGGTAGGTGGTCAAAGTACGTGTCGATGTTGAGCTCTGCATCGTGCTCGAATGGGAGAGGGTGTGCACTGGAGAGAATCTGTGCAGATTCGATCGAGAGCTCAAGGTTGCCATTTTGGCCAGCGGTGCGCATTTTTTCTGGTCGCTCTTGGACGGTTCCTGATAATGCAATAACCCATTCCCCCTTTGCATCAGCAAGCGCAGCAAAAGGTTCCTGAGCGGATGCATGGACGACTGCTTGTACGATGCCGCTGCGATCGCGCACTACCATGAAAATCAATTTGCCATGGTCGCGTCGGGCGTCCACCCAACCTTTAATGGTTACCTTCTTGCCGATGTGCGCGCCCAATTCACCAATGAGTATTCTTTCCATATATTTTATAGTACTACGCCAATAGCTTTGCGCACTGCCTGCATTTTTGCACCAGCCTTTTCTTTTGCACGGGCACTTCCCTCGGCAAGTACGCGCACGACGTCCGCATCACTGATGGAGGCTCGCTTCTCGCGCATGGGTGCCACGAGCGCATCGACATCTTCGATAAGCGCTTCTTTTAGCGCTTTGTATTTACCGCGATGCACCTCATAGAGTGCATCTAATGCAGGCGCGTCTTTGAAAAGTGAGTGGATTGCGTATACGTGCTCTGGTCTCTCCCCGCTCGAGTCGGTCACAATAGACATGACCGCTTGTGCAATGTCGTCGCGTGAACCAAAGAGAGGAATCGTATTCTTATAGCTTTTGCTCATTTTCTTCCCGTCCGTCCCTGGCACCGTTGCTACTGTTTCTTGGATCAGGCCCTGTGGTTCTTTAAAGAGCAGTTCGTACGTGTTGTTGAATTTTGCCGCAGCTTCGCGGGCGTATTCGACGTGCTGTCGTTGGTCGGCTCCTACTGGCACGATGTCGGTGTCGTACAAAAGAATATCGGCGGCCATGAGCATCGGATAGTTAAAGAGTCCTGCGTTCGCTTCCAGTCCTTTTGCTAACTTGTCTTTGTAGGCGTGTGAGAGTTCCAAAAACGGTACTGTCACCAAACATTCCAGAATCCAAGCAAGCTCGGTGTGCTCTTGCACCTGAGATTGTTGGAAGAGTGTGACCTGTTCTGGGTCGACTCCCGCCGCCAAGTAGTCTTTGGTGGCACTCAGGATGTTTTCGCGGAGTGCCGCAGGGTCTTTGAGCGAGGTGAGTGCGTGGTAGTCGACAACCATCAGGAAGCTTTCATAGGAGCGGTATTGGTCAACAAAAGGCTTCAGGGCTCCAAAATAGTTGCCTATATGTAATGCCCCGGAAGGCTGTAAGCCAGTCAAGAATCGCTTCATAGGTCATTATCCTAGCACTTAGAGGGTGCGCGGTGAAGTGCTTGATATGGGGGCCATTTTGGCAGGCTGTGGCGCAGAGAGCGGCAGGCAAATGACAAAGGTGGATCCTTTCCCTTCCCCATCGGATTGTGCCATAACGCTCCCCTTGTGAGCCTTGAGCATCTCGCGGGCAACGTAGAGTCCGAGGCCGGTTCCGGTGACGTTGATGTCCTGCGCGTTTCGTGCACGGACGAATTTGTCGAACAAAGTTCCAATGGTTTCTTTGGAAATACCAGCACCGGTATCTGAAATGTGTACACATACCTCTCTCTCGTTCTGGTGGCGTTCAATGCGTACATGCACCGAGCCGCGCGGAGTGTATTTGATGGCGTTATCTACCAGGTTGGATATTACATGGTGTACTTTTGATGAGTCGATGGTGACCATGTATGGACCACGGGCATCATCGTCGTAGGTGAGGTCCAGCTTCTTGTTTTTCGCCGCAATGTTCAATTCGGTCACAACTTGCGTGGTGAGTATCTTCAAATCTTCGGTTTTGAAACGGTAGTCCATCTTTCCTTGCTCAATGCGAGACACGTTCAAGAAATCTTCCACCGTGTCTGCCATGCGTGTGCTTGAGGCAAATATGGTGCGTGCGGGGACGAGGAGGGCTTCGGTGATTGTGCCGTAGGACCCTTCGATCATGAGAGACGCATAACCGCGAATGGCTGCAAGTGGAGTACGCAACTGGTGTGAAGCAATAGAGAGAAATTCCGATTTCTGCCGATCGAGCTCGCGCAGATGCTCATTCGCCACACTTAAGCTGCTTGCAAGCTTTTCAATCTGCTCCTTGGCCAGTACTTCACGATATACACTGCGAGAAAGTAACGCGCTCACTCCTACCACGACGAGGAACGCAGCAATGTTGAAGAACATCTCATTCAATGACTGCGAAAGTACTACACGGCCAAGCGAAATGCTGCAGAGAAGGAACAAAAGGAGTTCAGTCGCGATTACGCGAGCGTCGAAAATCTGCTGGCGGAACATCCCATACGCCATTATCGTTACCATGGCGAAGGTGGATACCTGGCCTACCCAATTATATTCAAAAATCCCCATGCTCGGCAGAAGAAGGTTCGAGACTACTCCAGCAGAGGTGGGTACCGCGGTTGCTGCCATGATATAGAGGTACTTATTGCGCGCGCCGAGGGTGTTGTGATACGCGCGCTGTGCGAGAAGGCCTAGTCCTGCGAACCCTGAAATGACAATGTATGCAAAGTATAAGATGTGAGGCACCGTATTGAGCACAATGAATGATTCTTGTCCGGGGCGCGGCAAAACGTCAATGACTAAGAGTCCAGGGATTGCAGCAATGAAAAGAATGCATGCAGTAGGTATTCCTACGAGAATGTACCAATACCACGAAGGGTCATCCTCAGCTTCATAGTGGCGCATGAACACGGCAAACGTAAATGCGATTAGCGCTGCGGTAACGTACAAGAGGCGTGCGTACAGTTCTAGATTTTCGAAACCACTTCTAAATACCCCCAATGAGAGCGCCCACGATCCCACTGTAATGGCAAACCATAGAAAAGCTTTATTGGTCGAATGTTCCCTATTCCGTGCGTAGACGAGTAACCCAAAAATCAGGGAGAGAGCTGACGCAAAGAAGACGAAGATGTTTATGGCATCCATCTCCTATACTGTACAGCGCTTTTTGGCCTCCTTGAGAATTGTGTCGATCTTCTCTGTGGGTATGTAACCACTTGGTCCCTGAATGTCGGCAACCCGAAAGTGCAACGTCTGTGCGATGGTCGCTACGGTATCCACCATGTCGAGTGTAGGACGATTCAGCACAAAGTGCTCGTCCTTTTTCTCATGGGCGAGCGCTAACACTTCTGCGAGACAACAGTAATTGTCTTCACGGCCTGCGAGACCCATAGGGAAATTTGATGAAATGCCCGGCGTGAACACTGCCCCTGCGGATGCCACAAGGACCTTCTCACTTTTCCACAGCGCCTCTTCGATGTCGGATGGTTGTGCGTCATCCACAATAACGGTCCCTGGTAAAACATGTTCCGCTTTTACCAATGCTTCAGGTGTGTTTGTTGCAGTTACGATGAATGTGCACTCTCGCAAAGAAGCTATGTTCTCACTGTAGCGCATGGTGCAGTCAGCGTATTGGCGTTGCAGTTCATTCATCAATTCGTCAACTTTCGTGCGCTTTCGAGCTATGTCAATGAAAAGAAAGTTGCGCACGCCAGCGCGGGCAAGAAGATGTGCGCTGATGGTACCGATCGAACCAGCTGCACCCACCACTGCAGTAGGAGCTTCGTGTGGTGACACGCCTGCACGGGACATCAGAGTAAGAAGTGTTTGCGATACGGTGTAACCCGTGAAGGCATGCCCTGTTGTTATCGCAATATCAGGAATATCTATCAAGTCGAGTCCGCCTTTTGAGAGCGATGAGGTAAGTGCGCCGAGTCCGATGATGCGTGCGCCGTGTGCTCTGGCTAGCTGTACGCCGTGACGAATTTGAATAAGTGCGTGTTCACGATCTCGGAGCATTGCTTCGGGTGACATGGGGATACCAATGACATACCCCACAATTTTGTTTCCATCTGCATCAGTGAGCCCTGTAATGGGAGAGACAATTGCCGGAGGCCAATGATACTCAAACCAGGATACGACCGATGCGGGAACGTGCTTCAGAATCGGCACTTTCCGGAAGAGGTCTCGCCTACTGCGTGGGTGCACTAAAAAAGCAAAGCGATACTCAGCACTGCGCGTGAGACGGTACGGGAGGACCAGATACAACGCATCACGCAGAAGCGCTGCCATATTGTGGAGCTCGGTCATGATACGCATATCTCTAGAGTGAATAGATATGCTTCATCAGCGCCAGTGCTGCATGCTTGTATCGGTCAGGGCCGAGATCCCCTTCTAAAAGTTGCGCGCTGGTTTTGGGCACATCATAGTGTACATGCAGGGTGTGTTTGCGCAAAAGGAATGATGCAATCGAGATGTCATCGGTGCCGGTGATGCGTACGGGAATGATGGGGCACTTGGTTTGCTCAGACAAGTACACCACACCACCTCGGGCTTTGAGCTCGGTGGTTTTCTTGTGGAAGGACCCTTCAGGGAAAATGGCGACCGTATGTCCATCGTGTAAAAGCCGCTCATGCAGTGCGAGTGAAAGTGCGTAATCTCGTGCTTTGGTCACCACAGGAAATGCACCAATCAACCAGAAGAACCACGAGCGGTAAATGAGCTTCCTTAATGAATCATCCCATGCGTAGTCGCCGCGCGACTTTGCGACGTAATATAGTGGGAAGTGCCTTGAAAATGGCGCAAATCCTGCCAAGAGCATAACGCCATCAAGGTCGCTGTCGTGATTTGCCGCCAAGATGAGTCCTCCTTTCTGTGAATAAGGAATGTTTTCTATGCCCGAGACGGTGAAGCGCCCGAAAAAACGAAGCAGCACATAGCCCAAGAGCCATGTGCCACTTTGCCAAACATAGGGGAGCATTTTTATGACTTGCCATAGCCACGCACTCCCAGTGGAAACGGCAGGACTTGGCCGATTCGCTATGGCAATCGCGTCACTCATATCCAACGCGATTGCCGTTGCGCAAAACCGAGCGCTATAAGACTACCAAAAATCCATAACAAGAGCGTTCCTGCGGTAAACCAGGCAGTGAGGGGTGCGTTAAAGGTATGCAGCGAGTGCAAGAGCGGTGTTTGTACCCATGCTGCAAATATGCCGACAGTACCCGCTGCTCCGGAGAGTAGTGCACCCGTAAGCGTGGCCTCTTCGCGCATATGACGCGTGAGCAATCGAAAGAAAAGAATTGCCAAAAGCGTGAAGAGTACGCAGAAAGCAATGAGCGGCGAAGATGTAGTAAACATGCCCCCTATAAAAGCGGTGCCGTTGAGGAGTGGCTGCAAAGTGTTTGCCAGAAATAGGGACAGCACCAGTGTTGCGGGAATGACTACATTGAGACGCAAGGCAACCAGTGCTAAGACGACAGCGACACAGAGCAGGATGATGATATCAACACTCACGAGTGCAAAAATAGCATCGAGGTTCATGTGGTAATTATAACCCTTCGATGCGCAAATCCTCAACGAGTGTTCGTGCCTTCTTGGATAGTTTTGATGGCAGTGAAATGGTGAGGCGCACCATAAAATCACCACGCTCATTTTTAGGGAGCGGTACCCCTTTCCCTTTAATGCGCAGCGTTTCGCCATGGCTCACTCCAGCGGGAATCGAAAGAGGCACCGTGCCATCGAGTGTTTCAACGTCGTACGTAGCGCCTAAGAGTGCATCGCTCAGTTTAATGGCGATAGTGGTTGAGAGAAGGTTCCCCTCTCGCTTGAAACGTGGATCAGTCTTCACGTGAATCTTTATGTACAAATCTCCTGGCGAACCAGCGGCAACTGCTTCGCCACGTCCGGGCATGCGAATCATTTCGCCGTTGTTGATTCCCGCAGGTACGGAGATTTTTACTTCGTCTTGCTGGCGAGCCACGCCGCGTCCTGCACAGGTGCGGCACGTTTCTTTTGGAATCGTTCCACGCCCTTTGCACTGTGGACATTCGCGCGTGGTAGTGAAAGAACCAAAGACTGTTGAGCGAGCTTCGCGGACACTCCCTTGCCCTCCGCAGCCGCCACAGGTCTCAACCGAACTGCCTGGCTTTGCGCCAGAGCCCGTACACGCGTCACAAATTCCCAGTTTGGTGAGTAGTACACGACGTTCAACGCCAAAGACGGAATCTTTGAACGTAAGTTCTAGATCAATTGATATATCACGCCCGCGCTTTGGTGCGGCACCACGATTGCCAAAGAACTCGGAGAAGATATCGCCAAAGTCAAAGTCTTGGAAGCCTTCAAACCCGCCGAACCCCGAGTTGTCAAATCCACCAGGCCCCGGACCTGTGCCTTGCTGGAACGTGCGACCGTAAGCATCGTATTCTGCGCGTTTCTTTTTATCAGAAAGCACGGTGTAAGCCTCACTAATTTCTTTGAACTTAGCTTCATCGCCACCCTTCTTGTCGGGGTGATACTTATGCGCGAGTTTGCGGAATGCTTTTTTTACGTCGTCCTCTGTGGCGCTTTTGGTGATGCCCAATATGGAGTAGTAATCCTTCATGCGGGTAGTATAGTTTTTTTCGTCTTAAAAGGAAAGAGGTGAGATTTCCTCGCCTCTTTCCTTTGATTATGCCGTTTCCGCAGGCTGATCGGGTGTTTCGGTAGGAGGTGGCGTGCTGTTAGATTTCGAGACTGCCTCCCCAATTTTTTGGAGATTGGTTGAGAGCGTTTCAGTCGCGGCTTTAATCGCAACAGCGTCATTGGTGTCACGTGTTGCCTTCAATGAGGCAATGTTTGTCTGGAGGAGGTCCTTGAGTTCCTGATCGAGCTTTGCATCATGTTCTTTAGCTGATTTTTCTGCTGTGTAGATGAGCTGTTCTGCAAGGTTTTTGGCCTCCGCAAGCTCCTTCTTTTTAAGATCTTCGTCGGCATGTAGCTCGGCGTCTTTTTGCATCTTTTTGATGTCGTCCTCAGTGAGTCCTGAGCGCGCCTCGATGCGAATGGTCTGCTCTTTGTTGGTGCCTTTATCTTTTGCTTTTACCTGTAGGATGCCATTTGCATCAATGTCGAAGGTCACTTCGATCTGCGGCAAGCCACGCTGTGAGGGGGCGATACCATCAAGGATAAAGCGGCCGAGTGATTTGTTATCGGTTGCCATATTTCGTTCACCCTGCACTACGTGAATCTCGACGGATGTTTGATTATCTGCTGCGGTTGAGAAAACTTGCGAGCGACTGGTGGGAATAGTGGTGTTACGCTCAATCAGCTTGGTCGCCACTCCACCCATCGTTTCAATACCGAGAGAAAGTGGGATCACGTCCAACAAAAGAACGTCCTTCACATCTCCCTGCATGATACCGCCTTGAATAGCAGCACCGAGCGCCACGACTTCATCGGGATTGATGGATTTGTTTGGCTCTTTTCCAAACAATTCTTTCACTTTCGCCATGATGATAGGCATGCGTGTTTGTCCTCCCACGAGCACAATTTCGTCGATCTCCCCTGCCTTGAATGGTGACGCTTCGAGTGCGCGCTTGGTAATCGTGATGGATCGCTCGACATATTCGCTCGCCAGTTCTTCAAGCTTAGCGCGGGAAAGTTTTAGGAGGAGGTGCTTTGGTCCATCCTGATCAGAGGTGATGAATGGGATGTTTATTTCGCTGTCAGTCGTGGTGGAAAGCTCTATTTTTGCCTTCTCTGCCGCTTCGTCCAGGCGCTGAAGAGCAAGTGCGTCTTTCCCAATGTCGATGCCGGCCTCGCGCTTGAATTCAGCAATCATCCATTGAATAATTTTTTGGTCAATGTCTCGTCCGCCCATGTGCGCGTCGCCGTCGGTCGACTTCACTTCGATAGATCCTTCTCCATCACTCGTAGTCACCTCCAGAATTGATATGTCAAAAGTTCCACCTCCAAAGTCGAAGACTGCAATCTTTTCGTTCTTATTCTTGTTGAATCCGTAGGCAAGAGCCGCTGCCGTCGGTTCGTTGATGATGCGTTTTACATCCAGCCCTGCAATCTTGCCAGCATCTTTGGTGGCTTGACGCTGTGCGTCGTTGAAGTACGCAGGCACGGTGATAACTGCCTCGGTAATGCTCTCCCCTAATTTTGCTTCAGCATCAGCTTTCAGTTTCGCCAAAATCATGGCAGACACTTCTTCTGGACGGTAGCTTTTGCCTTGCAGGGCAACTTCGACACCGCCATCAGGGCCACTTTTTACTTCATACGGCACGATGACTTTGTCTTTCTGTACGGCGTCTTCTTGGAAGCGGTGTCCCATGAAGCGCTTGATGCCGTAGATGGTGTTTTTTGGGTTTGTTACCGACTGGCGTTTGGCCGTAACGCCCACGAGGCGCTCGCCTGTTTTTGAAATTGCTACGATGGAAGGTGTGGTGCGCGCGCCTTCCGCATTCTCGATGATGCGTGCGTCGCCCGTCTCCACGATTGCCATCGCAGAATTAGTTGTACCGAGGTCAATGCCCAATATTTTTGCCATATATGTTGTCGTTAACGTCTTATAGTCGCCAGTATTTTGCGCAAGAACTCACCCCGTGTCAAGCTTGCGCCTCTTCTGTTCCAGTAATCGTTACTTGTGCAGGACGCAGAATGCGGTCGCCTAAGCGGTAGCCTCGTCGGCGTACATCACGTACACGCCACGGCCCCTCAGCGGCCTCCTCGGCTATGGCTTCGTGCTCATGTGGTGAATACCTATCTCCAGGCACCCCGAAAGCGATTACCTCGTGTTTTTCCAATGTTGCAAGCAGTTGGGTGTGAATGTATTCGACACCTGACCGCCATGCCGCATCTACCTTGCTCCATCCGCCCCCTTGCATTGCCATATCGAAAGCATCGAGTGCTGGGAGCAGGTCCTCAAGTATTTCTTCGCGCACCATATTTTTTACACGGGTCGTATGTGCGACATCGTCGCGTTTCTGGTTGGCGATTTCGGCACGCAGACGCTGCCATCCGTCCAGATACTCTTGGCGCTCCTTCTTGCAGGCTTGTAGATCAGCTTTTATTTTTTGAAGTTTTGCCTGTGCTGCGGCAAGGGTGCCACTGGTCTCGGCCTCTGCTTCGAAATCTATGTCGAGGTCTGTGTCGTCCATACAACCACTATATACCGAAAGCGCTTATAAAGACAAAACTCCGCGTTTCGCGGAGTTTTGCTTGGGTTAGCGTTTTGACCACTGCGGAGCACGACGTGCTGCCTTGAGACCGAACTTCTTGCGTTCCTTTGCGCGTGGATCGCGCTTGAGAAAACCAAGTACTTTCAAGTCTTTGCGCAAAATTGGGGAGTGCTTCAGGATGGCGCGTGAGAGGCCATGGCGGATTGCCTCCGCTTGTGCCTGTGGGCCGCCACCCATCACCTTTGCCGTCATGGCAAACTTTTCTCCAATGGTTTTGAAGGCAGAGCGAACGACGTTTTGAGCTTCCGCTGTTGGGAAGTAGTCTGCGAGTGCCTTCTCATTCACGATTATGCTTTCGCTCTTGTTGGGTGTGATACGAACACGAGCGGTTGCCGTCTTTCGACGTCCCACTGCTTCGAAGTATGTGTCAGCTTTTGCCATGTTCAGGTTATTCAGAAATAATGAGATTCTTGAGTCGTCCGGTCAAGAGACGGTTGTTCGGGAGCATACGCTTTACCGCTAGCTGCAGCGCGCCCTTGCCACCCTTGCGACCGAGGAATGCGCCGAGGCTCTCAACCTTTTGTCCGCCTGGGTAGCCCGAGTAGCGCTTGCGCACTTCGCCTACCTTCTTGCGATCAGAAAAGTCGAGTTTCCCTGCATTTTCGATGATGACCTTCACGTCAGCTACTTTGTTGTTTTCAAACTGAGCTGAGTGTTTGCCGAGGAGTACCTTTGCTGCCTCAGACGAGATGCGTCCAAGTTTCTTTCCGGCAGCGTTGATTTTGTGTTCGTAGGTCATGGTAATAGTTTAGACAAGTTCAATGCGGGCACTTTCATTGCTCGCTGCTCCGATTTTTCCGAGCTTCACGATGCGCGTATAGCCACCCTTGCGTTCCTTATACTTCGGACCGAGCTCTTTGTACAGCTTGGCAATTACTTTGGCATCATTCCCGGTCTTTGCTGCAGTAGAGCGGCGATTGGCTACCGAATCTTCTTTTGAGACTGTGATAAGGCGTTCTACGTACGGGCGGGTTGCCTTCGCCTTGGTCAGGGTCGTCACTACGTTACCGTTCAGAATGAGTGAACGGGTCAGAGACAGCATGAGCGCTCGGCGACCTTTGCGCTCTCGTCCAAGAATTTTTTTGTTGCTGTGGTGTCTCATAGAATGTTATGAACGCAAGGTAAGGCCAAAGTTTGAAAGCGCGCGCTTGATTTCCTGCATACCCTTCTGACCCAAACCTTCTATTGCCAAGAGGTCGTCTTCACGCTTGCGCACCAAACCACCAATAGTACGTATGCTCGCACCGTCAAGTGCGCTTTCAACACGGGGGGAAAGAGCGAGCTCGGTGATGCGGGTTTTCAACAGCTCTGCATCTTTGTCATCGTCTGAGCGCTTTCCTTCCGCAATTTCTGCAACAATTTCAGTAACATGCTCCTCTTCCTTGAAACCGATAATGGCTTTCAACTGGTGTATCATGATCTCGATTGATTTTTCGAGTGCTTCACGTGCGGGGAGTGTACCGTCAGTTTCGATGAAGATGCGCAGGCGGTTGTAGTCGGTGCGATCACCCACACGCATGTTTTCTACTTCGTAGTTTACCCGGCGGATAGGGCTGAAGATTGCATCAAGAGCAATGGTGCCGATGTCTACACGTTCCTTTTGTACAACTTCCTTTGGAACGTAACCAAGGCCGCGTTCAACTTGCATTTCGATTTCGAGTGCATTCTTGCCGCTGATTTCAGCGATGTACTGCTCTGGATTTAAAATTTCCACCTGGCCAGGAACAACGATGTCGTTTGCAGTTACAATTGCCGGACCTTTCGCTTTTATAGTGATGGTCTGTGTTTCGTCACTGAGCACTGCAAGGCGAACCTTTCTGAGGTTCAGGAGGATGGTGACCACATCTTCTTTAACACCCTCGAGTGTTGAAAATTCGTGCGAAACTCCATCGATTTTTACGTGCGTGATAGCAGCACCTGGGAGTGAGGAGAGAATGATACGACGCAAAGAGTTTCCCAGCGTGTGCCCATATCCTGGGTGCAGCCCGTCAATTTCAAAGGTACCTGAAGGTCCCTCATCTTTGACGATGCGGGGCTTCGAAGGAAGTGTGACATGGTAGTCCGACATACGAAAAATTTCTTATTAAATAATGGATAAAAAGCATTAACGGCTGTAGAACTCAATCACCTGCGCGTAGTCTGCAGCACCTTCGCCAGGAACGTATGTTGGAAGAGCGGTTACAGAACCTTTCAGTGTTGCCGGATCAAAGGTAAGCCATGAGGGTGGGTTGTTCTGCTCTTTCTCTGCGATACCAGCAAAAAGAGCACTCGTCTTGCTGCCTTCGCGGACACCCACCACGTCACCGATGCGCAGTGTGTGTGATGGAACATTCATTCGTTTGCCGTTTACCGTGAGGTGTCCGTGGGTAGTAATCTGGCGTGCCGCACGTCGAGTGCTTGCGAGCCCGAGTCGGTATGCGACTGAATCAAGGCGCGTTTCAAGCATGCGGTGGAGTGCTGCTGCAGGCTGCCCTTCGTCCATTGCCTTTCCAACATACCGTGCAAATTGGTGCTCTAAAAGTCCGTACGTGAAGCGAGACTTTTGCTTCTCCAAAAGCTGTTTGCCGAAATCTGAAAGTGGGCGGCGGCGCTTACCATTTTTGAGCGCACGCGCCTCAGCCAAAGAGAACTTTTGTGACTGAGTCTTTTCGAATATAGCAGCGCCCAAGCGCTTTGCAATACGGTATTTTGAAGTGATCTGCAACATACGAAAATATGATTAGATGCGGCGAGCTTTACGTGCACGTGGGCCATTGTGGGCAACCGGTGTGTCGTCAGCAATACGAGTAATAGTGATTCCCTTTCCTGCAAAAGAACGGAGGGCAGACTCGCGTCCAGCGCCGACGCCTCGAATGACCACTTCCGCTTCTTTTACACCTGCCTGAATTGCTTTATCAGCAATGAGCTCGCCTACCTTTGCAGCTGCAAAAGGAGTGCCCTTCTTTGCGCCAGCGAAGCCCAAGGCGCCGCTAGATGACCATGCCAAGGTGTTTCCCGAGGTGTCGGCCAAAAGGACGAGTGTGTTGTTGAAAGTCGCCTGTACGTAGAGCACCGCCTTTTCCACTTTACGGCGCGCGCCACGAGACAGCGAACGGGACTTGAGTCCTTGGTCCACACTTCCACCTGCTTTTCGAATGATTCGTTTTTTTCCCATAGTATTTTTTACGTCTTTTCTAGTTTGCGGCGACCTGATGTCATAGTTTTTCGAACGTTACCACGGACCGTTCGAGAGTTGGTCTTTGAGCGTTGTCCACGAGCTGGCAATTTCTTTGCGTGGCGGGTACCGCGGTGCGCGTTGATATCCTTTAATCGTTTTATATTGCCACCAACTTGTCGGCGCAAATCACCCTCTATAGTGAATCGCTCAATGGCTTCTCGGATGGAAGCTTCTTGAGCAGGGGTAAGCTCCGCAGTGGTCAAACCAGCGTCAATCTTCAAAGTGGCAAGCACACTGAGTGCACGAGGACGGCCCACACCAAAAATAGAGGTGAGCGCAATTTCAAGGCGTTTGTTATCAGGTACGGTGACTCCAGCAATACGAAGCATAGAAAATATATATTAGCCTTGTCGCTGCTTATGACGCGGGTTGCTGCAAATGACATACAGACGGCCGTTTCGACGGACGTGTTTACATTTGACACAAGCAAGTTTTACGGAAGCTTTAACGCGCATGCAAGTCTGAATTAGCCCCTACGAATAATGCGAGCCCTTCCCCCGTAAGGGTCAAGCTGCAGTGCAACCTTGTCACCCACGAGGACTTTAATACGGTGCAACCGCATCTTTCCTGCGAGGTACGCAAGGGCGAGCGATCCATCCTCGAGCTTCACGCGGAAGAGTGTGTTGGGGAGGGCTTCCTCAACTACTCCTTCTACCGCTTGAATTTCTGACATAGATGCACTCGAGCGCAGATAATAGCAAGACAGAGCAAAAGGGTCAAGCCCTATTGCGCCTCACTCATGGTAACAATAATCTTTGAAGGGTCCGTTGGGAAGGTGCTGCGCCAAAAAGGACGCAGAAATGCCTCTGCAGATTCGACCCCCGGGTGACTCTGGACAATCGTTTGGAAGGCGCTTTTATCCTTGCCTGCCAGGTCCGTTGCAACGCTCTGAGGGTCAACTTTCCAGACGAATTTTGCAGTACCTGAGAGCGTGAAGCTGATGGCATCGGTGATCGTAGTGGATGAGGTCGATGCGAGGGTGAGTGTAAACGTTGAGGTGTCAGGAATGGTAATTTCCCCCTCTCCAGCATCTGCACTCGTGGCGCTAGCAATAGATCTAGCAAAATCAGCGCGGCTTAGGTAAGGCATCCGAACGGTCGCTTTCTCCCCTACCTGCGTTGCAGCACCTTCACCTTGGGGAGGGAGCGCTTCGAAGGCTACTGAGAGGAGTTGCGGGAAAGCGAATGAATCCGCAGGTATTGCAGCGGTCACAGCTTCCAGTGCTTTGGTTTTGAGTGTCGAACGCAGTGCCTCTGTTGCCTTGTTCATGTCACTATCTGCCACAATCGGTCGGTCGCCTTTGTAGCCTCCTGTCATGGGTGCTGCCGATTTAGCATACACCTTTTCAAACATGTCTGGGGCGCCCGTCTTGAGGCCAGGGAGGGCGAATCGGTCAACTGGACCAACGTTGAATTCAGGCCCCGTCTGGTCGGCATACACCGTAGTCTCCATGCTTCCAGGTGCCGTCGCTGTTTTTGCAGGCACCATAATGGAAGTGCGCACACGGAAAGTCTTGCCGTCAGGAGTTTCAAAGCGAGTGTTTTTGATGAGACGAACAGGCTTGTCGCTGAACTCATTGTAGACAGTAATAGTGCCCTTCGCATATTCTTCCACGCGCTCAGTGCCGCTTGCGGTCACTGTAGTACGCTCCTCGAGGGCAACTTCTGCAATGCGGTACGCAAGCGCAGCGGTACCTTGAGCATCTGCCGCAGGAAGAGCTTGATATGCTGCAGCTTCGTCAAAGACCACTGTGTGGATGCGAGGAGTGACCACAATACTCGATTTTCTAAAGACGGTAACTGCTCCAACCCCTACAAGCGCCAGTATGGCAACGGCCACTACACCCCAAATAACATGGCGGCTACCACGTCGAGGCGAACCTGATGCTGGGCGCCGCTGCGCAGTCGGACGACTGGGTGGCACTGCGGATCGTGGGGTGGCCCGGTCGCGGCTCACTGAAATGGGAATATTGCGAATGCTCCTTGCCTCTTCCCCATGTGCCGCTGGTTCTTCAGCAGGGGTTTCGACCTCACTAAAATAGTCTCGTGCCATATCAAAAAAGTATACCACGCGATGCGCGTCATGCCCTGCGCATGTGCACAAACGCCGCGTCAAGCGCAATGCCAGCATCTGGCTGCACTCCTGGTGCGAAAATGGCGAAATCGGTAATGTGTTGCTCCTGTACCCGTTGCACTACAAAAGGATTCCCCGTATCGGTAAATGGTGCGAAATCAAGACGCGCGAGGAGTTCAACAAACCATGGTGCGATGTCTGGAGGGGCAGTAACGATCATGGTAGACGGCATGCGCTCCTTTTCGGCAATCTTGGCGAAGCTTTCCGCATACAGTTTAGTGTATTGAGGTGCGACGTCGCTTAGGGATGAGAGCACACTCATGCAATCGGTGCCGGTGCAGGATTCTTCAATGGCCATGCGCAAACGAGACGTCGCTTCTTCGGGTGTAGTGACGTATTTCTTAGCGAGTTCACGAATCAGAGAGCGCCAGCCGATGGGAATCGTTACAAAACTCTGCACTTTCCCACTCGAAACGACGAGAATACCAGATGCTTCGCTGGTAATATCGAGCGCCGAGTAATGTGGTGTACGACGTGCCAGTGGATTGAGTACGGTAATTGTGATGTTAGGGGAAGATCGTAGAACGGGCGCTCTCCCAGGGAGGGATTTGGTGAGTGCGTCTTGAATCGCCGCGAAGACCGTTTTTTCAGTGCTCCCTGTAAGCGTGACCACGTGAGCACGATGTGCCGCTTTGCCAATTGGATGACCAGTAGGATACCCGTTCAATTCGGTGCGCACGACAACCTTTTCAAATGCTTCCCCTGTCGTGGGGGCTACTTTGGCAGTTGCTTTTTGTGCAAGGTCATCGATATGAGCTTTGGTGATGGTGATGTCCTTCTCATACAATTGAGCTTCTTCCGAGGTGGCAACAGTGATCCATGGAGCATGAAGTACCCCGGTCACCTTTGCGACACGTGCATGTGGGGCGAGACTTGCGTGCAATTCTAAAACACTTTTCACCGTAGGTTCGATAAGTGCCACAATGCCCGTGAAGGCTGCACCATCAGGTCGTTCCTCGTCCGATTTTGGAAGTGCCACTCGCTTTGCTACGACTACTTTTGACGGGGTGTGTTCGTCCGGAGAGAGTTCAACTATTGCAACCGCAACCGAACCGCTCCCAATGTCCACAATCATTTCAGGCTGTGCTGAAAAACGACTGGCGAAAATAGGCAGAGCCATGTGTGCAGTATACGACCACTTCTCGCTGGCTCTTTTTTTGATGGGGAGAAAAAGAAGTGGTTTTGCTACTGTGTGACGTTTTGGCAACGAAGGTTGCTGCGTTGTTTTTGTTCTGCCGTCTGAAAGCATGCATAAATCGCTGCTGCGATTTTGCTCATCTCGCGCCGTCGCGCTGCGATAGGCTTTCAAACGACAGAACACGGGATTTTAAATGCGCTGTTCTACGCTGTGGTTGTATTCCTGTTTTCCCTAACACCTGGCACCTACGACCTAAAACCTTGGCCCTTGTACCTTCTCCCTACTTTGTGAGAACCGCTTTAATACGTCGCACACCTGACGACGATGCTTCTTCTTTTTGAATCTTAAAGACTCCGCTCTGGGCGAGCTCGGTGGTGTTTTCCACGTGAGGGCCACCGCAGAATTCAATTGAGAACGCGTGCGCGAAGTCGGGCGCCTCCGCGGTGGCTTGGGATGGACCGACTGAGTAGACGGAAACCATGTCTGGATATTTTGCACCGAACTCCATTTCTGCGCCAAGTTTTTCCGCTTCTGCTTTCGGGATAGTTGAGCGCACCACTGGGAGAGCTGATTGAATTTGCTCGTTCACGAGGCGTTCTACCTCTTTCTTCTGCTCGTCCGTCATTTTTTCACTGTGCGAGAAGTCGATGCGTAGCCGCTCTCCCGTGATGTTGGATCCGCGCTGTTTTACATGGGGACCCAGGACTGTTTGGAGGGCCTTCAACAGTAGGTGGTGGGCTGTGTGCAGACGAGTCGTTTCCTCTGACGTGTCTGCAAGGCCGCCTTTGAACCGCTTTTCGGCACCTGCGCGAGATGCGTCACGATGCTTGACCATTTCTGCGTCAAAAATGCTGCGGTCAACGGTCGCTCCGCGTTCGCGTGCAATTTCTTCAGTAAGTTCAATGGGAAAACCGAAGGTCGTAAAGAGTACGAATGCATCAGCTCCCGAAATGGCGCTTCCCTTTGCTAGTTTTTCAAATTCCTTCATGCCTCGCGTGAGTGTCTCGCGGAATTTTGTTTCCTCGTTCTGAATTTCGGCCTTAATCTTGGCAATGTTGCTGTTCACTTCCGTATAGTGTTGCCCGTATTCCTTATCAATGACATCAGCGAGCTCGGCAAGCTTGCCTGCTGGTACACCGAGAAGATCCGCATAGCGCACCGAACGGCGCAAGAGGCGACGCAGGAAATAGCCTTGCTCCGTATTTGAGGGCAGCACGCCGTCGGCAATCATAAATACGGCACCACGAATGTGGTCCGCCACGATGCGGAATCCCGGAATTTTTGAAGCTTCGCTATACGAAGAACGACTCATTCTTTCAAGTTCGGATATTAGGAGTGCCAAGGCACCGCTCTTGAACACGTCAGAGTCCTCATTTTTTGCTGCCACAATGCGCTCCAGTCCACCACCGAAATCTACATTCTGCTGTGCGAGCTTCTGAAATTCGCCATTAGTGCGGATGTATTCCATAAACACCGAGTTACCAATCTCCATGAATCGTCCACAATCGCAGTTGGGATGGCACCGTGCGCCCCATTTTTCGGTGTCGCTATCGTCGAGGTGTCCGCCTTTTGCAGTGGTGTTTGGTGCGAAATCGTAAAAAACTTCGGAGTCAGGGCCACCGGGCTCACCTTCGGGCATGTTGGCAGGAACACCTGAGCGACTCCACCAGTTTTTCTTTGCTTCATATGAGAAAATGCGTGCACCAGATTCCATCCCCGCGACATACCCATTCGCTTCTGTCCCTATTGCCTGGAATCCGTGCGACACGTGTGCCTCTGAAAAAATACTCTTGAGGAGCGCGATCGCTTCTTCGTCGCGCGGAACGCCAATCTCAGGTGCTCCGTCAAATACGGTGGCGTAGAGGCGCTGTGGGTCGAGCCCAACTTCATGAATAAGAAATTCGTAAAACCACGGAAGCTGCTCTTTTTTAAAGTAATCGCCCAACGACCAATTGCCCAGCATTTCGAAGAAGGTGGTGTGACGGTTGTCACCTACTTCTTCGATGTCTGCAGCACGGAAGCTTTTCTGACTATCAGTGAGGCGCTTACCTTCTGGGTGTGGCTTGCCGAGTAGGTATGGCACCAACGGCTGCATGCCCGAACCGGTAAATAGCGTGGTGGGATCATTCTGTGGGACGATGGGGGCCGAGGGGATTACCGCGTGACCACGGGCGCGATAAAATGCAAGATACTTGGTGCGTATGTCGTTATAGGAGACCATGGAGAATACTCTAGCGCATCACCTTGCGCTTGCCTAGACCATGCCAAAATTATAAAGGACCGACCTTTATATAAAGGTCGGTCCTTTATAATTAGATAAGGGATTCGAGCTCGTTGATATCTCGCTCGATGCTTTTAATGCCTGCTTTCCAGAATGCTGGTTTCGTCACGTCGATACCTACTTTCTTGAAAATATTTTCAGGTGTATCCGTGGAGCCAGCCTCCATGAAGGCAGCAGCTTTAGCTACGTGCTTGCGATCTGTGTGCGCTAGTTGCAGTAAGGCACTGCTAATCAGTTGCCCGTAAGCATAAGAGTACACGTAGAACGGGTTGCGAATGTGCGACCAATTTACAAAAGTGAAGCCGTCTTCGGGGGTAACCGTAACGCTGGGGCCCAAATATGCCTGCATGTGCTTTTGCATTAGTGCCGCAATCTTTTCTTTCGGTACCCAGCCCTCTTTACGCACAGTGCGGTGCAGTTCTAGCTCGAAGTTGAAGCAGGCGATTTGCCTAAATACCGTGGCGACATGGTCCTGTAAGCGGTCATGCAGCAGTTTAATGCGGTGTTCTTTTGGTAGGGTGCGTGCGATATGCTCGAATGCCCAGCCTTCAAAAAAAGTACTCGCTGTTTCCGCAACTGCAGTTGAATAATCGTCGTAGAACACCGGTTGCTTGGCGCACATTTCGCTATGAATCGCGTGGCCCATTTCGTGCGCCAAGGTCATGGTGGAGTTGAAGTCATCAGTATGATTGAGGAGTACGTAGGTGGGTAGACGATGTGCGCTCGCACAAAAGGCTCCTCCACTCTTTCCGGCTTTTGGTCTTACATCAATTTGCCCGCGTACCAGGAAGTTGTCTAAAATGGCTGCATAGTGCTCACCCGCATCGGCGAATGCTTCTCGTACCAGTCGGTATGAGCGATCAAACGGAAACGGTTCTGTCTTTACCTCTGGCAGCATGAGCGGAGCTGCGCGGTCTGCATAGGTGAGATAATCGAGGTTCAGCAAGCGCTTCTTTAGCGCATGAAAGCGGTGGGCCACTGGGAATGCGGCAGTGACCGTATCGATGAGGGTGCGCACGCTCTTTTCGTCGTTTTCGTAGCCGAGAATGGTGGCACTGTATGGCTCGGGCAGCTTACGTAGTTCGTCTGTAATTTTCTTTTTGGTATAGAGTGCGTTGATTTCGCTCTCCGAAAATTCCGCGACTTCCGCAATCTTTTCAAGGATGAGCTTCCACATCTCAGCGCGGTCGCTTTGTGTCTCCTTGTGCGACGCTGCACTCAGTGCCTCATTTAGCGGCATCTCCTTCCCTTCCCAGGTAATCGTGCGTGCAGCGATTGCTTTGTCTACACCTGAAACCCACATACCACCGGATGGTGCAGATGTTAGGGCGAGTAGCTTTTCCTCGGGTTCAGAGAGGTCGTGCTTGGCAGTTTTAAATATACGCGTGAGGAAGTATCGGTATGGGGCGAGTCGTTTGTCTTTCAGGTACTTTTTTTGTTGGGTCGTAGGAATTTTTCCAATCGCAAGGTCAAAAAAGGTAATGCGATTGCCCGCCTTGGTGAAGCGCTCAGAAATCAGGCGGATACGTGCTTCTGCGGTGTCGTCTTTTCCGTTGAGCTCTTTGCGATACCAAAAGTAGCGCAAGGGTTTGCCTCCACCCGCAATATCAGCAAGCTTTTCGTAGTCTTGCAGAGCTTTCAGAAGTGCTCCCGCGCTCTTCGTGAACGCGGCTGTACGGAACTTCTTTTCAAATCCTGCGTAGCGGCGCTCAAGGTCACGCACATCCTTTTCAATCTGTGGGTCTTCGGGGCTTGTATACAGGAGTGCTAGATCCCATACAGTTTTGTAATCGAGAAGTGAGTTGGGTGGCGTCATAGCGCCATAATGACAAATGCCTCGTACTTTTTCCAGACCTCCGAGAGCTCATCGGAAAGTGGGTGTTCTGGCCCCAAACGATCGCAGATTAATTCCGCAATAGATCCGTACACCTTCAAACGGTCCTCTTTGGTGCCGGTGAAGTCGCGCTTGAAGCCATCAGGGTTGTCCATGTAGTCGCGAATGATAGTCGTGAAGTTGTGGATTTTGTCAGCTGCGGCCACGAGGACAGATTCCATGGGTGCGTGGCTTAAGTTTTCGAAATAGCGGCGGCGATCGCGACTCCAGACCCCTGTTTCTTTCCCTTCGTGCATTTCTGGAATGGTAACGCCAAGAACAAAACCCATCACCCGTTCACCAAACTCTTCCCGCAGATTTTCCGGTGTGTATGACGTGTCCTCGATAGAATCATGCAGGAGCGCGGCCACCACCGTATCCTCATCATCCGTATGCTCACTGACGATAGACGCAACACCAACCAAGTGCACCAGGGCAGGTAATCGATCTGGTCCCTTGCGAAAGAGTCCTTCGTGGAGTTTTGCGGCGCGATACAGAGCTTGTTCGATGCGCGGTGACCAATGCATATTCGGAAAAGTATACCATCGTGTTTGAAAAGCCACCCACGAAATGGGCGTGCATAAAGAAAGTGCGCCGGAACACGTGTGTCCCGGCGCAACATGGTCTCTCCATACGGGAGAGCTGGCAGATACTGAGGGCGAACCTTCAGCATCACCGTGGGCGCTCGCCCGTAAGCAACAGGCAGACCAACCCCTATCGCTGTTGCAACTATACACTATTTTAGTCTATATGTCAATACCTATTAGGCCAGATCTTTTTTGGGAGGAAGCAGCCCTTTTTCCTTCAGTTCCAGATGGCGTTTTTTAAGCTTTTGCCCCGCAAACTCTCGGTAGGTACAGTAGTCGCATGTCTCTCCTGTTGGTGGGATGAGGTCGCTCTCAACACATGCCTTGATGTTAAGGAGGGCGGGTTCTATCCAGTCAGTGTTGCCTTTATGTGCAATCAGGGTGACCTCAAATTCTAAGACGCCATCAAAGGCCTCGCGATCTTTACTTGCATTGGCATACACAAAGTATCCTGTATCCGAAACGGTAAAACCGTTTTGGCGTAACAGCCACTGATACACAGCCATTTGGCGTTTGTACCCCGCATGCCAGTCTTGATCGAGCGCCTCAATCTTTTCGTCTTTGCTGGTTGACTTGTAGTCAACTACGAGTAATTCCCCTTGCGGGTTGACCCACACGTCATCAACAGCACCAGAAATAGTAAAACCAGTTCCTTCGTGTTTGTATTGGATGCCCTTGAAATTTTCACGCCACACATCCATCTGTTCGTGCTGGAATGGAACCGCATCCACGCCATACTGCTTCATTATCGGATGTGAGGATTTTGCGTGCCGATGAATATCAAATTCTTTTTTAAAAAGAGCGTCCACGGCACTGTTCAAGTTGAAGGGAAAACCAGGTGGGCGCGCGGTCCCGAGGACATTGTCGATATAGAAACAGCGTGGGCATTCAATAAAGAGGTCGATTTTCGAGCGAGAGAGGCGCCAATTGGGGCCGCCATAGTTCCATTTTGCGTTGCGGTCGGGTTTGTAGAATTGGCTCATGGGTGCAGTGTATCACTGACGCTGCCGTGCAGTGAGCTACTCAATACCCTGGTCGCGCTGGTGGCTATGTGGGCCATGTGTTGCCACTTCGTGTGAATCAAAAAAGTGTTTCAAAAAATCTTCAACACGCCATACGACGGTAAAGACAAACAGCGTGAGGAAAGTGGCAAAACAGGCTATTGCATATAGTTCAAAACCGGCAGCAATACCTACTCCTGCAGCTACCCAGAGACCTGCTGCGGTGGTGAGCCCGTTCAAGGTATTGTCGCGTACGAAAATGAGACCAGCGCCTAGAAAGCCAACACCCTGAACTACAGCGGCTGCAATGCGCATTGGATCGAAGTTGAGAATACCCAGGTATGCGTCGCTGACTTCTTTCCCAGTAATCACAAACAAGCATGCACCCATGGCAACGAGTGCAAATGTGCGTGTCCCGGCACGCTTCCCTGCCGCTACGCGCTCTGTTCCAATAAGCATACCCAACACCGTGGCAAGCATGAGCTGACCAAAGACGAGGAGTGAAGGCGTGAGCATATGCTTACAGTGTCTCAAATCTTTGCATCACCGGGTCACCCTTTTGGTCAACGATGGGGATATCACCTCGGATATCGAATTCTTTGTTGCCATTGTCACGGTATAAGACGAGCATGTATGGCGTCTTCGCTTCTGTGGGGCGCAGGAGCTCAATTGAAACGTCAGCATATGTGCCCGCATCGCGCCTAGCGGCTCCCAGAGCGTTGCCTACGTGTCCATCCGTGAGTTCATGCACTACCAACCACCCCGAAACAGCGAGTGCTACCGAGGAAACCATGACGCTGGAGGTAGGTGCTTGAGTGTTTACCTGAACAGCCGCTTCTGCCGATGCTGGAACAATGGCATTCGCAGAAGTGCTGGCTGTAATTTGATTGCGTGCTGGCACAATTGCCACGATCTGCTTTTTTTCAGGCGCTAAAAAATTACTGCTTGTGCCCATCAGTGCTGCGCCTGCAACAAAGCCGCCGACAGCAAAGAAGACAGCCCGTGCGCTTTTCGACTCAATCATGGCTTAATGATGCGCGAGAGTTGTTCGACTGTCAAAAGGAGCAAGCGGGGTGCCTACGGGGGTGCAGAGCTGGTTTGCTTCGCCCAGAACGTCTTTTGCGTGCTGTCCGCTAATACCCATGGAGCCTAAAAGCGCATGGTCCTCGCGAATCGTCTTACACAGTACAATATTTTTATCAAGAAGATGGCGTTTTTCATTTTGGCTGAGTGTCGTGAGGCAGGTCACCGGATGAATGCCCATTTCTGCAATCAAGGAAAGGATGCCGTGACCACGCGGGTAGTCCCAACCAACCATCGTGAGGCCTGCACAACGCCCGTAGCGAATGGCATTGCGAGTAAAACGTGTATTCGTCACCAGCCATCCTTCATCGACTCGCGAAGTTTCTTCAGGTGCTGCTTT
Source organism: Parcubacteria group bacterium (assembly GCA_943358385.1). GTDB lineage: Bacteria > Patescibacteriota > Minisyncoccia > Phycocordibacterales > UBA2100 > JAGOVW01. The sequence goes on along the minus strand of CALRGX010000007.1, from coordinate 17,328 downwards.
TAAGTCTTCGAATCGCGCGTGCACATAGAGTGCGTCCTTCAAATCAGTTTTTACCCCTGGCGTGTTGTGGAATTTGACCTCGATGCCGATTTTATGACCTGCTTTTTCGGCAAGTACGTCGACTTCATGGGGTGCGCACTTGCCCGTGAGCGCAAGTCCGGTGCGTGCACTGTATCCTTGCATACGTAGAATGGCAGCCACGAATTGTTCGAATGGGTATCCAGAAGGACCCAAGTCAAACACTGCGCGCTTTACCGAGTAGCGTGCAGCAATTGGTGCTTCGAAGCTTTTGTGCAGGTATTCAAACACATGTCGATAGATCGCACTGGTCGTCATACCATCGCGGATTTCCTTCAAGACGTGCGTCATGACATGGTCCTCTTGTCCTTCAGGTACGCCCGCTCGCAGCAGAGATTCGCGAAGTTTGTTCAGATCAAATGGCTCCTGCTCCCCGTCAGCTTTAGTTATAAGAATCGACGGCATACTATTTTTTGTCGCTCAATTCTAAGGGTGCCCATTCATGATCGAGCATTGCTTTGAATTTTATGTTCTCTGGTGCGAATACAGCGACCTTGAAATGCTTTGCTGCAGGCAGTGGGTTTTCGCAGTGGCGATACGGTTGCTCCCATGTCTCGAAGACTAAAATAGTTGTCGCTGCATCAAAATCACGCACGCGTACGGAAAGGTCATAGCAATCACTGGGCACCATGGCCATACCTTGGATATCGTGGACTTCGCTCTTGTAGCTATGCTGGGCACGAATCGTGCGCGCATCGTCTGTTACTTGAGCATTTACCACACTTGAGAAAAAGGTTTGTGTGGCAAATGCGACGAGGCCTGATGCGAGCGCAAACCAGACGAGTCGTGCAAACATGTCTGCATCGTAGCATGTACGCACATTGCCCCGCTGCTTTGTTCACACGAACTATTCGTGCGTGCTTTGTGCCCCATCAAGAGTTCCGGCTCCAAGGCACACCTCGTCGCGGTACATCACCACGGTTTGTCCTGTTGCGGCGATCTGTCGTTCGTGCGGAGTCAGTGTATTTTTTGCAAGGTCGATCGTGCCTTTTTGCGGCGATTGTCGGTAGCGGACCTGAAAAGTGATTTCTTCGTTTTCCAGTGGTGTCTCAAGCCATGACACATTTCTGAGTGGAAGTATGGGTCGTTCAGCTGCAGTTATTGTAGGTGCCACGGTGACAGTGTTTTTTATCACATCCGTGGCGATAATATACTGTGGAGCGCCATCAGGCTGCGTAGCCTGTACCACAAAACCATGTCGTTGGCCGATGGTGTAGAGCGCTGCACCATGATGAGCGCCAATAGTATTTCCCTCCTGGTCGACTACGTTTCCTGGTGCAACGGTGATGTATTGCTTCAGGAACTCTTCCATAGTGACAGGCCCCACAAAACAAAGTCCTTGGCTGTCGGGTCGATGTGCATTGGGAAGATTGATATTTTGCGCGATTGCACGCACTTCTTTTTTTTTCATTGCACCGAGGGGAAATTGTGCATGCTGCAGCATATTTTGCGACATACGGGCCAGAAAATATGTTTGGTCTTTGGTGCTATCGATACCACGCTGTAAGGATGACCCATTCTCATGGTGATGCACACGTGCGTAATGCCCTGTTGCCAAGTACTCACCCCCTAACTCGCGTACATGGTTCAACAGCGCACCAAATTTTATGTGTTGGTTGCAAAGAATATCTGGGTTAGGTGTTTCCCCTTTTTGGTAACCATCCAGAAGGTCTTGGATCACTGTGGCGCGATATGCATCCGACAGATCGAGTTCGTGAAATGGGATCCCTAGATGCGCGGCGACCCGTTTGGCACTGAGGCGATCCGCCTCCATCGTGCAATGAGTAAATTCTGGCTGCCAGATGCGCACAAATATTCCCTCTACTTGGTGTCTCGCTTTGATGAGCAGGTGTGCCGCAACAGCCGAATCAACACCTCCGGAAAGTCCTACAAATACATGCATACCGAGACTCTACGCTAGGCGCTGCACAAATCAAATCTACGTTCCCAAGTACAGTCGCTTCTTTCGCAAGTGCTCTTCGTAGGTTTTGCTGTAGTACGTAACGCCGTTGTTGTCTGCAAGGTAAAAGATGTAGTTGTTTTCAATGGGGTCGACGGCAGCTTGGAGCGAGCGAATGCCCGGATTGGTAATAGGGCCTGGTGGGAGACCTTTGTACTTGTACGTGTTGTACGGGGAATCGTACTGCAGATCCTTGAGCGTAAGCGAGAAAGTACTCTTTCCCAAGAAGTATAAAAATGCGGCATCTACTTGGAGCGGCATATTGATGTCGAGTCGGTGCCACAACAACCCGGCAATCATACGCTTGTCGTTGTAGATGTGCGCCTCGAGTTCCAGTAGTGATGCCATCGTTACAATTTCATGCAGTGTGTGGCCGGACGCTTCTATTTGCGGCACCAATGGAGCAATGCGCTCGTCAAAGGTATCGCGCAGTGTTTTGAGTACTGTTTCTGTGTCAGCATTGGGAAGGAAGAAGTACGTATCCGGATAATAATACCCTTCCATAGGTTTTGCGGCTGCAATAAATGCGGCTGCATCAAATCGTGGCAGTTTCTTTGCAAGGAGTGGTGCCATCATTTCTACTGTGGAACCTTCGGGAATGCGTATGCGCAACGGCTCCAGCCCGTAGTAGCCGTAGATGATAGCGCGAGCCACGGAAATAGTATTTTGCGCTTGATGGAATTGGTAGTCGCCCGCATGCACCGAACGCGCGCCACCCATGAGGCGAACCACCGCTTCCAGTGCACCAGCAGAGCGCACTACTTTTTGTGCTTCTAGCTCCAGTGCTGACTCTGCAAGCGTACTCTCAGGCGAGATAGACACGATGCCATCAATAGGAAAATCGCTCGGGGCGCTAATCAGAGTGACGTATGCAATCAAAACGGGCGCAATGATGGCAATAATCAGCGCAGTTGTTTTACGATTGATGCCGCTATTCCAGTGTTGGTAAAACGCATCGCGATATTCACGGAAAGTGTCCCACGCAGTGTGTATTGGTGTCTCGTTCATGATGCGTTCATTTAAATCGGAAGATTTGGTGGTGGCTCGGCTTTACGCGCAGGAATACGGTCGAGCCCAGGCGCCAAGATACCACGGCTCGGGAAATGATAGACGGTCGCCAACTCTTCACTGGTCATAACAAACCAGTGCGTCTTGTGGGGTGGGTAAAACCACGAGCGTCGCATGTACGCGTCCATGATTTTTTTACTCATTCGGTTGTAGGCGTCAAACCATTCTTGCCAAGGATAATCAAAAATTGCGTGGTACCCAGAAGGAACGATGGTATTAAGATGGCCCGAGCTGAATTGTTTGAATACACCCGTGAGCCCTGCTATACGCGCGCCATTAAAGCTGTCTTTTTTGGCCACATAGATACCACGAATCCCCGTATCAAAGGCACTCTTCTCGAGGCTTCTGCTCAGTGAGTCAATTTTTTGTTCATCTGCGGGAGAGAGCGACATGAAACCTGGTCGTTTAGTGCCGTCCGGACCTTCCATAATCGGCGTCGCATCTTTCTTTATTTTTTTAATTTCGTCCTTCGCTTCGTTCTGCCAGCGGTTCTCTTTCCCAAACCACGTTCCTTCTTTAGGGCGCTGATCTTTGTTTGAGCGCACCATAATTTGCAACCACGCCTGCTCGCCTGCTTTCAGAGTGCTCAGGAATTCAAAAAGATGTGCTATCGGGTCAACTTTGTACTCTTCTTTTGGATCCTTGTCTAAACCATAATCGATATATGACTTTATAGGGTATACGTCGGCTTTTCCTAAATGAAAGTTGCAGCCCCAAATATTGTGCTTCGCCAAATCAAATCCGTAGTTCAAGGCATAATCCGGCACCTCGTAGATTTCTATACCGGGGTACTGCGCGTAAAGCTGTGACTCGGTATAGATACGCAAGCTCTTGCGGAGCCACACAAAAAATCGAATACGCCCTTCATCAGACACCAACTCAAAAGACCACCACGGGCGCACTTTTCCATCTATCCAACGAGCAATGAACGTGCCGTCGCCGGAAGAGACGTTGTGAATGCCCGCAAAGAAAAGCTCCATCGCTCGCGGCGATTTCTCAATGTCACGCGGGACCTTTATTTCAAGGAGCACAGTTTCGGTTTTTGCCAGAAAGCGCGTCTGCACATATTTAATCCACAGGTACCAGAGCCCGTAGGCAAGAAGTGGTGGCAGCCACAGTGGCGCCAGCGCAAAAACTCCCAGAATCATCTGAACCAGCACGGCAGGCGCGTACGTAGCGACACCCATCAGTATCAATACCAAGAGTACTGAAAGTGTCAGGCTTTCAGGTATGCCGAATCCTTCGAGGGTTTCCGTCAGCCAATTCACGCACTCATCATATCATTGCAAACAACCTCTTCCGTGTGGAAGAGGTTGTCGTACTGTGCACTGTTGGATTATTTTGAGAGAGCGTACTTGCCGTCTGGTGTTCGTTTGAAAGCTCCGTCTTGCAGATTCACAATGATAGTTGCATCTTTGACGTATCGCTCGCGCTTTACGCGCTCGATGATTTCTTCGCGGGTCAGTGGCTTTCCTTCACGCTGCAAGATGTTTTCAATAACATCACGTACAACACCTACTTCGTAGCCCCACTCTTTTAGAGCGTAGAGACCGCGACCGACGAGGACAAAGCGCTTGTCTTTGATGAGTTCGTTGTGCGTGGTTGCAGGATGTGCCTTCTTTTTGAAAAGCTTTTCAATACCCTGTGCTACCTCGGTGAAGTGCATCGGTGAACCGTGGCGCTTGAGGGTCAGGTATGCGTAATCGCGCATTGATTTTACACGAACATGAGGTGAGTCAGCCTTGCCCCATTCTCCGAGTGGGTTGCGTGCTACCTTCTTAGAAAGCGCAAGCCAGCGAGTCATGGCATCCTTGTTTTGAGGTTTCTTCACGCCAGACTGAACGAGACATGAATTAAAACGGTTGAAGAATTCTTCCTCTGGTACCAAGTGTTCTGGGTCAACTGCATCGTGGAGTGCCTCAAGCGCTTCGTGCACTTTGCCTGAAAGGTCGTCGTCGGTGTGCCAGCGGCGGTTAAACGAGTCGTCTTCGCGCAGTACGGTGAATGGGTCACCTACCACCATCAAAAATTGCACAAAGTTTTTATCTGCCTTCCCTTTTGGAATTTCTGTAAGTGCCTGGTCTTCTGTAATGATGCTGCCCAATTTTTCAAAAGCTTTACGGAGCTCTTCAAGTGCTGCTTCATAGGCACGGTAGGCGTCGGATCCACGGATAGCGGCGATGCCGTGGTTTTCAATCTGGCGTACGCGCTCGCGGGTGATGCCGTACTGTGCGCCAATCGCTTCAAGGGTCTTAGATTCCCCTACTTTGTCCAATCCGAAACGTCCTACCAGCACGGCGCGGGAACGCTCGGGGAGCGTTGCAAGAAGCTCTTTCGTCACGGCACGTGGGGAAAACGAGATCATAGTGGGTTGGGGTCGATTGCTTAATGTCTAATGTATGGCCTAATTTCTATCAGGTATGACACAGTTTGTCAAATGCCCCTAGGTGTGGTGTGGAGAAGTAGCCGTCCAGCGGTGTGACTTTTGCTCATGGTCCCCTCCGCGCAATGAGAAATATGACCCGCCAATTTCCTATCCACAGGTAAACAACATGTTCGCACTGGTGGTCCTGATACGTCAGCATTTTGAGCGGGTACAATGCGTGCATGGCTCAGACGCGTGTCCCTCCGCAAGATCTAGAAACTGAGAAGGCCCTTTTGGGCGCCATCATGTTGAACCCGAATGCCATGTACGAAGTGGCAGATATCATCTCCCCTGAGGCATTCTATGCCAGCAAGCACGGGACCATCTTTGACGGCATGCTCGCACTCCACCAGCGTGGTGAGCCAATCGATTTGGTAACTCTTTCTGCAAAAATGCGCGAACGCAAACAGCTGGATAAAGTTGGCGGGAGCACCTACCTTTCGGAGTTAATTGCAGTCACCGCAAGTCCTGGTAGCGCCGCGCATTATGCACAAGTAGTCCAGGCAAAAGGAACGCTCCGCGGGCTGATTGCTGTGGCACAAGAAATCGGAGAATTAGGCTACGCTGAAGAGCGAGATATCGCCGAGCTAATAGACGAAGCGCAGGCACGTGTCTTCCGCATTGCTAATGTGGCGTCTTTGCAAAAATTTACCGATATCAGCGGCGAATTGAAGGAAGTCATGGAGCGTATGGAGAGATTAAGCCAGAACCCCGGTGAAATGCGCGGTGTGCCTACCGGTTTGCCTGCACTCGACAACAAGCTGGCGGGGTTTCAAAAATCTGACCTCATCATTCTGGCGGCGCGCCCTTCCATGGGTAAAACTTCTTTGGCGCTGGACATTGCTAGACGTGTTGCCGTTGAACAAAAAGTGCCAGTTGGGGTCTTTAGCTTAGAAATGAGCGCACAGCAATTGACCGAGCGCATGCTTGCGGCAACAGCCTATGTGGATGCATGGAAACTGCGTACTGGTAAAGGACTCACGCAGACCGATTACGAAAACCTACAGAATGCGATCGGCGTTTTGGATGAGGCACCTATTTACATTGACGATAAGTCCACCAACACCGTGCTTTCGATGCGTTCAGTGGCAAGGCGCCTTAAAGTGGAGAAAGGGCTCGGGCTCGTCATTATCGACTATTTGCAACTCATCACTCCTTCATCAAACCGTCCCAATGACTCTGTAACGAACCAGGTGAGTGAAATCTCGCGCTCATTGAAAGGAATGGCTCGCGAGCTCGATGTGCCCGTGGTGGCCCTCTCACAGCTTTCCCGTGCAGTGGAACAACGCGGCGGACGCCCACGCCTATCCGACCTCCGTGAATCTGGGGCTATTGAGCAGGATGCCGACGTGGTGATGTTCATTCACCGCGAAGACAAGGACAAGCGCTACCAGGAGGATTCCAATTTCGACAACGGGCACGGCGATTTCAAGAAAGAGCTCATTGATATTGAGTTGATTATCGCCAAGCACCGTAATGGCCCAGTGGGTACCGTAAAACTTGCCTTTAAGGAGGGTCAGACACGATTCGAGACTGTTGCGCGCGACGATTTTGGTGGCATGAGTCAGGACGAAGCGGTCGTGGAAACTTTCTAACCACGCTCTGGCGAGCTCTCGTATCTACGCTACAATCTTCCTTGTGGATACGCTGCAAAAACTCGCCTCGATTTTCGAACGATTCCCTGGCATTGGGCCGAGACAGGCCGGGCGTTTTGTGCAGCATCTCTTGAAAACATCCCCTGCCATACGCCGCGAGCTCGCGGAGGCTATTCAGCAACTCTCGCGAGCGGTTTCTCAATGCAGCGATTGCCAGCGATTTCATGAGGGCGAAAAGGGCGCATGCAAACGCTGCGCCACCACGCGCGACCGTACCTTAGTGATGGTCGTTGCAAGTGACGCCGATGCAGATGCAATGGAACGATCCCGCACCTACTCGGGGACCTACTTTATCTTAGGCGGCACAGTGACCTTGGGCGCCCAAGACCAACCACATCTGCGTGATCGAGAACTACTCGCACTGCTGAAACACAGAGCGGGCGAGACCGAAGAAGTCATTCTTGCTTTCCCTGCAAATCCTGAAGGAGATGCCACTGCTGCACATGCGCGAGGCGTTATCGAAGAAGTGTATCCGACCCTACCGATTCATATGCTTGGCCGTGGGCTTTCCACGGGCTCGGAGCTGGAGTATGCAGACGCTGAAACATTGCGCTACGCGCTGGAAAACCGAGCGTAGACGCATTTACATACAAGGTTCTTGCCAGCGGACTTGCATACGGGCATAGTGCGCACAGTCTTCAAAGGAGAGACAGATGAAGAAGCGTGCAGACTACCGCATCACCAACATTCTCAGCTATCCGCATTGGCATTTGCGAATCCATTTAGACCAGGCCTACTTAGGTAGGTCGGTCTTGTGGCGACGCAAACGCGGCAATGCCGTCAGTCCAACCGTGCTTTCAGTAGAAGAACGCGATGAGTCGATACTGATTGCCGCCCTGTGGGAAAAGGCCGTCACCTCACTCTGGCAACCGACGCGATTCAACCACGCGTGGTTGTGCAACGTGACGCACGAACATGGTGGGCATGGGCATTGGCACCTCATTCCGCGTTATAGCGAAGCGCGTCGCTGGCGCGGAAAGTTCTTTACGGACGCAAATCCATTGGGCAACTATGCGCCGTACAAGTCGAGTGTGGTTGAACGGGAGTTTCTAGTACTGCTGCGCAATGATCTCCGTGAGGCAATGGAAGAGTTGGGTGCGTGAAGATTCGAGGCCGGCGCAGTGCGCCGGCCTTCACTGTGCTTCATTAATAACGAAAAAGAACCCCTATGGGTTCTTTTTACTGCATGATTGAAGACACTAACCAATCTTGGTGATTTTTACTTTCGTGAAAGGCTGGCGGTGGCCATTCTTCTTGAAGTAACGGCTTTTGGCTCGGTATTTGATGACGATTACTTTTGCTGCGCGGCCCTGTTCCAGGACATCAGCGGTAACTTTTGTCCCTTTTACCATTGGAGTGCCGAGGGTAGTCTTTCCAGCGTCGTCAACGAGCAATACCTCGTCAAAAGTGACGGTCTTGTCTACGATAAGTTTCTCAACATTCAACACATCGCCTTCCTTGACGACGTACTGCTTGCCTCCGGTCTTGATGACTGCTGTTTTTGACATAACGCTGGGAGTATAGCCTTTCTGGTACTTTTTTGCAAATTGCTTAGGGTGCCGCATGTTGACAGGCCCCTGTATCTCGAACTAGAGTGCGGGCGGTGTTTAAAAAGCTTTCCATGGAGACTCTTGATGAACCCACCTGTCACCAGACCATCTCGTCATAAGCCGCAGCGAACACGTGTGCTTGGGACATTTAGCTATTTGGTCATGTGCATCATTTATCGTTTGCCAGTAGATGAATGCTACGCCGCCCTACTTGAGAAGGATGTGAACGAGTATTACTTCGATCAACCGATTGATCTCCCTCAAGTGCATGTCACACTTATCCGCCTTGAAAAACGAGGTTTCTTAAAGTCTGCGGATGCGACCGCTATTGGCGGTACGAACTACAAGGTGAAACTGTACACTATCACGCCCGATGGGCTCGCAAGACTCAAGGAAGCTGTTTCCTACTACGAAATGCTGGCAAAAGCTGGACCCAAGTTCTGATGGCTCATGCGGCTACTATCGATCACGAAAGTCCGTCGTAATGGCGGACTTTGATTATAATTGCTTACTCTCGATCTGGAAGCGCGAGTAACTCCGGCTCTACCCCCGGACGCTCTCCCGTCATCTTCAGAACGTCTTTGTCCATTTTACCGAGCTCTTTATAGCCAGCATTGTAGTGATTTACGGTGGTTGAGAGCGTATTTCCTATCTTTTGATAGTAGTCTTCAAATTTGATGATGTGACGCCCTAGGTCTTCCACCTGTTTGCGAATCTCTTTCGCGGATTCTTCTATCTGCAATGCTTTCAAGCCTTGCATGACGGTCTGCAAGTATGCCAAGAAAGAAGTGGGCGACACTATAATCACTTTCTTCGAAAAGGCATACTCCACCAAGTCGCGTGCCGAGACGCCGGTTCCGACGACACCAACCAAAAGGTCGTAGTAGACCCCTTCTGAGGGAATGAACATGAAAGCAAATTCCATCGTATTTTCCGACGGACGCACGTACTTGCTGGTCTCATCGATGCGATTCTTCAAATCTTGCTTAAACAGCTTTTCAATGCGCACACGCTCTGCGGGGTCGCGGGTTTCCAGCAGGCGATTGTAGTTTTCCAGTGAAAATTTTGAATCGATTGGAATGACGCGGTCTTTGACAAACACGACTGCGTCCACAATCTCCCCATTAGAAAAGGCATACTGCATCGCGTAGCTTTTTGGTGGCAAGACATTTTGGAGCACCGTTTCGAGATAGTACTCGCCTAAAATACCGCGCTGCTTCGGGTTCTGGAGCACATCCTGAAGATTGCGTAATTCTTCTGCGAAAGAAACCACTTGGCGGTTTGTTTCTCCCAATTTGGTGAGTCCTTCCGTCACTTCACGCACAATACGGGTTGATTCACCGAGTTGGGTTTTTAGCGACTCACGCATATCACGTGCACTTTCCCCTATTTTTGCATCCAATGTGCGTCGAATGTCCTGTAATTCCTGCTGCATCAGCTGCATGCCGGCGCCATCCTCACCTTTTTTGGTTAGCTGGGCGAGAAAATACGCGGCGACACCAAGTGCCACTAGAATGAGTACGCCAACAATGATGAGGCCAATTTCCATGGCGGTATTCTATCACGCGCACTATTATCGATGAGCAACAGCAAATTGGCGTGCGACAACCTTAGATATCTCGATTGCGGTCACACTAACGACCGCAAAGGTCACCAACAGAATCACGTCATTCGAATTGAGGGGAGTCAGCGACAGCAGTGCACGCAAAGGAGGAATCGTGAGTGAGAGTACGAGAATACCCAGACTCGCCAATAGTCCGTAGATGAGTGCGGGGTTGTTGAAGAGCTGGATCCGCCAAAGTGGGCGATGAATATCTTTGAGTGACAGTGCGTAGCTCAGCGCAGTAATGGAAAGTGCGGCGAACACCAGGGTGCGCACTTTTTCAATCGGCAAGTCTAAAGAAGAGTACGCAAAAATGTAGAACGCGAACAACAAACTGCCGCCCACGGTACTAATGACTATAATGAGTGTACGTAGGTGCGCAGTAAGGATTGCTTCGTGGATACCATGCGGGCGGCGAGTCATAGCGTCAGGTTCTGCAGGCTCAAACGCATACGGCGCGCTCATGAATCCTTCTTGGATAATGTTGGTCCACAAAAGCTGTGTTGGTAACAATGGCAGAGGCAAACCTGCCGCGACCGATCCAGCAATAATCACAATTTCACTCACACTGGTCGACAGTAGGTACAGCACTGCCTTGCGTAAGTTGTCGACGGCGCGGCGCCCCTCGAGGATGGCGGCGGTAATAGTGGAGAACGTATTGTTTAAAAGCACCACGTCGCTCGCAGCTTTTGCCACATCGGTACCACTTCCAACTGCAACGCCAATATCCGCGGCCATGAGTGCGGGCGCATCGTTGACCCCATCACCGGTCATTGCTACTACTTCGCCGTGCTTGCGCAACAGAGTAACGATGCGCAGTTTTTGTTCGGGCAACACACGAGCCACGATATGTACTTTCATCAGTGCTGCATACAGCGCCTCATCATCCATGTGCTCAATTTCGCTCCCCGTGATGAGCTCGGCACCTTCTTTGGAGATGCCCGCCTCGTGTGCCACTGCGCGTGCCGTTTCGGGATAGTCACCCGTTACCATAATGACGCGTGCCCCCGATTGGCGTGCGCGTTCTATTTCTGCAGGTACATCTGCACGCACGGCATCAGCCAGTGCCACGAGGCCGAGAAAAACCAGTTTCTTTGGCTTGCCTGAGCGAATATCTTCGGGAATAGATGCGTGATCCACGTGTGCATACGCGACTCCAATAAATTTTCTACCCAACTGCGCTCCTGTAGAGGTGACGGTGGTAAATTGAGTGCGCTGTGCCTCATCAATCTGTCGCTCGCCGTTTGCAACAGCCACGTGTGTTGCAACTTCCAGAAGTTTCTCTGGTGCGCCGGACAAATATACTCGATGTGTGCCGTCTGCTTCTTTGTTTAGCGAACCCGCATAGCGACGCGCAGACTCAAATTGCATGAAGTCGATGCGGTTGAACGAAATACCAGATTCTCCCTCTTTGGTGCAACCAATGCGCTGCCCTGCTTCTACCATAGCTTTTTCAACTGGCCGGCCGCGAACCACAGCAACGCCATCCACTTGCTCGATAAATGCGTCTGATGCAAATACAGCCCCACGAACAATGTGTATGTTGTCAGCGAATTGCGGTGTCGCGTCGTTCTGAGATATGCCGCGTGCGCTATAGAAACCAACGGCAGACATATTTCCTTCAGTGAGAGTGCCTGTTTTGTCAGTGAGGATGACGGTGGTAGACCCAAGTGTCTCTGCGGCGAGCAAGCTCTTCACCAACCCACCCTTTTTCAATACAGCTTCCATCGCCACTGCCAACACCACTGTGACTGCGGCAGGTAATCCTTCAGGCATAGCAGCTACGGCAACAGCGATCGCAATCAAAAGCATCGTGCCGAGCGTCTCTCCACGCACAAGGCCCGTGACGACGACCAGAATTAATACCGCACCAATCAAGACCATCATCGCGCGAGCCAAGCGCTTCACGCTTTGTAAAAGAGGTGTCTCTGAATCATCTACTGCCATGGTCGCGCGCGCGAGCCTGCCGAATGCCGATTGTGCACCAGTGGACACCACCACTCCTTTTCCGGCGCCTTGAGCAACGATAGTGCCGCCCCAGGCGATGCAAAGCTTTTCTGGGTCACGGGCGGTTTCAGCTACAGGGTCAATGTGCTTCTTTACCGCTTTCCATTCTCCTGTGAATGCAGATTCATTAATCTGCAGATCAAAGACTTCCGTTAGGCGCATGTCTGCAGGCACAATCTTTCCACCCATCAGAGATACGATGTCGCCCACCACCAGCTCGTACGATGGGACGAGCATCTGCTCGCCGTTTCTAAACACCGTTGCATCATGAATGAGTGAGCGCGTAAGCTCGTCAAAAACACGTGACGCACGGCCTTCCTGGTAGATGCCCAAAAGCGCGTTGAGTATGAGCGCAGTAGCAATGACGCCGGCATCAACCCATTCACCCAAAAGCAAGGTCGCAAATCCTGCCAATAGAAGGACGATGGCAAGTGGGCTCTTTACTTGATTCCAGATGAGCTTGCCTAGACGAAACGAATGCGGCTTAGGAATTTCGTTGCGTCCATCACGTAGTAAGCGTGCTTTTGCTTCCGCCACGGGAAGACCTTCAGTGGTAGTGTCGAGGGCGTGCACCACGTCAAGCGCCCCCATGCTGTGCCAGGGATGTTGTTGCATGGCGTCAGTATACAGTCCCGAACGGCGCGTATACTGCGCAGTTACTTCCCTGCGTGGATTCCTGCTGATACCATGTGGGTATATGCAACTCCAAGAACAAATTAAGAACGACATGCGCGATGCAATGCGCGCAAAGGATGAGCTGAAGCGAGACACGCTGCGTGGGGCTATGACCAGTATTACGAACGAGCTGATCGCCACTGGGAAAAAGCCTACCGACCCTGCTGACGATGCTCTCGCGCTCGCAGTGCTCAAGCGTCTGGCAAAGCAGCGCAAAGACTCAGCCGAACAATTCGAAAAAGGTGGCCGCCCCGAGCTCGCACAGAAAGAGCTCGCCGAGCTTGTCATCATCGAGAGCTACTTGCCACAAATGGCATCACGCGAGCAAGTGGAAGCTGCGGCCAAGCAGGTAGTGGAAGCGCAAGGCAAAGACGCATCAAAAATGGGCATCCTCATCGGGCAAACGATGAAGGTACTTGGTGGCAACGCTGATGGTGCAGTAGTGAAGGAAGTGATTTCGGAATTGTTGAAATAGTGGCTAGGGTTCGAGCTGTCCTTTGTAGGACAACGCCCCAAATCATCTGCAAACGTAGAATTTCTGGTTTTGCCACAAGGTATTGTTAAAGGCGGCACATGGTGCCGCCTTAAGAGTGTCAATCGTCGGCCTAGATTCCAATGGCCGCGTAGACTGACTGATTTTCCGAAATCATAATTTGAAAAAGTTTGCAGCGACCATCATCGACCGCCTCTAAGGCGTGCCGTTTGATTTCCTTGAGCTCATGGTCTGACCCACCGCTTTGGAGACGGTAGCGACTGGCGTCCGCGAAAGCCTCACCCTCAGGGGTCAGTTTCCCCACATGGTAGATCACCGTCTCTCCCGTTTGAATGTGCCATAGGTTTGTGATGATCTCTTGCCCGTCCTCAGAAAACTGGCTGAGATACTCGGCCCCATCCTGATTTGAGTCTTTCATTCTTTCCTGCTCCTGTTGCTTGAATCGTGCATGTTAGTGCACAACGCATGGAATCGAACTAAACCTTTTTACAAAATAACATTATTAATGGTATTGTCAATTACTGCGTCATAGGTGCTAGCGAATCCCGTACTCTGGAAAGAATGATGTTCCTGGACCGTTCTATCAAAATTATCGCTTACTTGCCTTCGCCAAGAGTTGCTGTTGCGAAAGAAGTGTGGCTGCGATGGTCGCCGTTGCCGCAAAGAGTATGCCGACGGTGAAGCCCGCAGCGACTCCAAACAGAGCGACACATAATGCGACCACCAAAAGGCCGGCTGCACGACCCACATTGAGCGCCACTTCCTTGAGTGCGGTGTATTCGTCGATGTAGGAACCGTTATCTGCCGCTTGTTCGTAGGTGAATACGTCCACCGAGGTGCGGTAGACCGCCTGGCCTAGCCCATGATAGGTGTCAACAACTATTACCTGAAATGGAGTGACCACGAAAGCTTTAAAGAGCCAGCCCGTGGCACTAAAAAAGACGCCCCAGTACAGGATGGCCGGGCTGCCACGCAGACGGTCCATGTATCTCCCGACAAGTGAGCGCAAAAGTAACGTAGCAATGAGGGTGAGCGTCGTCACCGCACCGACGGTCTCATAGTCGCCACCAAGTAGAAGAAAAATAAGGAGCGGCCACACTACGGCCAATACGCCAAATTGAATACCGTCACCCACGGTCGCATACACCATGGGGCGCATGTCTGGATTCAGAAGCTGACGAAATGTTTCCCTGGTGTCCCAACTAAAGCATTCGTATCGATTTGGGATAAAGAAGAGCGGCACGGCGCTAAGAGCAAAGAGTGCCCCACCGATGAGGAAAAGCATTTGAAAACTTTCGGTCGATAGAACGAGTCCGCCAATCAATGGCATGGCAGCGACCAGAATGTCGGCCAGGTTGGTAAGCGTCGCCACCTGTCTGCCTTCACTTCCTGGGGTGAGGGTTTCAGAAATTCCCACGCTATAGGGCACCCAGTAGAGCGCGCGATACAAGAACGTACCAACGATAGATATTAAGACAATGAGGAATGCCTGGGGATTGGCAGGATCGTACACCGATGCGAGAGCAAGCGTGCACGCGGCGAGTGCCAAAAGGGGAATTGCACGAAGCATGGTGCCGCGAATGCCTACATGATTTAGGAAAGACGCGCCCCAAGGAGTTAAGAGAGCGGTACCAGTAAAGATGGCAATGTAAGAAAGAAGCGCGCCTAAAACCGATTCGCCGAAAAATTGGTAGAAGAACACGACGGTGAAGGTGCCGGTGACACCCAGCCCTAGACGCACAATAGTGCGATGGAGATAGAGTGCCATGAGCTCTCGGGCAGGATAGCGCAACGCAGATGCGTCATTTGCAGACATGCAAGAATTGTAGCAAGGAAGTTTTCCTCTGGTGTTCTTTCTCCACGTCCGTATGCTACAGAGATAATAACTAGCACAGACGTATGCAACATCTATTCGACCAGACCGTTCCCGTTTTTATCAAAGCATTAAAGAATTTAGATAGTCAGATTTCAAAAGCAGAGGCACATGTAGCGGCGGAAATGCATGCACCATTTCCTCAAACGGCGCGCCTTGCGCCGGACATGTTCCCATTTGCTAAGCAGGTTCAGATTGCCACAGACAATGCACGACTGGGTGTGGCGCGACTGACGGGAAAGGAAATGCCATCGTTTGCAGATAACGAAGCAAGTTTTGCCGAATTGCACGAGCGCATCACCAAAACAATCGAGCTGCTCTCCCCTCTTGCTGCAGCCGATTTTGACGGCGCGGCAGATCGAAAAATTGAATTGAAGTACTATCCTGGGCAACACATGACCGGTGCCAACTACACGCAAGAATATTTAGTGCCTAACTTTTTCTTCCACGTAGCAATTGCGTACGCTATTTTGCGTAACGCCGGTGTGCCCATTGGTAAAGCGGATTTCCTCGGGTCACTACCACTCGTCGCAAACGACTAGGTCGTTATTGAACAGTGGGCGCAGACGAAGGGCATCGAAAATCGATGCCCTTTTGTGCAAAGGTGCCATGCAGGGTGATAAGTGCGCCAGTTGGAGTAGCATGCTCGCCAGTTGCTCGTGTGTGTGGGGTGCAGCTCATGCTGGTGTCTGAAATTTTTAGACTACCTGCACACCAACGCGAGGCAACATATAACTGACTATCAACAGCAAGAGGCTCGTGCTCCAATCCATCTGCAAGTGCAAACGCGGAGGGTTGGCGCAGTGCCGCCGTGTCGTCGGTCGCGAGGTAAAGTGGCTCGAGTGCACTACCTTGCCAGACGTTGTCACCAGGGGTGCCGATGGTGGTATCAGTGTCAGGCCACAATGCGAGTGCAGTCTTTGAGCTCGTCATCGTAGATGAACTGGTGGATGCCGCAACAACGCTGGCACATACCCATGTAGGGCCATCGAGTGGTTCCACCAGTAGAAGCGAGCCACCGGCAGGGTACGGATCGCTTGCTTCGGTAGGCGTAAATAGCTCGCCTGATATCTCTGCACCACGGGTAATCCACTGCATGCGCACCAAGCCAAATCGAGCGGCAAAATGGGTGGCATGAATGCGTGCGGTCCCTGCACTTTGATGTGCTCGCACCTGAACGGCAACAGATATAAGGAGAATGAATAGGGCAATCAGAACCAGGCGGGTATGTGGCATGGGCAGAGTATATAGGGCCTTTTTGAACCTGGGTACTGTACGTGCGCTTGAAAAAAAGGAGTAATGCAGTATAGAGAATAGAGTAAGCCCTGCACAGCGTGCAGGGCTTTTAGTGGCGCCAGGTTGGCGCCTTACGTCAATGGGTGTTTCGAGAAGAACGGGCCCACTCCATGCCACCAGCGCTCGATGTGCAGGATGAGTGCTGCAAGGAGGAAGGTCACACCAAAGACCGCGACCCCTACAGCCCCGCCCAGCTCCCAGTTGGATACAAAAAACTGAGGCACCAGACCGGCCGCTACAGAAAGAGTCAGGCAACCAGCGAAAATGCAGCCGGCGTACCTGTTCAGAAAGCACCCTTCTTTCTTCTTGATTGCGTCGATTCTGGCGATGCCCGCCTCGAGTGATTCGTGAGACATTACGTTTAGTTCCTTCTGTTTGAGATACCTAAGTATATTATACACTGCACAACACTGTATGTCAATGTGCTTGCAGGCGCGCAGTCAATGTGAACAACCTTCGCGTGCAAGTGCTTGCACTGCGAAGCCTTGGCGAAGCAGTGGTGTTTGTTTGAAAAAGTTAGAACCCATTTCGAGCAGAACCCCTGACTTCGCACGCGCGGAGCGCGTGGTGGCTTGAAACTGCCTCGTACGCTCCGATTGCGTGGTGAAGCGATACAATGCGCCTTGGACACGCTCGCGGACTCGC
>CALRGX010000006.1 GCA_943358385.1 Parcubacteria group bacterium | reverse complement strand
TACCCACCCATCCAACGTTGGTGATGTACATGCTCGTGGCGTTAGTGGTTGTCCAGCGCAATATGGTGCTTCCTCCATATGCAATGGGAGAGGTGTCGGCCCAGACCGAGCAGGTGGGAGTGACGGGATCGGTCCAGGTGATGGTGACGAGGCCGACCCCCCCCGGCAGCACCTGCGGCAGCAGCACCCGCGACACCAGTGCCACCGGCACCGACGATTACCGGCATGGACGCACCGGGCGTGAGAGCTCCACTGGCAAATACTTTGCGTGCATACGAGCCAGAACCACCTCCACCACCAATACCAAAGACGGACTGCGACGCGCCACCACCGCCACCACCAGGGGCAGTACCAGCTACTGCGTAGGAATACTCATACGAGTATCCAGAAAGTCCACCGGCGCCGCCTGCTCCTCCTCCCGGAGCAGTAGCACCCCGGCCTATGTATCCAATGTTGTCAGGGTAGTATGTCCACCCATTCACCCAGTCTGGATCTCCCGTGTTTCCTGCAGTACCTGCTGTATTAGTGTCGCCTCCGGATGCGGTACCGCCAGCACCACCCGGTGGTGGGTATGATGTCCACCAATACGCACGACCACCGCTTCCTCCGCCAGCGGTGACTGATGAGAAGCTAGAATTTCCGCCATTGGTGCCAGTACCTAGCGGAGGCGAACTTCCATCGCCGCCCCATGCAGCGCCACCAGCACCGCCGCCACCCCACATCTGAACGGTAAGTGTTCCGTATGCAGGAATCACAAATGCATGCGTGCCGGCAGTAGAAAAAGTTTGCGAGCCTGCTGCAAAAACATTGTGCGGCAGTGCGAGCAGGGCAATGCAAAAGTATAATATGCGTGCCCCGTGTTGTGCGGACTTCATACCTCTATTCGTCGGCGACCTCAACAACGACGGTGCCGGTTGTCTCTGATTCAAATGTATTTATCAAACCCCAGGTGCCAGATTCACTAAAAGTAAATTCCCAAAATTCCTGCGGCTGAATTGCACCGCACGAATCCAAAGCACTCACGCCGCACCCACCAGATGAAGGATAGGTTGCACCCTGGCGTGCGTCGGCTGTGAGCCAGAGCGGAGCAGAGGAATTATTAGTAAAGCGAACTGTTTCTCCTCGATGGATTGTAGTGGTCGCTGGTTCGAAGTGGTCGCCCGTGAAGGAAATCAGATATTGAAAACCAGTGCTGGATGCAAGAATCTGCATTTCGCGCTCGGTAGGTGCAGTGGGAAGTGGTGCGGTGCCATTTCGGATTGTTTCAACACTGATGGTTGGTTCACTCTTTGCTGGAGGCTGTGGGGCGTCGCTGTACTGTGGGGTTAGAAGAAAAATTACAATACCGACAACAAGCGCACACAATGCGATCCAGTGAACATTTTTTTCGTGTATGTAGGTCATAGCTCTTTCCAGAATGGTAGCGTGACCACGGTCTCTTCCTCGGTGAAATCCACAGTGGTGTCGCTATCGAGTCCATCACACGCAAGTGTGTAGATGGTTTTTTCTGTGATGGCACGGGAAGTATGGGTGCCCGAGGTAGTGCTCCATGAATCGCCGTTGGTGCCTGTCACCGTGCATGATGCTGCGTCTTGCGTCGTCCAATGTACTTGTACCGTTGCGTTTGTTTGTACGATGCGGCGAGAGAGAGACAAAGAACCCGATGGTGTACCGTTAAGACACACTGATGAGCCAGCAGAGCAAAAGTACGGTGCAGTACAGAGTGTTTCATTGGTGACTACGCACAGTGCGTTGGTGTGCGTTATGGTGTTGCCTGCACAGCTCCAGGTGGGCGTACAGGAAAATTCTAGCTCAGTACCGATGCCTCCCGCACCGGTACCCGTGCACTGAGATGTGCCGCCGACACCGGTGCAGAATGCGGTATAGGTGGTCGTGTCTGTTGGTGATACCGAGGTGTTGCCGGAGGTTGCGCCACCAGTCGAAAAATTATCACCGGTGCAGGATGTTGCATATGTTGAAGACCATGAGAGAGTGGCGCTTTGCCCAGATGAGATGCTGGTCGGAGAAACAGAGACAGTGCACAGTGGAGGTGGATTGTCTACAGTGCATGACGTATGAGTATAAGTTCCACCGAGTGTCCCGTTGTTACAGGTGCGCGGCTCTTGAGAACAGGTGTTCCCGTACGGGACGGTCGCCGTTTCATATGCCGTAACCGATTCACCATGATTAACGGTACTGCCGTTAAAAGTGCAGCTGGCAGGTGCAGAGACAGTGAGTGTGTATGCACAGGTAATATCTGCTGCACCTCCGGTTCCGTATGCAGTTCCGCCATAGTTGGTGCTTGCAAGAGGACCCACACTTGTTGATCCTGTGGTGTTCGGACTGACCCAACCAACATTGTTTAGGTAAAAACTTGCAGCGTTGCTTGAGGTCCAGCGCAGAATGGTGGAGCCTCCGTATGCGATAGGGGATGTATCAGCCCACACACTACACGTGGGGTTCACAGCGTCAGCCCACGTGATTTCAATACGGCCCGCAGCCCCAGCACCAGTGCTCCCAGCCCCGTTGCCATATGCACCCCCACCACCGCCCCCCCATGAGGATCCCCCTCCTCCACCTGGCGCCGTTCCTGCAGCGCTTGCACCTCCTCCTGCGCCACCATTTCCTCCTGCGCCACCTGCGCCACCCGCGCCCGTCAACCCGTATGTGGTTGCTCCCCAGCCGCCTGATCCTGACGCACCACCTTGTGCAATACCGTCTCCCGCACCTCCTCCTGCGGCGCTCCATGCACCGAATGCACTACTTTCGCCGGGGTTTCCGGGGCGGTTGGTACTCACGCCCCAGTACCAAATAATAGGCGCACCACCAGCTCCTATGGTTATTTTCACTAACGATCCTGGAGTATAGGTTCCAGCAGGGAAAGTGTACGCACTATAGCCTCCGCCTCCTCCACCACCACCGATCGTGCCACCACCGCCACCGCCACCGCCGGAACCTCCTGCGCCCCAAATTTTTACGGTAAGACTATTGTGGTTCGGAATGGCAAACCAGGTGATACCTGGCGTTATAAAATACTGATAGTTTGAGACACTATAGCTCGCTTGGTAGTAACTTTGATAGTAGCTCTGTGCATAATATGAGCCTTCAGCATAACTGTCTCCTCCGCCAGAAATTCCGCATCCGGCAAAGACTGTCTGTATGGGAAACAAGAGTGCGAGAGAGAACGTTAAAAAGAAAAGGCGCCGAGGTGCACTCATACGCATAGTATGTCAGACATCGCGAAATCTTCTTCCGTTATCCCCGAGTCGCGCCGTTTGTTGTGCTCAAAAGTTGTGTGATCAACTGCTCGGTGCCCGTAGGATTTTCTACAGGATACGTTGCGATGCCGGTAGGGATTACTGATGCGTCATTTCCGCCTTCGTATAGCGCATCGCCAACATAGACCATTGATGTAATAGGTACATTTAAATACTCAGAGAACCATTTCATCGCATAGCCTTTGTCGATACCTTTAAGAGTGATGTCAATGGTGGTCATGCCACCGATGCGCACTTCAAAATCTGGAAGAAGAGGTTGAATGATGGCAACTACTTCTTCGCGCTTTTTGTGGTCGGGGTCCCATGCTTCTTTGGCAGCAACTGGCGCGTGTTGTCCGAGCGCCGAGACGGCAATACTCGCGCCTCGATTTTCTATGATCTCGCCATAGCGCGGCTCGCCGGCGATTACACGCGTGTCGAGAAGCGCTTGCTCGACTACCTTCATTACGCGCAGGGCAGCCGCTTCCGGAATGGTGTGTGTATAGAGCGGATCCCAGTGTGAGTCACGCGAAATGAAGCACGCTGCACCTGTAGATGGGAAAAGGTATAGATTCTTGTAGCAGGTTTCAGCAGGGAGAAGCGAAATAATCTGCGAAAGATACTGTGGCATGCCCGCACCAGAAATTATTGCCGTTGGAATTTTGTATGTCAGTTGGGCAAGCAGGGCGGCCATCTCGGGGGTGATGGTTTGCTTGCTGATGGACAGAGTGTTGTCGCTATCAAATGCAATGGCAGTCGGGAGAGTCATGTTTTAGAGAGTTTTTGGTTTTAGGATAGCAAGCAGGTGAGAGAGTGAGCAGGTAGCAACCCCCATTACTTTATCAGCACCACCGTAGTGCACGATGAGAGTGTCATCGCGCACTGTTTGTCCGCACGAAAAAATCACATTGGGAATCTCTCCTACTTTTTCAAATTCCTCAACGGGCTCGATAATAGGGTCAATGGTCCGTCCCAGAATAGTGGTGGGGTCATTGCGATCCAATAAAACGGCGCCGAGACGATAAAATCCATGCGCATCAACGGCGTGATACAGCAAAAGCCAGCCGTCAGGTGTCTCAAGCGGAGGCCCAGCAATGCCTACCTTGGCGCTTTCCCATGATCCTGCCTTAGGACCGAATAGATCAATACAGCGGGTGAGTCCGTGCTTGCTAAAGGTGATGTCTTTCGTGAAGTCTGCGCAGATATGGCCTTTGATGCGATGAAGAATCATGTACTCATCGTCAATTTTTTCGGGGAGCACGCACGCATCTTTGTCATCCATGGTTGCAGGAGAGATGAGGACAGGTGGCGACCATGCAGTCCAGTCTTTCTCGAGAAAGCTTTTCTTGCTGATGTGTGTGATGGCGACGCGCGGAGGATTAACGCCATCATAAGCCGTATAGGTCATGTAGATCTTGTGCCCGATTCTGGTGAGGCGGGGATCTTCGCAGCCAGAGTTTCCTGTGGGAGATCCTTTTTTCAGCTCGAAATCTGCACGAGGCACATAGGCAGGCTCTGCATCGCGGGTGTAGTGCACACCATCATCGCTTACGGCATAGCCAAAAGTTGAGGTATTGTCGGCAGACATAGCTCGGTACAACATGTGCGTGATACCATCGATATCAACAGAGCCGGCGTTGAAAACTGCCCGGCTCTCCCAAGAGTGCTCGGCGATAGGCCCAAAGGTCGCATCCGGCACACGAGTGAGCATCAGGTCGCTTGAAAGCATGGCGTCGCGTAAATCTGGATAGTGCAATGAAAAGCGAGCACAATAAGTGTCGCCGGCACCGTAATAGACATCAAGCCGCCCATCTTTATTAAGTATGGCTCCAGAAGGGAAGGCAATGTCGGACACGATGCCATACTTTTCGTACGGTTCTTCCGGGATAATAATTGGGTTCTTGGTGCGACCGATTATTTTTTGCGGGTTGCGCGCATCCAGGAGTAGCGCCTCAATCCCAAAAAGTCGCTTGTTCGAATCGAAGTAGTTTTGAATGTGTGAGTAGACCAGGAGCCATCCATCCTCTGTTTTGATAGGCGTTGCACCTACTTCACAATGGTCGCCGTCGTACTTGTTCAAAATCAAGCTGTGGTCATCGATGTTTTTGTGCCACTCTTCCCAAAAAGCCGGCTTCCAGAAGTCCTCTATGTCGAATGCTTGAGCAATAGACATTTTTGTAGGTGGCTCATCAGTGTGGGCACTGAATATAAGTGTGGCCTTGCCATCAATCCGTTCAGGAAAGAGCGTCATCGCTTTTGCGTTAAAAGGGGTGACCAAATGACGTTCGTCTACTTTCTTGAGGTCAGCAGTGATGGCGCAGGCAGTTTTGATACCAGATGCTTGAAACGGAATGACCGAAAGGGCGGTGTAAAAAATATAGTACTTGCCTTCAAAAAAAGTGACGCGAGGATCTTCACAGCCATATTTCTCCCATTCTTCGACAGGTTCAATAAATGCTTCGCGGTTTTTAAAATTTACTCCATCCTTTGAGGTCGCCTTACCAATGATTGACTTGAGTATGCCGGGAGCAACCATTTGATCTGGCTTTCCAATGGCGCGGTAGAAAAGATGCATCTCTTTGCCCTTCATTACTGGCGATGCGTTCAACACCGTCACCGACTCCCATTGATGCTCATGGAGGGGGGTAAGGATAGGGTTCTTTGCGTAGCGCTTAGCAATGTACATGGTGAGATGCGTAAATAATAAAATGTTACTCAATTTCTAGTGCAATGCGTGCCAGATGGATGGGGTTGGTGTGTTCACCCTTAAGTGCAGCAAGAAAATCTGCAAGGGGTGCTTTTGCCGCTGCAATGTACTTGTCGCCACCTCCGTAGTAGAGCAGCAAATCTCCACCGATGATCGCGGCACCACACACATACACCACCCCTGGCTTCCAGTCGTTTTCATACCATTCGTCTGGCGAAAGGAGTGGCTCCGGAGAGCGATAAAGAATTTTCGTTGGGTCGTTTACATCAAGAAGCATGGCACCAACTTTGTATTTGTCTGGGTCGTTTTTATCCATGGCGTGGTAAAAGAGCAGCCATCCTTCGGATGTCTTGAGGGGTGGTGCGCCAGCCCCGCGCACCCAGCTATCCCAATGGTCCTTGCGGCCACTGCGCTGATAGGAACTCTCGACAAACGTACCCTCGTCTTCAAAATCTTCCAGGCGGTCAACGTAGTGAATGCGAATTTCTGGAGAGATGGTGTGCAACACTGCGTATCGGCCATTAATTTTTTCTGGGAAGAATACCCAGTTCTTATGTACCTCGTTTGGTTTCGAGAGAAACGCAGGTGCGCTCCAGAACCAGCGGCGCTTGCGTAAGTGTTGCACCGGCAAAGAGGTCATTGCCATACGTACAAAGCCCCAGCCGTCGAAAGCGACGAACGTCATGTAAATTTTGTCGTCAATCTGTACCGCGCGCGGGTCTTCACATCCTGCCCATCCGCCACCAGAAGGGTAGTTGGCAGGGTCGTACACTTCAGTTCCAGGGCCCGTTGGTTCATGTGGGATACCAAACCCCTTAATTGGAGCGTACACAGGGTACGTGAGTCGCTCATCAAAATGGATACCGTCGGAACTTGATGCGTATCCGATGCGCGAGACGCCATCATGCCCCATGGCACGATAAAAAAGGTGCACGCGTCCATCTGCCAACAGCGCTGCGGGATTAAATACTGCCTCGGCTTCCCACCAGTTGCTCCTGTTTGGGGAAAGAATTGGATTCTCGGGTGCGCGGGAAAAAGGGAGCGCACGACGGTACTTCTCGCGTACCTTTTCGGAAAAGAGAAGTACTAGTATTTGTATGAGGACGAGCGCGGTCAAAACCACGAGCCACAGTAGTATGTACGGATGTTCGGTCATGAGATTCAGGCACTTCTGCCGTACTTATCTTCCAAACGGGTAATATCGCTCTCGTCAAAATCACCAAAGGCAATCTCCAAAAAAGTGAGGTCAGAATCATCGGTGCCTTCGGCACGATGGAGTTCGCCTGCTGGGATGAAGAACGAATCGCCGGCGCGTACTTCTCGGCGATCAGTACCCACCGTTATGAATCCTTCTCCTGCAAATACGTAATAAAACTCTGATCGTCTTGTGTGCTTTTGCAAGCTGAACGCCTCTCCGGCCTTAACCACGATGCGTTTTACGGTCGTTTGCTCGTTGTGGGTGAACTGCTCGAAGCTTCCCCAAGGTCTCTCTTCGCGATGATAATGAGAAAGTTGCGAGAGTGCCTCGTTCATATAGGCCTAGTATATCTCCGCCGAAACACAGAATCCTTTAAATGCAAAGAAAGGTGTGCATATCATTAAGTTTCGAGTCTGCTTCCATTTCCTTGCACGGGGCATGTTTCATTGAGAGTATGGTGTTTATGAAAAAAACAATAGGTGCACTATTACTATTCATATGTGCATTACCGGTTGCCGCGTCGGCACATCAAACACGCGTTATAGACCTGGAAGGAACGCTCTACCAGCTGACCGTCGGGTCACTTAATGAGCCCGTCATAGTTGACGATAAAACTGGTCTTGATCTGCGTGTTTCTAAGATTGGCCCTACGTCGTGGTACAAGGACCGTGTCGCAAAAGGCGATATTCCAAAAAATGCAGTGCCATTGGAAGGTCTTGATGAAACTCTAACTATTTCGATCTCTGCAGGTCAAGTACTTAAGGAAATGGAGCTGGCAGGTGTATACGGTGAGTCAGGTTCATATAAAACAACCTTTTATCCTGTAAACACGGCCGCATTCACTTATCACATACAAGGAACAATGGACGGCAAGGATATCCACCAAATGTTCGCCTGTAACCCTGCGGGACACATCATGAATCCCACCGCTACATCCACTGAAGGTGTGGACGATACGGCAAAGGCCGCGGAGGAAGCACATCAAGTCGTTCCCGACCATGACGATGGTGAGATACATCACGAGTCTATGGGCACTACAGTGTTTGAGCGAGGAGGATTCGGTTGTGCTAAGGAAAAGGCCGCCTATGGGTTCCCTCAAGAGGCCGTGAGCCTTGCCGCGGTAGCCCAAGCAACTGAAAAGACGCCACTTGATCACGTTACCTTTGGACTTGCGGTGCTCGGTGTTCTAGGTGCCCTGTACGCAGCGTATACATCACGCAGTAAATAGAAAGGGTTTCCAATCGCCAACCATTCCACCTCTCGCAGCCCAGGGGGTGGAATGGTTGTGCGTTATACTGCTGCTATGTCATTGAACGAAAAAATAGCAAAAATATTTAAAGGCGAAGTAGATGGGACTGATGCGGTACGTGAAGTGTACAGCCGCGACGCCAGCTTATTTGCTGTAAAGCCCCAGCTAGTCGTCTTTCCGAAAGATACCTATGACATTCAAGAGTTGGTGAGGCTCGTACGCAGTGAAAAGGAAATCGACCCAACACTTTCGATAACACCTCGCGCCGCCGGGACCGATATGTCGGGCGGACCTCTCTCCAGTTCGATTGTGCTGGACGTCACTCGCCACATGGGTGCTTTTCTGGGGATTGATGGCTCTGTGGCAGCAGCAGAGCCGGGCCTACACTTTCGCGATTTTGATAAGGAAACAAAGAAGGTTGGCTACGAGCTTCCCAGTTACACTGCTTCTCGCGAGTTGTGTGCTATTGGAGGCATGGTTTCAAATAACTCGGGCGGGGAGAAGCATTTGAAATACGGCAAGACCGACCGCTACGTACAAGCGCTTGACGTGGTACTAGACGATGGTTCATTGGCACATTTCACGCGCGTGGACGGAGCTGCACTTGAAGAGAAGCTTTCGCTACAGAATCGTGAAGGAGAGATATATCGAGGTATGGCAGAGCTTTTGCGCAATAATCAGGACACCATCGAAAAAGCTAAGCCAAAAGTACGAAAAAATTCATCAGGCTACGCACTGTGGGACATAGGCTCGCCACAAGCTGGGTGGATGAACTTAGCGCGTCTTTTTGTAGGAGCGCAAGGTACTCTCGGTATTTTCACGAAAGCATGGCTGTCACTCGTGAAGCCAAAAAAATACGGTGCCATGACGATTATTTTCCTCGATTCACTGGACGATTTGGGCGACGTGACGCAATCAGTACTTGCGCATGATCCGGATAGTTTCGAATCGTACGATGATCACACGTTTTCTCTCGCGATTCGTTATTTCCCAGAGCTTGCTCTCCAGATGAAAACAGGCATTTTTGCGCTCGGTCTGTCACTCATTCCCGAGTTTTTCATGGTGTTGACTGGTGGTGTGCCCAAACTGGTTCTACTTGCAGAGTTCCGCGCAGAAACGCAAGAAGAGGCGCTCACATCGGCACAAGTGGTTGCAGCTGATATTCGTGAAAAACACCCCAACCTTTCACTGCGGGTTGCGGAAAACGATGCTGGTATGAAAAAGTACTGGAGCATCCGCCGCGAGAGCTTTAGCCTGCTGCGCAAAAAGGTGCGTGGCAAGCGCACAGCCCCATTTATTGACGATTTCGTGGTGCCACCACCATCCTTGCCAGAGTTTCTCCCAAAGCTCAATGCAATACTGGGCACCGTGGATAATATGATTTACACCGTGGCCGGGCACATCGGGGACGGCAATTTGCACATCATTCCGCTTATTGACCCGAATCGGCCTGATGCGGTGGAATTGGTAGAACGCTTGAGCAAAGAAGTGTACGCGCTGGTACTCTCCTATGGCGGCTCGATCAGTGGTGAGCATAACGACGGCTTAGTGCGCACCCCGTATGTGGAGGATATGTTTGGCGCTGACATGTACAGGCTTTTTGAAGAAACCAAGCGTATATATGATCCGCTTAACATTTTCAACCCCGGCAAAAAAGTGGGAACCACATTTGAAAGCTCCAAAGGTCACTTGGATGTGACCGCTGCAAGAAACATCTAATCGTGTGTGACCCACTCGCACGTGGGCGCCCAGGTTTCTTCATAAAAAATAACGCTTTAGTATGTGACGATGCAGCTGGTCCTGCGTGCAGATGCGGTATACTTATTCTATGACCGATTTCTTAAAGATGGACGTGTTTTTCGTGGTTTCTACTGTCGTAGTCGTTGCAGTAGGACTTTTGGTATCGATGGTGCTGTATCGGATATATCGCATTCTCACGCATGTAGATGACATATCAAAGCATGTAGCTGAGGAGAGTGCTTTCATCCGAGAAGACATGGCGCAGCTCCGTGCCGACATAAAGGACGGTAAGAGCAAGTTTATGTCCACACTTTCGTTTTTGAGTAAATTCGGTGATACTGGTAAGCGTACTAGGACTAAAAAGCAAGATAACGAATAATTATGGCTACTAAGAAAGAAAGCAGTGTTGCAAGAACGGCAGTTAAAGTAGGGGCAGGTGTTGCGGCAGCTGCGGCTGCGGCGGCAGGATTTTTCTTTTATGCAAGCAAGGATGCTGCAAAGAATCGCAAGAATGCAGCAGCGTGGGCAGGTAAATTTAAAAAAGACGTGATCGCCAAAGTGAAGGAGAGTGGCGTGGTGGATTCTGCTGCCGTAAAGAAGGCAGTATCTGAGGTTGAAAAACTATACAAACAAGCCAAGAACATCGACGCAGCGGAGGTGGTAAGTGCTGCAAAGGAATTGAAGGGGAATTGGGATCAGCTTAAGGCTGAAATTGAAAAAGGCGTTGCAAAAGGAAAGAAGCAGGCTACGACCGCAGTCAAAAAGGCGGTGAAGAAGGCGACAAAATAGTGCTGGCTGGCAAGAGTAAAGGCGCCCCGTTGGGGCGCCTTTGCGTTTCTTGAGTATATCGTCTGCTCAAGAGGTGTGGCTCTGGTCATACAATCCTTCGGCAAGCAGTGCCATGTGCACCCCACCCTTCAGAATCTTCCGCCATTCTTCGGGTATACCTTCTTCGCCATATCGAGCACCCAAGAGTGCTCCAGCGACAGCTGCGTACGTATCAGTGTCGCCACCAACGCGGATTGCCTGTGTGATGCCGTCGGCAAAATCACGGGCATTCATTGCTGTCCACAACGCGACATGCAACGTAAAAAGTGTATGTCCGCGCTCAGGCCATCGTCCAGGGTCAATTGGCTCGATGTTTTGAGGAAGTATCTTATCGAACAAGAGGCGACAATCAGCGTGAAGGCTCCATGATTCAGCAAGCATCTGCGCACTGCCAATTGCAGTCTGCATGCCTGCTCCCTGCAGAAGACAGGCAAGTATGTGTACATACAGCTGGACGCTTTGTTCGGCTAGTGGATGCTGATGGGTAACTTTACATGCGCGGGCCACTATGTGGCGATTGACACGCGATGCATTGCCAAAGAAAAGCGCTAGTGGCGCGCTACGCATCAGGGCACCGTTACTGGGGTACTCGTTTTCAATCACCAGCAAGCGCGATTCTTCCAGTGATCCTGGCTTGAGACGTGCGCGCGTAGTTTTGCCCGCGCCGAGTGCTCGACCATTCCACAAGAGGCTTCGCTCTTCGTATACCTGCTCTCGCAATAATCGGTACAGGTACTCTTCATCGAGCGCATGGCAAACAACCAAAGTGGTTGCCAGGGCCGCTGCTTGTTCCGAATCATCAGTTGGTCGGCCAGCAGGAAATGCCAACTTGCCACGCCATGGTTCCAGATAGTCAAAAGGAACCAATCCTTTACGAACCGCAAGGTCATGTGCGATTGCATCGGTTGCCCACGTTTCGTATGGGGCACCAAGTGCATCGCCAGCAAGTAGACCAACCAACGCGCCGCGGTAGCGGCTTCTCTTCGTGATAATCATTACCGGTCCTCCTGATTTCAACTGCCCGCACTATATCGAGTATGGAAATTGTAGCAATAGGGAGATAACAGAAGAACGGCCGTAACGAACGGCCGTTCTGTAAAGATTCTTACACCGTCACCGACTTCGCGATATTGCGCGGGTGGTCAACGTCGATTCCTTGTCGCACACCAAGCTCATACGCAAGAAACTGTGCAATAGGAGCTGCTACGACGCCAAAAAGCTCGGGTGATGTATGTGGTACTTGAAAGAAAGAGCGCACCTTTCCTACGAGTGCGGTCGGCAGTTTTGTTCCTACTACAAAGAGCGAGGCGCCACGTGTAGCAGCCTCAATGAGCGCAATGGCACTCTTGTTGGCGAGTCCATCGTCGGGCAAGAACGCAATGACAGGCGTTCCTTCTTCAACCAAAGCGAGTGGTCCGTGTTTGAGCTCAGTGAGATGCTCTGCGTGAGCGTCGATGTACGCGACCTCTTTCAACTTAAGTGCCGTTTCAAGTGCGAGTGGGTGTGCGTAGCCACGTCCAAGAATAAAGCACCTCTTGGGCAAAGACATGGACTTCGCAAACGACAAGAGCAAGGATTGGTCATCAAGGACGGTCTTCACCAGCGCAGGGAGTGTCGCCAGTTCGGCTGTCCGTTTCGCAATGTCCTCGTGCGCGCAGGTTCCGCGAAGTTGCGCAACCCGAAGTGCCACGAGGTATAATGCGACTACTTGCGCCGAGAAAGCTTTAGTTGACGCAACAGCGTTTTCTGGGCCTGCGTACACATATACACCGGCTTCCACGAAGCGTGCGATATCAGAGCCAATTCGGTTCGTGATACCAAACGTGCGTGCGCCGCGTTGTGCCGCTTCCTCCAACGCAAGGAGTGTATCGGTCGTAGTACCGGACTGGGAAATACCGAGGACGACATCGCCAGGCTTTGTTAGATGATCAGCATGGTGGTACTCCGAGGCCAAGAGAACGCGCGTTGGCAGGCGTGCAATATTCTCCATGAAGCGGCCGCCGTAGCACCCCGCAAAGTATGAGGTACCGTGTGCCGCGATAGTGAGGAGTGACGCGCGCTGAAATGCCTCCACGATTGAACCCGAAAGACGCTCTCTGGGGATACGAAACGCACCCAACTCCACGGAACCATCGTCGCGTATGCGTCCACGTAAACAATCAGTTATCACCTCGCTCTGTTGGTGTATTTCCAAGAGCATTCGGTGCGGATAGCCACCAAAGCCAATATCCTCCTCGGTCAGTGATACGGGAGTAAATCGATTCTGCACCTCTTCGGCATCAAGGCCGTGGATGGTGACGTCACCGCACGCAGAGAGTGTGGCTAACTCGCCATCAGCGAGGTATTGCACTTCGTCGGCGAGCCCCACCAGGGCAATCTCGTCAGATGCCGCGTAGAGAGTGCGGGAAGCACCCTTTTTGTAGCCGATGCATAGCGGCGAGCCGTGGCGCGCGATGACCAGTGGGTCCCGAGGATCGTTTGAGAGCACTGCGATGCCGTAGCTCCCGCGAATATGTGCGAGAGCGGCAAGTACTGCCTCTGACAAGGTTCCACGCGTTCGTCGCTCAAGCATAATCAGCTGCGCTATGAGTTCAGTGTCACACTCGGATACAAGAGAGATTCCTTCACGACCCAAGAGACATTCCAGTTCCGAGATGTTCTCGAGGGTGCCATTGTGCACAACCGCAATGGAATTGTCGGCAGAGAAGTGCGGGTGTGTATTCGTCTCGTTAACCTGACCGTGTGTTGCCCAGCGTGTATGAGCGATACCTCGACTGCTCGCGCACTGCATAGTTTTGACCGTGTTGGTGAGCATCGCAATCCCTTTTCCGCTTTTGTCGGGATTTCGGATGCGCACCAATGCATCGTCTGCCAGATACGCAACACCAGCCCCATCGTATCCGCGGTAGCCAAGCCTCTTCAGTGCCAGGAGTAATTGCTGAGGAACCTGTGTTCCAACAGTAGTTCCAATCATTGCCGTGATGCCGCACATGGGCTTTCCTTTCAGTTAAAGGGCAAAGTGCC
The DNA here is from genome assembly GCA_943358385.1 of Parcubacteria group bacterium. Lineage (GTDB taxonomy): Bacteria > Patescibacteriota > Minisyncoccia > Phycocordibacterales > UBA2100 > JAGOVW01. The sequence continues at coordinate 53,741 of CALRGX010000006.1, read as the reverse complement.
TATCTACTGTATACAGGCGTATGTGGTATCCGCAAGCAACCGTTTTGTATGCCGCCATGGGTTGGGTTTTATGGCAAGAACGTGCTAGTCTCTGCGCATGTTAGTTGACGACGTCACCATTCACGTAAAAGGAGGAAAGGGAGGAAACGGTATGGTTGCCTTCAATAAAATTCCCATGCACTTGGGCCCTGCAGGTGGTGATGGTGGGCTGGGCGGCGCAGTCTATGTAGAAGGCGTGTCCGATTTGGGTGCGCTTTTCCCGTTCCATAACACCAAAGATGTATTTGCCGAAAACGGGGAAAATGGCAAAGCGCAATTCAACGATGGACACAACGGGGAAGACCGCATTGTGAAAGTCCCGATAGGAACCGTCGTTCATGACTTAGAACGCGGCACTGCAGAAGAAATTACCGAAATTGGTCAACGTATCAAGCTCGCCCGTGGTGGTCGTGGTGGGATTGGCAACTACAAAATGCGCTCGTCCACGAATACGTCGCCGCATGAGCAGCGCGATGGCCGCCCAGGGGAGGAGAAGAAAATCCGACTGGAACTGAAAATGATTGCCGATGTGGGCCTGATTGGCCTTCCGAACGCGGGTAAATCATCGCTTTTGAATGCGCTCACATCAGCGAAAAGTAAAGTGGGGAACTACCAATTCACTACCCTTGAACCACATCTCGGGACCTATTACGGCCTTATCCTCGCTGATATTCCAGGATTGATTGCCGGTGCATCAGAGGGCAAAGGATTGGGCGGTAAATTTTTGCGACACATTGAACGTACTAAGACCCTTTTTCACCTAGTCGCTGTTGATAGCGAAAATCCGCTCGAGGACTACCGCATTATTCTGAGTGAATTGCGCCAATACAATCCTGAACTTTTAGAGAAAAATGAGCACGTTTTTTTGAGTAAAGCAGACGAAGTCTCAAAAGAACGACTGCTCGAAGTGCAAAAGCAGTTTTCCGACGAAGGCATCGATACGTTGCCGCTTTCTGTACTTGATGAGGAAACGTTGAAACCTTTGAAAGCAATACTGACGAGTTTAGTGCGTTAGCACCGCGCATTTTTCTTGCATCTGCGCGCCTTTCTGTTACGTTTCTTTTGGAAATACACTGAACAACCAACGAAAGGAGTTGCCCGATGTTTGAGAAACGGGTGGCAGTACTGTCGAAGATTGACTGGGCAGAAGCTGAATCGGTTTTCTACGAGCTGATGTCTACAGGGTGGGCTTCTGGGGAGAAAGCACTCATCGGTCGATATCCTGGGCACAAGCAGATGCAGCACGTAAAAGCGCCCTACAAAATTATCGATATGTGGACCAAGACGCCGGGCAGCGTGTACAGCGGCGGATATACGGTTCTTCTCTATGACTGCATGTATGAAGATGCCGAGCGCATCGAGAATGATTACCAGCCGATCTGGACCATGCAGTACGGCGGGCCTTATTCGAAGCCCGCTGCGGAGTTCGTGAAGGCGGTCCTTGCGGAGTCGTACCGCGATCCTACAAAGTATGGTTTCTGCGGATGCCGTGGGCCACAATGTATTGGAAGCGGCGGCTTTGAATACCGTAACCGCTTTGCACCGCACTCATCATTCCTGCAGTTTTCTGGGATGGAAATCGTGATGAACACACATCAGGAAGAGCAGGTCGGCCACCATGAGTATATGGGACGCGCCCACGTGACGCCTACTACCGGTTTCAAGTAAAGTAGTGCACCCCGAGACAAAGTCTCGGGGTGCGTTCCATTCAGGCGGCCAGTCGCCGTGTAGCTGCTATTTCGCTGAATGCAGCAGCAAGGTTGTACAACAGCGCCGAGAGTGACGCGTCATCGCAATCACCTTCCAGATAGACTGCCGACATGCGATCGGTCGTGGTGCCGTCTTTGTTGATGTAGGACTCGCACCCAGGCAAAAGCACGTCGATGACGTAGCCTTCGCCCTTGAAAGTGAGTTGCGCAAACCATTCGTATTGGTCGCTCGTCTGCACGTTGAAAGTGGCGACGACCGGTTCAGAGCTGCCGAGCCGTTCGGTGAGCTCGTCGAAATGGTCGCTGATCACGCGAGGCGTGCGCGCCCATTGTGCATGTACTGCAGCAAGTGGCGCAGGGAAACTCGGTGCCTTAAGTACTGCACTGCCGAGCGTAGCGAATAGGTGCTTTCGGTTGCACATGGTTCGACTCCTGTTTTGTTGAATTTTCTTCGAGCGTTTCCTTATGGAATATCTCAGATAATGCGTAAATGTCAAGTATTTGGGGATAACCTCGCCACAAATTCGCTCTTTTTAGGCCAGAAGCGTGCCCTGGCCTATACAAAAATAGAAACGTATGCTATTGTTTTTCGCGTCGGCAATGCCGCCTTTTTATTTTATGGAAATCAGAAATATCGCCATTATTGCGCACGTGGACCACGGCAAAACCACGCTTACCGATGCCATTTTGAAACAGGCAGGCGTCGTAGAGGATGGTACCTCCATGGACAGCAACGCCCTTGAGCGCGAGCGCAACATCACCATTTACGCTAAAAATGCCTCTATTTCGTATAAAGACACGAAGATTAACATCGTAGACACTCCTGGCCACGCCGATTTTGGCTCTGAAGTTGAACGCGTACTGCGCTCAATCGACTCAGTCCTTTTGATTGTTGATGCACAGGAAGGCCCTATGCCGCAGACACGTTTTGTACTCAAAAAGTCTCTCGAACTCGGCTTGCGCCCTATTGTCGTCATCAACAAAATAGACAAGCCGGCGGCGAACCCTGATCGTTGTGAAGAGCAGGTGTTGGAGTTGTTCCTCGAGCTTGGTGCATCGAACGAACAGGCAGATTTTCCTGTAATTTACGCTATTGGCCGTGAAGGAGTTGCGATGAAAAAGCTTGATGACGAACGCAAAGATCTCACACCACTTCTCGACACCATTCTCACCCACATTCATTCATCCTCTACTCCGGAATTGGTAGCAAAGCCACTGCGCGCACAGCCATTTAACCTCGGGTACGACAACTACCTCGGCCGCCTTGCCATAGCCCGTGTGTACGAAGGAGAATTGAAGGTCGGAAGCACGGTTTTTGTCCGTAATCCTGAAGGTGTCACGCGAACAGGAAAGTTGGTGAAGCTTTTTGGCTTTAACGGCCTCCAGCGCGTCGAAAACGAAAAAGTTGACGCAGGCGACATTGCCTTGATTGCGGGCATCCCAGATATCACCATTGGGGAAACAATTACCGACAGCGAGACCACTGAGGCGCTCCCTGCAATTCACGTAGACGAGCCTACCATCTCTCTCACCTTCCTCGTAAACAACTCACCATTTGCCGGCCGCGAAGGTAAATTTGTCACCACCCGTCAAATTCGCGAGCGTCTTGAAAAGGAGCTTGAGATCAACGTGGGCTTGAAGGTCGATTTCTCTAACAACGATGCCTACAAAGTATCGGGCCGTGGTGAATTGCACGTTGCTATTCTTTTGGAAAATATGCGCCGCGAAGGATTCGAGCTGCAGGTATCACAACCCCAGGTAATTTTCCATGAAGTAGAAGGCACCAAGCACGAGCCATACGAAGAAGTGGTGATTGATGTGCCGTCGGAGTACCAAGGAGCAGTTATTGAGCGCCTCGGCCTGCGCAAATGCATCATGACGAATATGCAGGTAGACGGGCCAAATGTTCGACTCACGTTTGAGGGACCAACACGGGGGCTTCTTGGTTTCCGCAGCCAATTCATTCTTGATACAAAAGGTGAGGGAATTTTTGCCTCTCGCTTTATTGAATTCCGCCCATACGCCGGGGAAATACAAAAACGTGTAGTGGGATCGATGGTATCTATGGAAAAAGGAAAGTCTTCTGGATTTGCCCTCTGGAATCTGCAGGAACGTGGCCTTCTCTACATCGGCCCAGCCGTTGAAGTCTACGAAGGTATGGTGTTGGGCAACACCGCAAAAGGTGATGAGATGTATGTAAACCCTACTAAAGGAAAAAACCTCACCAACGTGCGCGCATCTGGCTCAGACGAAGCTATTACACTCACACCGCCATTTACGCTCACGATCGAGCGCGGGCTTGAAATCATGGCCGAAGACGAATATTTGGAAATCACTCCCGACAACGTACGCCTGCGCAAGCAGCCTGGTGTAAAGCCGCGCTAACCGCACATACGACTTTGAAAAAGCAGCCGCCAGGCTGCTTTTTCATTGTGGAACCACGCGCGCACTTGCTACTATATCTCTGTGAGCGCACTTTTGTATCAGATGGGTACACCCGAAGGTGATCAGCAATTTTCCATTGCTTTTTTACCACGCACGCGCCCCTCAAAGAATTTCTACGACGAGGTGGATGCCGCAGCACGAGATGTGGCGAGTGAAGCCAGTCGTCTCAATAAGCCTATTTGGGTGTGTTTTAGTGGGGGCATTGATAGTGAAGTGGTGTGCGAATCGTTGTATCGCCAGGGAATTCATTTTCGTGCCCTCACCTTCCAGCATACTGCAGGTACCAACGCATACGATATTGCATACGCAAAAAAGTGGTGTAAAGCGCACCGGGTGGAGCAAAAAATTGTGCCCATCGACATGGAAAAGTTTATACGCTCTGACATTGATACCTATGTGAAAGAAGGGTATGTCGCAAACTACCCGTTTCGCTATCTCCAAGTGTATTTACTCAAAACAGTGGAGAGTATGGGTGGGCTTGCCATTTTGGGAGGGGGTGAGCAGATGTACGAGACTGAAATGGTTTCAGGCATACCGACGGCAGTTTTACACTTTCAGGCGGGCTACGCCGCACCGTTGGAGTGGTGCAGACGTACAAAGGTATCACATGAGCCGTACTTCTTTTTTAGAACGCCGGAACTGATCGATGCGTATATGAAGCATCCGATTGTGGCGCGCGCACTAGAATATCCTGAAACATTTCAACATAAAGCAAATAGCTACCTGTTGAAACGTTTGGTGTATCAGAGTTCGTGGCCAACCATGGAAACACGACATAAATACGATGGTTTTGAAAAAGTGCGCAACATAGCGCGAGAGCGACGTATTCAGTTGGAGGCGCATTTCGGTAAGCAATGCAGCATCTACACACTACCCATCGAGGTGATGGCAAAGCAGCTTAATGGCGAGGGCGCGTAGTATACAAATAGAAAGAGGAGGCCCTAAGGGTCTCCTCTTGTATTCTTGAAGCCTGCCGGTGGCAAAGGCTAGTTACTGCGTAGATGCAGCGTCATCTGGGCGTGATTCTCGCCCTCAGGCTTGATCAGGTGCTGTGCCTGTTCACGCCAGTGCATTTGTGCAAAAACGCCGCGTTGGATGCAGAGATGCCTGCTCACGACCGCGAGGTCGTATTCCGACCATTCGGCGATTTGCCGAATGGTGGTGATCCCGCACGCATTGAGTATCTTCTCGTAGGCAGCAGTGATGCCACCTATTCGTTGCAAGTTGCTGCTGTCAGTGCCCATGGTAGCGCGCGTGGCAACGTAGGCAGCGTACGCTGCAGCTGCGACCGATGACGCTGATGCAGCAGTGCTTGGTTGCGGAGCTGGTTTGAACGTCTTCGCATCATCACGGTCGGTGCGACGTGAGAATTCAGTCATACCGCCGCCGGCGAGAATTCGAGCCTGCTCGACCCATTGTTCGCGTTCGATTCGTCCCTTGAAGTCGAGGACGTTGCTGACGCGGTCGATGTCGGCCTGGGTCCAGTTGGCGATCTGTGTCCACCGAGTGATGCCCAAGCTCTGCAGCTTCTTCTCGATGAGGACACCGATGCCGCGGATGCTTTTCAGGTCGTCAGACCGCGTTCCGGTATCCGGGAGTTCGCGGATGATACGACGGATGCTTTGGAGTACAGTCTCCATCGATGGTTGGGCCGGCTTCACGCCAAATCTCACGAGGAGGTTCAGATAGTAGCGGCCCGCGCTCACATCGATGTGCTTCCCGCTTTCATTCTTGAAGCGAAGGAATTGAGCGTGCACCTCGACGGCGACAGCAATGATGGTGTCTTGGCCATTCCTGACCAACACCTGCATCGGCTGATCCGTCTTGGCGCACTCGACGAGTGCGTAGGTTTGGTTGATGACGAGAGTCGTGACCTCTGCTATAGCTTTGGTCTGACGTTCGCCGAATCCAATCGGCTGCACGGCGCGTGCCGCGGTTTGTGCCGCCGCAATCGCATGGTCTTCCAATGTGCGGAAGCAGAAGCCTCCACGGCGGAAGAAAGTGACGGTCTCGGCTGAATGTGCGAACTTCATGTGCAAGTCTCCTTGCGTGCGATGCTCTTAAAGAGCAACCGAGTTGAATATACCACGCCATAAAAAAGGTGTCTAGACAAAAGAAATCTGCCATGCTATAATGCCTTTTAAGCACTCGAAAAACCTTTGATTCACTTTAGCTCTCAATGCTTGTTTCTCTGGTGTTAAAAAACACATGAAAGATACTCCTGCGCCAGTGGCGCATACGTTTGAGGGTCTTGGTATTGCGCCAAACATTTTTGAAGCGATCACCAAGCTCGGGTTTACTCACGCTACCCCTATTCAATTCCAGGCTATTCCGCATGCCATCGAAGGCAAGGATGTCATTGGTGTAGCACAGACCGGCACCGGCAAAACGCTTGCCTTCGGTATTCCGCTTATCCAACATTTTTCCAATGGTGGTGAAGGAAAGGCGCTTATTCTCTTGCCTACGCGCGAATTGGCGATGCAGGTAGAGGAAACATTCCTTAAAATCGGGCGCCCACTCGGTATCAAGACCGCGCTTTTGATTGGCGGGCAATCAATGGGCCCACAGCTCTCAGCCTTGAAGCGCAACCCGGATGTCGTTATCGCAACACCAGGACGTTTGAATGATCACTTGGAACAAGGAACTATCCGCCTCACCGGTGTGTCAAAAATTGTACTCGATGAGGCAGATCGCATGCTCGACATGGGATTCTGGCCACAAATTAAAAATATTATTTCTTCACTACAAAAGGATCGCCAGACGATGCTTTTCTCTGCGACACTTTCGCGAGAAATCATGCAATTGGCAACGCAGCACATGCGAACACCTGTGTCGATCGAGGTTGCGCCACAGGGCTCAACTGCCGAGCGTGTGACACAGGAATTTTTCATTGTGCCAAAAAGCGACAAGGCGCGTCTGCTTGAAAAAGTACTCACTAAATTCACTGGCTCAACCATTGTCTTTACACGCACGAAGCACGGTGCCAAGCGTTTGACACAGCTGGTAAAAAACATGGGCCACAATGCTGCAGAAATTCACGGCAACCGCTCACTTGGACAGCGCAAAGACGCTCTAGAAGGGTTCAAGTCGGGTAAGTACCGGGTGCTCGTAGCAACAGACATCGCTGCCCGTGGTATTGATGTGCGCGGCATCGAACTGGTAGTGAACTTCGACATGCCGATGCAAACCGCAGACTACGTGCACCGTATTGGACGTACTGCCCGTGCTGGTGCTGAAGGTCATGCCATCACGTTTGCCATGCCAGATGAGCGCCGCGACATGCGCGACATCGAACGCCTGATTCGTCAGCCGCTTACGGTGACACCGGTGCCTCACGATTTGCCTGCTCACCGCAGCATGCCCGTGATGCAAGACGACGAACCACGGCGTTACGGATCTCGCCAATCGTCAGGAGGCCGTTCAGGCGGCTCTTCATACGGCCGCTCATCATCACGCCCGCCACAACGCGAACGTTCGTACTCGAGTGCGCGCCCGTCATACGGCGGTTCTTCATCAAGGCACTCTGAACCGCGTCGCTTCCAACCAACACGCTTGCCGCAACGCCCAGAAAATCGCGACCGCCAAGGGGATTAATTGGAATTGGTGATAGATACAGCACGAGAACGGGAGGCAAGGCCTCCCGTTCGTGTTTTGCAGAATATGCGTTATGTCTGAGCAGCGATTCGTCGCACGGTATCGGCGCGTTCCTTGCGGTGCAAGAGGGTGATAATCACCAGCTTGTCGCGCAAAAACGAGAGTACGTGTGAGTGCGGCACCGTTAGGAGTCGACGTGGATCGTCATAAAAATGGACGACGTCTTTCTCTACGCGCATCCTGCTCACATCAACATACTCGTCGGGAGAGTGGGGAATAATCACCCCCTTTGGGTACGTTTCGCCTTTAACGAGGCCAAACACGACAATGGGCGTGAACTCTTTTTTGCCGCCAAAGCCGGGTAACAGTACGTATGTCTGATTTGTGGTGAGCGTATGCGGCTTGCGGTTGCCGTCCTGGACGCGTTCGCCCTTGGTATCAAGAATCGTGGCGCGAATCTGCACATGCCTGGACGCCAGCAATTCAAGCACTGACCGACTGCTAGAGAGCAATTTGCCGGAGAACTTCGACTGAGAGCTTTTCATGACGAACCTCCTCGCTGGGGCTACTTCTATGCACAGCGTCCCACGCTGTGCAGAATGCGTCAACGAATTGCGGGGTACAGCTATCTGTGGCATAATTAAAAGAGTTTGGTAACTCAGGGACTCATCATGGGACAGGTACTACAGCCCTCGATCTCCAGCTCGAAAGTGCTCTCGATTGAATATGGCATGCAGCTGACCAGTTTCGGCATCCTGCACACCAGAATCAACAACGGCATCACGGTCGCTGTTATCTATCCACGGGAACTGCAGCTGTTAATACGCAAGTGGTGGCCACCATTTCGTGCGCAGGTGAGGCTTGGGGTGGGCAATGCGTCAGCACTTTTTGAGGTGCAGGTGCCGCTCACGGAGGAGCGCTATCGAAAACTGGCCCCAGGCGAGACACGAGTGCCGCCACTGGGAACAGAAACGCTTTTAGTACCGGGTCATTTTGTGCCAAGGAATGCTGCGTGTCTACGCAGCGCGATTGCGCAGAATGCACCGTGTCGGGTAGTGGCATTAGTTTCGGGCGGTGCTCTGAAAGGAGCACTGACCGAAGCATATGCCTACGAGCGAGTCGACGCCTGTCCCTTCTAGCAATAGGAAGATGTCTGCGCTGGAACGAGCGGCCACAACGTGGCCGCTCGCTTTTTTAATGAATCTATGGTATAACCGTCATGTGAAAACAAGCAAAAAAACGGACGGTGGCAAAGTCAAAAAGCCGAAGAACGTGTATATCTATGGTAAGCACGCTATACGCGAGGCTCTTACCGAGCGCCCGCAGATTATCGAGCGCGCTTTTGTGGCGCCGCACGTAGACGCTCCGGATATCCTCAATCTCTTTAAAAAACACCGCATTCAAACAGGCACCCTCAGTGAGTCAGGTGCAACACGAGATATTTTGGAAGAAGCATCACACCAGGGCCTGGTGGCACAAATCGACCCTGAAAAGTTGATGATCCCCTTTGAAACATGGCTCACCACGCTCGATGTTTCAACAAATCCAGGGCTCGTTCTGTTGGATGAGGTACACGACCCACAAAATGTAGGTGCCGTAATTCGTTCCGCAGCAGCATTTGGTCTTGCAGCAATTTTGATGCCCGAGCACAACCAAGCACAGGTAACGGGTGCCGTGGTGAAAGTATCAGCAGGCATGGCGTTTCGAATGCCACTCGTGCGTATTGGCAACGTCAATCAAACAGTGCGTGCACTGAAAGAAAAGGGATTCTGGGTGTACGGCCTCGACATGAAAGGACAGCCAGTGGAGAAAGAGTCATTTGAGAAACCATCACTTTTCATACTGGGAAACGAGGCAAAAGGTATTCGCGAAAAAACACTTGAGCTGTGCGATATTCCACTTTCTATCGCTATGAATGCTCGTGCAGAATCACTCAATGCAGCAACTGCAGCCGCTATTGTGATGCACCAATGGAGCGTAAAGAATCCGACTGCTCTTTAGTAAGGATTGCATAGAGCAGCGCAACGTGGTTCCATGCCACGAGTTGCAACAGAGAAAGACACAGCGATGCCACGCGTCACCGTTACTGCAAACCATCCCATGCTCACTGACACTGTGCTGCGTCGCCTCGGCGAGCAGCTGTTAGTGGTCGTGGCTTCTGCGTTAGATACTTCAGCAGAAGACGGACCCCGTGCACGGCTCACCACGGCTGATGTGGAAGTGCACATCAGACGCTCTGGTCCCATGGATCAGAATGTACGTGCACTTTCAATCGATATCGTCGCGAATGCGTATCCGCAGCGCTCAAAGCACAAGAAGAAAATCACAGAAGAAATTGCGCTACGGATCACTTCAATTGCCGGCATGGTGCCGGATGAAGTGCTGGACATCCCGAGCGACGAGAAGAAGAGTTTCGTGTGGTTGCATCTCTCGGACGGAGCTTTCTCGCTGTTCTGATTGATGTGCTGATTCTATGAGCCGCCTGGCCTCGCCAGGCGGCTTCGTCTTTTCACAGTGGCCGCGTTACAATACACCTATGCACGTACGCAACGACCTCAATGCAAAATGGCCCCACTACGAGCTCCTGGATTCGGGTGATGGCATGAAGCTCGAGCGTTTTGGTAATGTCACACTGGCACGTCCGGAAATCCAAGCGATCTGGAAGAAAGCCGACAAAAATCTGTGGGACAAAGCCGATGCGACGTATTACATGAAAGAAGGTAAAGGTTCGTGGGCTGGCCCGCACAAACCAAAAGAGTGGGACATTCGATTTAATACTGCAGTGGCACAGCTTACTCTTACTAATTTCAAACACATCGGCATTTTTCCCGAGCAGGCGCCCAATTGGGAATGGATAGGGAATAGTGTAAAGGGTATAGCGAATAGGATAAAGACAGAGCCAAAAGTTTTGAATCTTTTTGGTTACACCGGAGTGGCGAGTGTTGTTGCCGCACAGGCAGGAGCAAAGGTGACGCACGTGGATGCATCAAAGCAATCGATTGAATGGGGGAAAGAAAATATCAAACTATCGGGGCTTCCGGAAGATGCAATTCGTTGGATTGTGGATGAGGCACTAGTGTTTGCCAAGCGCGAATCACGCCGCGCTAACACCTACGACGGCATCATTCTTGACCCACCGGCATTTGGGCGAGGTGCAAAAGGCGAGGTATGGCACATCGAGGAAGACCTACCGAAATTAATGAACGAGCTCACCAAGCTTCTCGCAACGAACGGATTTCTCCTCCTGAACGGCTACGCAGCTGGCTACACTCCCACCTCGTTTCTACAGCTGGTGGAATCCTATTTCCCTGGTCGTGATTGTGAGTATGGTGAGCTGCAGCTCGCCGGTGGAGACAGGGTGATTTCTGAAGGGATATATGTAAGGACAAGCGTATAGGGATTAGCGTATAGCGTTTAGGAAATGACCTTAAGAATCTCAGCTATGAAAGTCTACCTGGTTCGACACGCTGAAGCGCACTCAAATGTTCGTGGAGGCGATGCGCAGCCAATTGATGACGTTCTCACACTTGACGGCATCTCACAGCTAACAGGGCTTTCTCGCTTTTTTGTCGACAACGACATCAAGATGATTTACACGAGTCCCATCCTGCGCGCAAAGGAAACCGCACGCAACATGACGTTGCAGGAAATGTCTATCGAAGAATGGGACGATTTGCGAGAAAGAAAAGGAGTGTTTGAGGTCGCGTATCGTTTTCGTGCACTGCCTGAAGACAAGATGATTGAAGCAGTCCGCGCGGCGCGCGATGGATATCCAGAATGGCTTCCTGAACACGATGAACCTTTCGAAAAATTGAGAGAACGAGTGTTCAGGGTAAAAAAGTGTCTGGAAGAAGGCCCATTGTCGGCAGTGGCTGTTGTGTCACATATGGGCATTCTCGGTGTTCTACTTGCATTCATGAAGCACGGAAATACTGCGACCGAAGATGTGGTTGTCGACTATATGTATTCAATCAACATTCCAAATGCGAGTGTCAGTGCAGTAGAATACATCCCTGAGCAGAACTGTTGGGAAATTCTTTCAATTGGTGACGTATCGTACGCACCTTGATTACACGAGCAATCGAAAAACTATGAATTACGGCAATTTTGAAACCAAAAAGTGGCAGGATGCTACAGAGTTACTCGCGGCGCCAGTGCGAGCACTTTTAGAGCAACTGCAAAGCGCTAATGTGCTGGTAGCACCGATTGACCCATCATTTTCTGATACTGCAGCGTTTTGCACAGAATATGGTGTGACACCGGCACAATGCGCCAACTGCGTGATCGTGGAAGGCAAAGGCGGCGAGACAAACATATTTGCTGCGTGCATGGTGCTGGGAAGTATGCGCTTGGATGTAAACATTGCTGTGCGTACCGCACTTGCCGTAAAGAAAGTGTCTTTTGCAAAGATGGAAGATGCCGTGAGTAAAAGCGCAATGGAGTATGGGGCCATTACGCCCGTAGGATTGCCGAGCGAGTGGCCCATTTTGGTGGATGCCGCGGTTGCACAGAGCGAGTGGGTGGTGATAGGGAGCGGCGTACGCAACTCAAAACTCATCGTGCCTGGATCATTCTTCGGCACGCTCCCCAATACCCGCATCATCGACGCACTCGCAAAACCACGCGAAACAACACCAATATAAAGGTCGGTCCTTTATATTTTATAGAGAAACCCCGTCCTCCTGTGGAAGACGGGGCACGACCAAGTGATGGTCAGCACTGGATACCTGGGCGGCATCCCATGTTGCAGGTGATGATTTTGGCGCCGCTTTGGGTGCATTCCGTGCACACCATGGGTCGACCGAGAGCTTTGCCAATCTCGGCAAGCATCTCGTATTCGCGACGCTTCTCGGGTGGAATCTGGTCAAGTGAAATCACAACACATTGCTGCGCAGGCAGCGTTGGGGGTGGTGCCGCTGGTTGCCCTTGCGCGAAGCAGTGGCTGAGAGAGAGGGCAACGGCACCCAAAACAGTGATTGTAACCTTCATCCAAGGCATAGTGCAGATCCTTTGTTGGAGGAAAACTAGGTGCACCCTACGCCCTGTACTGCGTTAGGTCAATTGCAGTCAGTCCCTAGAATTATAAAGGACCGACCTTTATATTTTCGGACGATGTTTGTAATAAGGTGAGCCTGCCCTTGAAATGGACAGGCTCGCTACGGTGTTCGTTTGTATAAAGGTCGGTCCTTTATAAAATTAGATACGAGTAAGGTTGACAAATTGCTTTGGGAGCGCAAAATACCCGCTGGCTGAACAAAACAGGAGTGTTCTTGATGCCACTGAGCCTGAATGACCTGCGACCGAATCTCTTGGCGACAAATCGCGGCGTCCTCTACGTGGTGACCGCCGTGGGAAAGGATCTGCCCGCACATGGGCGGATTGCTACGACTGCGCGCATTGGCAAGGATCGTCTGTACGATACTGGTGAGCCGCTCTATCCCGAAGACTTGCCGGAGTTCGTTCACCATGGCTACGGAGCCTATACGAACGTCTCCATCGGCGATGTCCTCAAGAGTCGCGCTGGCAAGTACTTCAGGGTCGTCGAGGTGAAAACCGAGACGCAGCCATGCAGTCTGGACACGCTCGCTGAGTACTTGGTGCGAGAGACGGAAAGCTCGCGGTCTCGAAATGTGCTTGGGCCCATCCTGGCGCTTCACTTTTCAGACCTGCAGCACTATGAGGTGGTGCAAGAGCTCGGATGAACTAGGGCTTTATGGGCTGAGACACACCACACACAAAGGCGTCACATTGTGGCGCCTTTACTTATGCAACATATTCGCAACGCTTACCTCACTGCGCGGCACGAAACTCAAGCTGACGCCGAACTGTTCCAGAACGAAACGTTGCAATGCCGCGTATTCTGGCGACGCGAGGATGCTGTCCCACGTAGCGCCTTGCCCCAGTGAAGTATTAACAAATGAAATCCACGCCACATTCTGCACTGCCCAAGCTTTTTCTAGAGTGGGCGGCACATCTTTTCTAGATCCATTGCAGATGATGGATGCTCAGGGAGTGCACGTGTGATGTACACACCCACATTAGTTACCACCAGGTCCAGTGCATTGATTGCTGGCATCCCAGCAAAGGTTGGGTCGTGATGTGCCAGTACGCGCTGCGCACTTTGCAAACCATTTATGGCAGTACTTTTAAAATCGGTAGTAGACGGTAGGCCAACGTACGCGCGCCCAGTGGCAGCAATACGTTGCAGTACGTCCTTCGGAAAGAGGGCCAGATGCCCTGCCTTGGTATGCGTGTGCGCACTGAAGATGGTAATCCCTTTGGCATGCAACAGGTCATGGCCTTGCACACCGTATAAAACATTGAAAAAGAGTTGAATACCTTTTCCTGAAATGCCCCATATACTTCGTTGAGCAATCGATTTACTCACGTCAACGGAAGATCCATTCGGAAAATGCACTGGGTGATGGAGGGCGTACGCAAGTGACTCAAATTTTTCTGATTCGGTTGCTTTGAACAGTGCCTCGAGTGTTTGGAGGAGTGGCGTCCCGCGAGGAACATTGAGTGCGTGTGCCGTTGATTGCAAGGCATCCCATGATAGTGCGGCTGGGGCAAGTGCCACTGCCAGTGCTGCTTTGAGTAGGTCTCGCCGCGAAGGAGTTTCAAGCGGTGTCTTCTTATTTTTGGGCGCGCCTTCAGACATGCAAGAAGTATATAGCGCCAACAGAACGCCGCACTCGTAGAGGGCGGCGTTGGTGGGTTAGAGGCCAGCATGTACTTCCAGTTGCAGGAGGACCGGAACCTGGCTTTTGAAACGCTGAGCACGGCGCTCGGCAGCGGGCCAGCCGGTAAAGGGGCCACTGTGCACACGGCGCACTTGTTTGCCCTCTTTGTAGACCCAGAAGTCCACTCGGATGAGGCGGGCCTCATCGGCCCAAATGCGATAGCCGGTAAGTACGGTGGGTGCAGTGCACATGAAAGAGCCTTTCATCTATCGGGGTAGCGGCCAGCAGGATAGCGGATTGAGCGACGGTTGTAAACTTGCACATCTCCGTGGGCGGCGCACAATGAACAAATGGACCTAAATAACCTTCCCAAAAAGTTCTGCGAAAACTTACTCGCAGGTTTTGGACAAGAGATTTTTGTGATCGCACTTAAAAATGGTGAGGAGGAAGAGGCGTACGCGGTGACACCCGCGCATGCCAAGCGCATTTCACAGCATTTGGCACACCAAGTAGCACAGTACGAGAAGCAATTTGGCGTGTTGAATACCGAGTGGTCACCTAATGTGAAAAGCCCCATTCAGGTAAAAATGGTGGAAAAAAAGGAAGGTGACGATGACGACGAAAAAGATGACTAGGTATGCGAAACTTAGAGATTAAAGCGCGCAACATAGAGCTTGCAGCGGTACGCATGGCACTCAAGATGCTCGGTGCCACTAAAAAAGAACTTCTGATCCAAAGCGATTCGTACTTTCGCGTGCCGAAAGGGCGATTTAAGTTGCGTGATGAGGGCAAGAATGGTGCCTACGCCATATTTTATGAGCGTGGCGAGAAAACGGCGCAGCGTTTCAGTACCTACCACACACTACCCGTCGACAATCCTGCAGAATTTCGAGCCTTTATGGGGAGCACGTTGGGCATGCTGGTAGAAGTCCACAAGCGCCGCGAACTGTGGTTGTATAAAAACGCTCGCATCCATCTGGACGATGTGGAGGGTTTGGGAACGTTCTTGGAAATCGAAGTAGTGGTTGATAGGAGCGACGTGCAAGCAAAACAGCTTATGGATCAGCTCGTGGTTTGCTTTGAGCTACATAAAAAGAATTATATTAAAAGTTCGTATAGCGATCTGTTGCTGACGGCACTGCCGAAAAGGAAGCGAGCATAAGAAATGCCGGTAGCCAAAGGCTACCGGCACCGAAGGCACATTACCCAGTCTTCACGTTCTTTCTCTGAACTCCGCGTACAGCGGCCGCAATGCCTAACCCAAGCGACAGACCGGCAAGAAGGGCACCCGCCTTGCTGACGGTATTCATAGGTTCGAACTCGGCGAATGCCCAGAGTGAATACATGCTCATCACGAACATGAATCCGCCAAATTGCAGCAGCATGTCGACTCGCTTGTCACGTGTTCGGATGGCGATTAGTACTGCCAAGGCGGCAATCAAAGCGCTTCCACCGAGCACGAACGTCATGCAGGCAACATTGATGATCTGACGGTACGGCCCAATTTCCGGCAGTGACGCCGGAAATATATACAGCATCATTTGGCCGAGCAGGTTCAGCGTGAGCACTGTTGCAAACGTTGTTACGAATGCTTCCTCTGCGAGCGGTAGGTTTGAACTGGTCATGTGTTAACCTCCTGGTTGCAACTCGCCTAGTCATACCACAGAAGTTTCATTTTGCGTACGTGCGATATACTTGCCACATGAACATCAAAAAACTCGGTCACTGCTGTTTGGTCATTGAAGAACGGGGAACGAAAATAATGACTGACCCTGGCAGTTTTTCCTCGGGTATGGAAGCAGAAACAGGAATCGATGTCGTTTTGATAACGCACGAGCATGCCGATCATGTGCACGTGCCGGCACTGAAACAGATTTTAACGTGCAATCCACTGGCAGTTGTAGTTGGGAATAGCTCAGTTGCCGCACTGCTTGCTGCGGAAAGTATCGCCTGCACGGTCCTGGAGGGTACGGCAGCAGCGGAGGTAGCTGGAGTGCACTTGGAAGCATTCGACTGCAAGCACGAAGAAATTTTTGAAGATATTGGGCAAGTGCAAAACACGGGATATTTCATTGGCAACCATCTTTTTTATCCAGGGGATTCCTTTGGAAATCCAGGCAGGGCAATCGACATACTCGCGCTTCCTGTGGCAGGCCCATGGTGCAAATTGCCTGATGCGATTCGCTATTGCATCGCTGTAAAGCCGAAAAAAGCATTTCCTGTACACGACGCACTTATAAAAAATGAATTTATCGGCTCGGCGCACCGTGTGCCAGGGGTGGTGCTGCCTCAGCACGGCATCGAATTTATTCCGCTCAAGGAAGGGGATAGCGTCGACTTATAAATGGCTTACATGAAGGCTTTTTGATGGAAGGGTAGCACGGCACTATGAATGCTTGACAAAACTGTCAATATAGATTATACTACTAACAGTTGAGTGATGTCCTTGCGACAAACACCCCAACCTGCAATCGCGCGTAGTCGAACGATCTTCTGATCCGACGACTAAAGCCTGCTGGAGCCATAGTCAACTACACTGATGTTGACTGCTCCTTCAGGCAAGTCGACGCGACTTGCAGACAGACACCCCTTTCAGTGAGGGGTGTTTCGTTTTGTACTGTCCTTCCTCCTACTCCTCTTTGAAAATGCTTTCATGGTCCGCTTTGCCTAGCATACGGTATAGTAAACATATGAAGCGTATTTATTTTGTACGTCACGGTGAGAGTGAAGGAAATGTGAATGGTCATTTTCAGGGGGCAGAATCACCTCTCACACCGCGTGGTGTGATGCAGGCAAAAATTGTTGCCGAGCGCTGCAAGCACCTGCCGCTCCAAGTGCTCGTAGCGAGTACCATGGCTCGTGCACAAGAAACGGGCGACATTATTGTGCGCACCACCGGTCTCCCCAAAGAGTCATCACAGTTGTTTACTGAACGCATCCGCCCTACAGGACTTGTGGGGAAACGACATGATGACCCTGAGGTACAAGGGCGCGATGCAGCGTGGCTCAGGTCTCTTACAGAAAGTGGGCGGCAAGTGGAAGATGGTGAAAATTTTGAAATGATTAAGGAACGCGCGGGTGAGGCCCTGGCATATCTGGCGGCACGACCTGAAGAGCACATTGGCGTTATCACACATGGTTTTTTCATGCGGATGCTTCTGGCATACGTCACTTTCGGCCCAGCGCTTTCCGGCAAAGAATTCAAACAATTTTCACGCACCTATCATATGGAGAATACGGGTCTATCGGTGTTTGTCTATGACGAAAAGCAAGGTACGTGGTGGGTGTGGGTATGGAATGACCACGCACACTTAGGTTAGCTTGTGCACATGGGTTTATTGCATACCACCAGCAAGCGGTATGCTTGATAGTACTGGTCGATGCTTAGAGCTACATCATCTTAAGACACTCATATGAAGTTGATTCACATGGTCGCCTTCGTTCTGGTTACGGTGGGGGCAATTAACTGGCTCATGGTTGGAGCGTTTCAGTGGGACGTGGGCATGCTGTTGGGTGGCCCCGCGGCAATGCTTTCGCGAATCATATATATTTTGATAGGTCTCGCTGGAGTTTACTTGGCTGTAACGCACAAGAAAGACTGTAAGGAATGTGTAACCCCAGCAACAATGTAAGAGGGTTCGTGCGACCACAAAAAACGCGCCTCAGGGCGTGTTTTTTGTGGCGAAGCAAGAGGCCTGTACTGAATGCGAATTTTGCTTGTGAAGTGGTGTCAGATACACCCGCACACCTTCTCCCTCTGCGGGTCATCGAGCGTTGGCGTCTCTCAGTATCCGCGCACAGTGAGTGTTTGTTTTGGATGTGAAGGTGTGCGGGTATACTATGCCCATGCAAGAACGCCTGCGCGCCTGGCGCGATGTGATGCTCCTCCACGAGAGAAAGCTCGCCGCGTTCGGTCTTTTTCTCGGTTTTCTTTTCGACACGGTGACCGCAAACAGGCCGGATCAGTTGTACACGAATTTCATAATTACCGCGTATTTCATTATAGCGGCTGCGTGCATTATGTTGATGACCATCCGCGGTAAGGATGGCTTCTTAGGACCCTTGCCACTGATTACAATTGTGCAATTCTCGTTCGGTAACCTCACGTCAGCACTCTTGGTTTTGTATGGTCGCAGCGGGACCCTCGTGGGAAGCGGGATTTTCATCGGTGCACTGATTGCGTTTTTGATCGCAAACGAATTCCTCCGCGACCGCTACACACGTACGCACGTGCAAATCGCCACATGGTTTCTTCTGTTTTTGCCGTACGTCGCCATGGTGGCGCCGATCCTGTGGGGGCAGTTCGGCGATGTAGTTTTTCTAGCAAGCGGCATCACTGCGCTGACTATCACATTTACGCTGGTAGAAGTTATCCGACGCGTTGCGCCGCGTGATATCCGCCTAGGACTGGTGCGGATGACCGCTTCCATCGCAGCAATCTACGGGATATTTACTGGCATGTACTTTTTGAACATGTTGCCGCCCGTGCCGCTGTCACTCACACACATCGGTATTTATCACACTTTAGAAAGAACCCCCGAAGGCAACTATGCGGTTTCCTTCGAGCGAGCTCCTTGGTACGAGTGGTGGCACGACACGAATACGGTATTTCATTTGGAAGCAGGGAAGCCGGCGTACTGCTTTTCATCTGTCTTTGCACCTACTGGCCTCTCTGCGCCCATATTCCACCGCTGGGAAAAGCGCCTTGATGACGGTTCGTGGCAGACAGTCACGTACCTCTCCTTTCCCATTAACGGTGGCCGCGATGCTGGATATCGTGGATATTCCCAGACCTTCCGTACGACCATCGGGGAGTGGCGCTGCTCGGTTGAGACCGAGAGAAAGACACTCGTCGGTAGAACTAATTTCGTTATCGTGAATACACCGCCCATCGAACTATTTGTGCGGGAATTGTAAGTGCTGCAAGACTGCACGTCAGTAGTCGTTTTCTTTTTGCGATAACTCCAAACGCAATAGCTCTACCTTGCCTTGTGTTTTTTCCAGTACATCCAGTAGTTTCTCAAGTGCATCTTCCGCGTCCTCGAGCACCTCGTCTGCATTGCGATCACCGGCAATGGCCAGCTCCTTTACTTTTTCCAGTTGTGAACGCACATCAGCAAACGTCTCTTTGCCATAGCTTGCCTCAGCATTGGTTAGCGATCGTTCGGCGCTCTCGATGCGTCGCAGCACACCTTCCTGCAGTCCCATTAAGCGGCCTTGGCTAGAGAAATGGTTTTCAACATCGGGTGTATCGGACGCGGCGCTTGTCGTAGAGGTGTCGCTGCTTGTAGCAATCTCTGCACTCATCGCCAGAGATGCGGTTTCGGGCGTGGCACTAGCCTGCTCAACCGCAAGCATCATTGCATCCAATTCAAGTGGCGCTGGTTCAGCTGCGATAGGGAGTGTCGCGGCGATTGGTGCGTCAATTTTCACTTTGCTGCGGCGGTTGCGTGAGCGATTTGAGTTTTCTGACTCGCGACGTGAAATGGTACGCTCTGGAGTTTCAGTGGTCGTTTCGGCAAGAGCCACGTGACGTTCTATGATGCGACTCTTTGCTTCACGCGCAATGGCGATTCGAGTGAACACTCGTTCTCGCTCCTGCGCTTCTTCCACGTCACCTTCGTCAATGCTCTCAGCAAGAGTTGGCGGCACTTCTTCGGTAGTAGTGGCTACGAAAGGTGCTGTTCCCTCAGTGTGTGATGTCTCACGTGCGATTGCGGCAACGGGGAGCTCAACTAATGCTTCAGCAACTTGTACATGGTTCTCAACGGCGAGGGCGAGTTCGGCCCTTTTCGAATCGTCGAGGCGGTTTTCAGTACTCAATTGAGCCGCTTCGTCCAATCGGCGTTCCGCGCGTTCAATTGCCCACGATGCTTTGGCGGTAGGTTGGATCGCTATTACCGCGCGAACTTCTTCCGTCACATGGACTTTGATGGGGTAGAGCAAATCACCAGGAAGTGCTCCTTCAGCGGCTGCCGCAGTGGAGGTAGTCATCACCACTAAAAGGAGGAGTGCAACCATAGGCATGGGATGGAAAAAGAAAAGAGGGGAACGGGAAAGTTTCGGAACCGTGGTATGGATAGGGCGGAAAGCCATGAACTCCTCTAGAAGCTCCTTCGACTGTAATTTCTCTCGCGCAGAAAGAGACACACCTTTCAATGCGTGTAGTTTCCTTTCAATGTCGGTGTAATCGTATTCGTTTTTCATACAGTTTTTTTATTCATCATGTACGTTCGCAATTGCTCAACGCCACGATGAATGCGCACTGAAACCACGTTCGTACTCAATCCTAAAAGTTCGGCAATCTCCTTCGGTTGTAATCCATCTATAAAGCGCAGAGAGACCACTTCTCTGAACTCCGGCGGCAAGTGCTTGAGGGCGCGATGGGCCTCGGTCACTTGGGCCGCTTCTTCAGCGTCCATGTCTTCGGAGATGGGCACGAACCCGGTGTCATCCGTCAGTGCGTCCAGTGACAGCGCCTTCTTCTTCCGATAATAGTCGATAATTGCGTTGTTTGCTGTGCGAAAGAGAAAAGCCTTCCAATGATCCACCTTGCCACCCTTTGCGATGTATTCCCATGTTTTGGTAAATGTGTCTTGCATGAGGTCTACGGCAAGTTCACGGTTCGACACCTTCAAAAAGCAGAACCGGAAGATGGTATCTGAAAACTCCTCGTGGGCGGCCAAAAATTCATCTTTTTCCTTTGTATAAGACGGCGTAGCCATGGTTTTATTACACACATAGTACGGTCTAAGCCACCCACACGAAAGGCCAGCCATACCATGCTAGTATACCGCTATGGGACTCATGCACCTGATTACTTCAGCTGCTTCTATAGCCGTCGCGGCGTACATCTTGCCGGGTGTGGAGGCTACGTGGATGGGGATTGCGGTCCTTGCCGTGGTATTGGGAGTTATCAACACTTTCATAAAGCCGGTGATATCGCTCCTCACTTTGCCACTAACCATCGTCACGCTCGGCCTCTTTTCTCTGGTGGTGAATGCAGCTTTTGTCTTACTTGCAGCCTATATTGTACCCGGGGTGTTCATTGACGGTTGGATGACCGCGCTCCTTTTCGCCATTATCGTCTCTGTGGTTAACGCATTGTTTGCACCGCTACGCTGGTTTTAGTATGCCACCTACAGAAAGTACTCCGGATGTGGAAAAAATGCTTGTGGCTGAGCTGGAAGAGCTTACCGAGCAAGTGGCCCAGCAAAATTCATACGGTAATACTCTCGCACGAGGGATTGTTCTCGGTGTTGGTACAGCTATCGGTGCCACTATTGTGGTTGGCATCTTGGCATCAACTGCATGGTACGTGCTCGACATGTTTGGTTTGACTCAGCCCTTTCAACCATACCTTGCACCGTTTATGGAGCGTCTGGGCAAATAACGCAAACGCTCGTTGCAATTATGTATATGAGGAGGCGCCCACGTTGTGGGCGCCTCACTGTTTCATGCAATTTCTTCGTTCGGTGCAGTCACGGTCGAATCGCGAGGCACGGGTACCGGGCCGGCATCACTCAATGCCGCAACTGCCGGAGCACCCAAGAGTGCCGCAGCCATCATGGGGTTCGTCACTGATTGCGCCTTGAGGGCTTCCACACGTGCGCGAACTGCCGGAGCAGCTGTGATGAACGACGCGGTCTCGCGGGAAGGGGCGCAATTCACCAGCCCAAACTCCACAAGTTCAATGCCCCAATCGCCGAAACGTTCGCGTGCTGCATCTTCCAGCAATTTGGAAACATGGGCGATGTCTTTGATCGAATCTACACCATCAAGGCCTTGGAGTGTGGTGCGCAAGACTCGCATACAGAAGTTTTCCACGGCTACGTCGAGGTTGTCTACCTCAAACAGCGCTTTGTAGATGTTTTCGACTCGGAAAAAGACAATCGCCGAGACGATGAAGATGCTGTTGTCTTTCAAGAGGATTTCCTGATTGTGAAGCTTCAGCGTTTGCTGCCGTACATGGCGGCGCACCAATTGCTCGACCTTGGGAATGACCAGGGTAAAGCCAGGATGAATGATGCGTGGTTCGCCATGTCGATTGCGCACGACCTGCCCAAACCGGAGCTTGAGACCTTGCTCGGCCTCTTTGACGAATCGCAGTGTTGCCACAAGGGCGACCAAGGCGGCCAGCGCGAGTGCAATTGCCTGCAACCACGCGGGTGCTTGGGTAACCAAGTGAAAGAAGAGATCGATGAGTTTGTCCATCGTGTGTCCTTTTTCGTTCGCTGTACTGTCGGGGACTATTGCACAGGCCAGGACACCTGTCTAATGGTTGCCTGCTTCTGGTTATGCGTCGTGTGACAGGTATAATCTGTACATGCTGCTCGGCTTCTTACTTTCATACGGTGCCATCGTACTCACCATGGTTGCCGCAGGCACCGTACTGCCGCTTCCAGAGGAAATTGTATTACTATCGCTCGGGTATGCTGCATCAGCAAAGGCGGTACACCTGGGCCCAACACTCGCCGCTCTAATTTTGGGCGCACTCATTGGAGACAACCTACTCTTCGGTATCGCGCGTCATGGTGGAAAGTATGCAGAGTGGCTGTACGCACTTCTTTTGAGTAGTAAGGCAGGAAAGATTGCACGCAAAGAAGATACATACCCGGCGCTCTACATTGTGGTTGGCCGTTTTATTATTGGTATTCGCACCTTGGGGCCGCTGGTTGCGGCACATCAAGGCGTGAGTTGGGTGCGTTTTGCTTTTTGGGATGCGGTGGCGGTTTCAATATATGTGCCAGTTATCTTTTTCCTGGGCTTCCACTTCCACCACTCGATACTCGCATTCATCGACGATGTACGCACTGCAAAGCACTTTATTTTTGCCGTGCTCATTCTGCTTATTGCTGTGTATGTGACGTGGATTTGGCGGTCAGCGTGGCTCAAGACGAAAAAGTAAGTTCGGCGTGAAGGCTGCATTGTGGTAGCATGGCCCCATGAAAAACATATTGATTGCTTTTGCTGTGCTCGGAGTGGTCGCCCTCGGCGCGTATTACTTTAAACCCACAGGTGCCGCACCTGCCGCACTACCCACGGAAGCATCCATTGGTGAAGTTCTGCGCAATACTTCGCTCGATGTGTCGGAGTTTGGGGCAGGAACGGTGACGCTTGTTGACGGCGAAGCGTCGTTTGTTACTGATGCAACCAGTACGACTAGTCCTCAGGGCTTTGCACAGCTTTCCGACAAACAGGCAATAATATTCAAGGGCGAGAATGCCGAAGTGTTCGCGATAGTAAATATCAATGGTGGTGGGAGCGGCACATTCCAGTTTCTCGTGTGGTTTTCATATATGGGCGCTAGTAATACGCTCATTGAGAAGCAGCGTTTGGGCATTGGCGACCGTATAGCAATTGACAGCGTTGCGGCAAATCAAACGGCTGCGACCACATTTGATATTCTTGTGTCACTTAAGGATCGTCTCCCTACAGAACCGATGGCTGCCACACCTACACAACCTCGTGTGTTGCACTTTGCATACACAGATAGTGGGCTTGCTATGCGTGATGTTATTTTCGGCACCGTTTCAGATCCGCAGATTGTTGTCGCGAGTCCGCTTCCAGGTGCCGACACGCCGCGCTCATTCACTATTGCGGGGGCGGCGCGTGGCCCGTGGTTCTTCGAAGCAAATCTTCCCATTGACATCAAAAATGCAACAGGGACAGTCATACTGTCCGTACCAGCAGCCGCACAGGGCGACTGGATGACCACAGAGCTCGTTCCTTTCTCTGCCACTGTTAAATTGCCCGCTGATGCAAGTGCAGGTTTGTACGCGGTCGTCATCAAAAAGGACAATCCATCTGGATTGCCTGAGCATGATGGGTCTATCGAATTTCCCATTGTTGTTGAATAAAGAAATGAAGGGACATAGGGAAAGGCGCCTCGGTGAGGCGCCTTTCATGGTGGCAAACGCTCAGGCATTCGCCGGTGCTGGAATTGGTTGCAAAGCACGAACCGTTCGCCCGAAAGCGTCTCGGATTTGTTGGCGACCTAGACGGTCGTTGATTTCCGGGATGCTGGGGAGCATGGCCAAAAGCCGAAACGCTGGTTTCATTGCTCGAGCCCGCTGCCTGTCAGTGACGCCAGGCAAATGCAGTTGCACAGCTCGTTGTGCGTCACGAACCGTACGTTTGCTGAAGCCGCGTTGTGACGCATGGTAGCTCATCCAGCCTTCCGCGCAGCGACGCTTTGCGTCGCGATGGGTCGGATCGATGGTCTCACCACTCTCGGTTCTCCCCGTGGCCCTGGTCGTCCAGGTGTTGGAATTACCAAGCGAGCTGAAGGTGAGAGCGATTAGTTCGCGGGCCTCGATTGTTGCCGTGAGGGTACTCATGTGTGCCTGCCTTTCATGCAAGGTTGTACTCTAGTTTCCCAGCCTATTGCCATCATATCAGGAGTATGTGCTGTGGTATAGTGCTGCCATGATGCTATCTGAAACACTCACCTTGCGCGGCTTTGTACATCAGTCCTCTGCGGAAAAACTAAGTGATGTGACGGATGGGGCAGTGCGCACTGTGTACTTGGGCGTTGACCCCACTGCCGATTCAATACATGTGGGCAATCTTGCGGGCTATATGCTTTTGCGTCACTTTGTGGATGCAGGGCACAAGGTAATTGTGCTCATTGGGGGCGGCACTGGCATGATTGGTGACCCAAAGCCTGATGTAGAGCGCCCACTCACCCCGCCGGAAGAGGTTGCAGCACGTGTGCAAAAGCTCCAAATTCAAGCACGTCGCCTATTGGGTGATATTCCTGTGGAATTCGTCAACAATCACGATTGGCTCGGTGAGCTGAATCTCATTAATTTCTTACGTGATACGGGCAAGCATTTCACCGTGAACAATTTGATGAAGAAGGATGCTATTGCGGAACGTCTCAAAAGCGAAGAAGGTATTTCATACACAGAATTTGCATACCCACTGCTACAAGCATACGATTTTTGGCATTTGTTTATACATCGAGGGTGCGACGTACAAATTGGCGGCTCTGACCAGTGGGGTAATATCACGGCAGGGGTAGAGTTGATACGACGCAAGGAAGGAAAGGTGGCTTACGCGTTGACACTTCCGTTGATTGTCGACAAAGCTACTGGGAAAAAATTTGGCAAAAGCGAAGGGAATGCGGTATGGCTTGACCCGTTGAAAACAACGCCATTTCAATTCTTGCAATTTTGGTTGAATGCGAGCGACGAAAGTGTCGGTGATTACCTCAAACTTTTTACATTGCGGACACTTGCAGATATCGAACAGTTGCTCATTACCCACAGCGAAGCACCGCAAAAGCGAGGAGCACAGCGCGCATTGGCGCATGCGGTAACCGAATTGGTGCATGGAAAGCCGGCTGCGGACGCAGCGCTAAGAACTTCTGAAATACTTTTTGGCGACACCGATATCTCTTCTGTCACGCCGGTTGAGCGCGATATGCTTTTGGGTTGCGCCCCTCAAAGTGTCGTTGAACTAGGTACTTCCTTGGTTGATGCGCTTGAAGCTTCTAAGCTCGCGTCTTCCAAGCGCGAAGCGCGGCAATTTATTGAAGATGGTGCGGTAACCGTGAATGGAAAAAAAATGACTGATGTAAAACACACTGTAGAAGATACTGATTTTGTGGGCACCATGGCCCTCGTAAAGCGTGGCAAGCGGAATGCGGCGCTCTTTGTTCGCGCATAGACTGAGAAACGCACAAGCGACTTTGTCAATCGCACGTCTGGTGGGGCGTGATATACTTGGACCATGGAAAACGAAAAAAACAATCTCGGGTATATGTTGGGTGCATTAGCATTGGTAGTTCTCGTTATTGGCGGTGTATGGTGGTATGCAAAAGATAAAGAAGCAACTATGACTGATGGAGAAGTATTGGGTGTTACCGGGGAAGGATTGCAGATTACAGACGTAGTGGTAGGTACTGGCCCTGAAGCACGTTCTGGCCAAACGGTCGCCGTTCACTACACAGGTACTTTGGTAGACGGTACGAAGTTTGATTCTTCAAAGGACCGCGGGCAGCCATTTTCGTTCACGCTGGGCACGGGACAGGTCATTAAAGGATGGGATCAGGGCATCGTGGGCATGAAAGTGGGTGGGACACGGACGTTGGTAATTCCGCCAGCTCTCGGTTACGGTGATCGTGGTACCGGCCCGATTCCACCAAACGCAACACTCAATTTTGAGGTAGAGCTTCTTGCGATTGTCGACAATAAGGGCTAGGTCAAGTTCAGTTCAAGAAGTGAAAGAGTACGCGCGCCTCATCAAGTGAGGCGCGCGTGCTTATGGGACGACGCTGCGCATGTTGAACTTCAACATGAAACGAGCAAGCACTTCATCCAAACCTTCGACCGAACACCCCACGTGTCTGGCGAGCTGCCAACGAAAATCCTCATACGTGGCCTGGTCGACACCGCCGCTGTGGATGATGCTGAGAAAGTACTGATCGGCGTCTTTCCGTAATGTACTTTGTTCTGCCAGCGTCTGGGATGCCGGCTGGGCCTTGTCTACATTGTTTGATGGAGAAAGGGTGCGCTGCATTGACGGTCTCCTCATTGGCTGGCGCCACTGTGACGCTTTTTCACAAACAACACAAGCGTTGCCGTTGCGCACATTGTACGGCACACTACACGCTATGAGTGCTTTTTCATTAGAATCTACACACATACCTGCTGGCGACCAGCCGCAAGCCATCGAAAAATTGGTCGCGGGTGTTCGTGCTGGCAAGCAGCATCAGACACTCTTGGGTGTGACCGGGTCAGGAAAGACCTATACTGCTGCAAATGTCATTGCACAGATAGGCAAGCCAACACTGGTGATTGCCCACAACAAAACGCTGGCCGCACAATTGGCGGCCGAGTATCGCGAGTTTTTTCCTCACAACGCAGTGCATTATTTTGTTTCTTACTACGATTACTATCAGCCAGAGGCCTACGTTCCTACCTCAGACACCTACATTGAAAAAGAAGCGATGGTCAATGAGGATATAGAGCGCCTTCGCCACGCTGCCACACAGGCACTCCTCACGCGAAAAGACGTGATTATTGTGGCTTCTGTCTCTTGTATTTACGGTTTGGGTAGCCCGGAAGAGTATGAAAAGGTGAACGTAAAGCTCGCTGCAGGCACGGCCGGGACTCGTGCGGACGTTATACGGGCATTGATTGGTATTTACTTCACTCGCACACCAGGTGACGTTACTCCAGGAACATTCCGCGCACTGGGGAATTACGTTGAAATCATGCCCGCCAACGAGCGCGCATTGTACCGTGTACAGTTTGCGCCTCATGGCATCGGGTCAATCACTGAATATGACCCGGTCACGCGTGAAATTCGTGGCGAGCACGATACGCTCTTCATTTTCCCTGCGCGTCACTATGTAACACCAAAGGACATCCAAGATGCCGCCGTGCAGGAGATGGTCGAAGAGCTGAAGGCGCAGCTGGCGGTTTTCGAAAAGGAAGGCAAGCTCCTTGAGGCCGATCGTCTCAAGCGACGCACCAAACAAGATATCGCCATGATCCAAGAATTTGGCTATTGCAACGGCATCGAGAATTACTCTCGCCACTTTGATCGACGCAAACCAGGAGAGCCTCCATACACACTTCTTTCGTATTTCCCTCATCTTCCCGACGGCACACCTGATTTCCTCACCATTATCGACGAATCCCATGTAACCCTCTCACAGATCGGTGGCATGCATGCGGGCGATCGGTCGCGCAAACTCACCCTCATTGAACATGGTTTTCGCTTGCCAAGTGCCGTTGATAACCGCCCGCTTACTTTTCCTGAGTACCAAGAACGAGTGGGAAGTGTTATTTACACCAGCGCCACACCTGCAGCATACGAGCGAGAAAAAGGCGGTATTCCAATTGAAATGGTCATTCGTCCGACTGGTCTCTTGGATCCTGAAATTGAAGTCCGGCCAGTGGTGGAAAAAGGAAAGTATCCTGGTCAGGTACACGACTTTATCGCAGAAGCAGATCGCATTACCAAGCGCGGCGCACGTACGCTCGTGACGGTGTTGACGAAGAAAATGGCCGAAGATTTGGCAGAATTTCTTAAGGGAAAGCATATAAAGGCGCAGTACTTGCACAGTGACGTAAAGACCATAGAGCGCATAGAAATATTGACGGCATTTCGTCGTGGCGAATTTGATGTACTGGTAGGTGTCAACCTTCTGCGCGAAGGTCTTGACCTTCCGGAAGTGGAATTTGTGGGCATTCTGGATGCGGATAAAGAAGGGTTCTTGCGCAGCGAAACATCTTTGATCCAAACTATTGGGCGCGCAGCGCGCAATGTGAATGGCCGTGTAATCCTGTATGCCGATCACATGACTAACTCTCTTGAAAAAGCAATTGGTGAGACGAATCGCCGCCGTGCTACACAGCACGCCTACAACCAAAAACACGGCATTACCCCACAGACCATCAAGAAGCGCATTGCCGACATCATGGGAGACATTCAAAAAGCTCGGCAGAAAGCGGTGTCCACCATAGTTGACATTGAGTCGCACACAAAAGATCTTTCAGCACTGATTATCGAAAAGCGAGAAGAAATGCACGACGCTGCTGATCGACTCGACTTTGAAACGGCGGCTCTCTTACGCGATGAGGTGCGCATACTTGAGGAAAAACATGCGGCACAGCAGAAGAAAAAGAATGGGAAGAAAACGGCAAAGAAAAAATCAGTGCAAAAAAAGTAGTGTATGGAACGGGCGCATCTCCTACGACACGAGACGACGTTTGCTATAGGTGGACCAGCCGAATATTTCACCACGGTGATAAGCGAGGAGGATGTGCGCGGCGCACTTGCTGATGCGGAACGTCTCCGGCACAGTCACACACTTTTGGCAGGCGCAAGTAATGTGCTTATAGCCGATGAAGGTGTTTCTGGGGTTGTTATGTGCATGCGAGGCGGCCTTTTGAAAACTCGCGGCACAAATATTCATGTGCAGTGTGGCGCGTCGTTGTATGAGGCCATTAGGGAAACAGCTGCTGATGGTTTAGGTGGATGGGAGCGTCTTTCTGGTATTCCAGGGACGGTGGGTGGGGCTATCCGAGGAAATGCGGGGGCTTTTGGCACTGAGATAGGAGAAGTCCTGCTCAGTGTGCGTGCACTAGATCGCCACACAGGACATGTCCGTGAATTCAAAAAAGATGCATGTGCTTTTTCTTACCGGTACAGTTATTTTAAAAAACACCCGGAATGGATACTGTTAGATGCGGTGTTTGCACTGCGAGAGACGGACACAAAGGAAAGCACGACCATTATCGAGGAGACCGTTGCCGAGAGAGAAAAGCGCCATTTGCAACATGTGCGTGCTGCTGGGTCATTTTTTGTTAACCCTGTTGCTCCTTCTGATGTGGCGATTGTGTTCGCGTCTGAGAAACACATGGAAGCACGCGCCGGACGTGTACCAGCAGGTTGGCTTATCGAAAAGGTCGGCATGCGTGGTGAGCGTGAAGGAGGAGCTGCATCAAGCCAGATGCATGCAAATTATTTAGTAAACGATACGGGAGAAGCAACCGCTGCCGATGTGTGGAAGTTGGCTCAGCGCATAGCAACCAAAGTCAAAGCCCAATACGCGGTTGAGTTATCACCAGAAGTCACGGTGATGGGGAGTCTTGACGCTTTTCCACCCTTGGTGTAACTTCGATATATGCAAGTTCGTCATACAGCGATTTGGACCATGTATTGCCTTCTCTTTACCGAGGGGACTTTCTTGTAACTTGCATACTCACGCAAATCACCGAGAAAGACCCCTCCGAAAAGAGGGGTCTTTTTAGTCGAGTGTCGGGCTGCTTGTTTGAAAATCGAATGCGCAGCCCGGTGCTTTGGCACTGCATGGAAATGATCTTTGGCAGAGAAGAGAGGAAGAAAATGAGAAGGCAGCAGAGAGCAGCAGAGCCGCCGCATGAGCTCACACAAGTTCGGCTACGTGCCGGCATGACTCCAGGAGCGAATCACCGCGCCTGGGCGAAGAGCTTCCTCAACAACAACGAGGCGCTCGAGAAACTGGGTTTGCCGGTTCCAGATAGCGAACGATGGCCAAAACGTGAACGGCAGTACGAAGCTATCAAGCAGAAATTCCCCGCATTCACTTGGCGTGCCGAGGAACGAAAGGACAAACTTGGCCGAGAGCGCCGGTTTGTGGTTCATCAGGGCATCCCGACCGTGCGCGGCATCCTGCCGACACTGGCAGATCTGCTTTTGATGGAGCCGGCGATTGCAGATCCTATACCAACGGAGTTCAAACCACCGTCAGTAGGTGTGCGCACCACCATCGGCGAACATTCGATGCTCGTATCTGCGGACGTCGACACGATTCCGCTTGATGTGGTTGCGTGCTTGGAAGAGGTTCTGAACGAGCACGTGGCACACAAGACCACTTCGCGTATCGTTCGCCTTGATATGGCGCCGATGCAGAAGGCTGGTCGCGCTGGTTCGCTTCCCATTTACGAAGTGGAGACCAGTCCCGGCATATCGCTTGCCATGCGGCTGAACGCCGTGCTACGGGAACCATTGGTGCAGGTGATGGATGCGGCAGTGCTGCCTCCAAAATATGCTCAATGGAAAGAAGCGTACTCAGTGTTCTCAGAAGTCGGCGTGCCGTTCTATGAGAACTGGAACGACGTGCCGGCACACGCAGAGCGAATCTACGTTTCATGCGAAGGAGCTCAGGCGCCAGACTCAATCAGGACGCGTCTGGCAACAGATCCGTGGGGTATGAAAGATATCGACTTTCCCGTTTCGGGTGGTCGCCATCTGTGGAACTTCGAGAGTTTCGATGATCTTGTCGAAGTCTTCCCACATGGATTCGTCATCAAGCCGCTGGATGGCTGGGGTGCGGAGGATGTCTGCATCTACGCACCAGAGAACCGCCAGCATAGCCACACCCGCACGAGGGTAGAGAAGGTACTGGCCGGATTGGAGAATCATGTCACCCACGTGGTGCAACCGTTCTACAAGCCGCGCTCGCATCCCCTCTATGGCACGGTGATATGGCGTGTACTCGCTGTTCGCAGTACGCCGACGGGCAATTTCAAGCTCATTGGTGGCATGTGGAACGGCCGGACGTCCGAATCGCTCATCGTTCACGGTGCGCAAGACGCGGTCTTCGGATCGCTGAAAGTCTAGTGCTCAGCACTATCGAAGCCCGCAGCAATGCTGCGGGCTTCACCTATTCCTAAGATGCCAAGCTCTGGATATCAAAACCACTATCAGCAATCCTTTTTCGCCACGCGTCGTCGAGTGATGCACCCATTTTTTTTAGAATCGAGAACCCATTGAAGTAGGTCGATGCATAGCCAGGCGTAGGAAGATAGGCGTATAGGTCCTCACTCAGATCGTCGTTTGAGTCAAATGAAAGTGGCAGCACTCGCGCGATCGCTGCTGCCGGCTCCATCTTCAGTGCATACACGTAGTGCTCGAACATTGAACGAAGAATCCGGCGCAGGCGCATTGAAAGCATAGTCCGTACTAGTGCATGTTTTATAGTGGTCGCATCGATAGAAAATGAAATTGAAAGTTCTTGCGA
This sequence comes from Parcubacteria group bacterium, assembly GCA_943358385.1. Classification (GTDB taxonomy): domain Bacteria; phylum Patescibacteriota; class Minisyncoccia; order Phycocordibacterales; family UBA2100; genus JAGOVW01. Next base: position 21,750 of record CALRGX010000006.1, on the reverse strand, counting down.
GAGTGCCTCAACAGCTCGGGTTGCCACATGATCTTCCACCAGCAGGGCTACACCTTCGGTGCACGTGTAGCGATACATAGCGGGAAGTCGACGGCTGAGAGTTGCGTGTGCATCCACTTCAGCAAAGTGCCAGAGGTGCGCGTAGGTTTCGTGTGCCATGAGGAGCGTTAAGCTGGGAAGTGTCCAGGGTGCCTGCATGTTCAGGAAGGTGACTCGTCGTGGGTTTTCAAATCGCGCGAATGAGTACGCCGCCGCGGACGGAATCATGCTCTTTAGATAATTCGGAAGTGGAACAATTGATGCATTCGTAACATGCATATCAAGCGCGCGTCCAAGAATGTCAGACAATTGTTGAGCGATTGGTGCAATGTCTCCCGGCAATGGAGGGATGGAACTCTCCGGCATGTTGGCGAGAGTGGTGCGTGTTTCGTGTGCCGCACTTTCAAGTCCATGTAGCGTGAGAGGAGTAAACCCGTACATGTATTGGCACCAGTTCTCCCAATCGTGGATGGGATTATCAAAAGATGCGGGCGCTTCACGTATTTTTCGCGCGGGGAGGGAACCTTTATGCGGTAGAAAGCGTGCGTCGTGCGCAAGAAGTGACGCACGTAGGTCTGTTTGCGCTAGGTACCGTGCAACGCACGGTGGTTGAGAGGGCTCTTCCTCAAGAAGTGTCAGCGCTACGAATCGCTCCTGTTCGGTGAGCGCCTCGTCGTTTGCCAAGTGGTATGCAATATTCAAAGCCTGCTTGGCCGTCCGTTCGGTGAAAAGTGGGGCAAGGTGTGTTTCGTAGTACGAGAGATGCTCCATGTATCGCTGTGCGAAGGGATCCGCGTCTTCAGTCGTGGGGAGCAATGCATTGCCACGCGTTAAGTACCATTCCTCGGGGAAAAGCGCCGTGTGTTTGGCGATGACTTCCTGTAATTTCATACTTTCTGAGCGTAACACACCGTGCTGGTGAGTGAAAAGTGAGAAGGGTCAAGAAAAGAAAGAGGAGCGCCTGGGCGCTCCTCTTGTGTCACGCTAGCCGCATGCGGCCGCGATGACGACGCGTCCTGCCATGAGGCCCAATGCATCATCACTACTTCCTGACGCGCGCTGCACGTGCACTGCGCTGAAACCCGCAGCACGTATCTGTTCGCACAGGTACTCAACTTCGTATATGGCGATGTCGTACTCCACGTCCAACAGAATGCGGCCACCCGGCATCTGGATGTGCCGTTTACGACTTTGCATGCGGTGAGTCTCTTCGTTCCAAAACCGATCACGTGCGTCGTGGACCCGACCATACGAAGGTGTGTCCACAAATTCGCTGGTGAACGGTCGCCTTTGTGCCATCTGCCTTGCATACACCGGATCCGTGACATCAAGGACGAGTGCGCCATCATCTTTCAGTGATTCCCGCAAAACGGCGAGTGTCTTGAAATTGGTGGCATCGTCGTTGTAGCCAAAACTACCGCCTAGCAAGAGGCACGTGTTGAATGCCTCGGTGTGTGGGAAGCGCTTGGTGATGTCCCAGACGCAATACGATGGCAACGGTGTCATGCGCATGGTTCTGAGGACTGCCCGCCGTAAAAACTCACGCGAGAAATCTGCGGCATATACGGTGAGTCCTGCTTGTACCAGCGGATAGACGTGCCGACCGGTGCCACATGCAGGTACGAATACACGCGGGCCAATGGTTTTGCCCAGTGCCTCGAGCGCCGTGCCCACATCAGCGAGCTCGGCACGCGCCAGTTCCACGTTGTCGTAGACCACGGCATCCACTTCCGCAATAACGGAAGCGTCATCAATATACGATTGAGTCCAATTCTGCAGAGTGGCAGCCGTGCTTCTTTGGGTGAGCATGTCAAAACCTCCTGGTTCAGTGCTTGTTTGAAACTAACACACAGACGCCATATGTCAAAAACTTGGCGATCGCACGTAAAAATGGTACGGTCATGAGGCAAGTGTCATCTCCAGTGCGGTGGTGGTTCTTGATGTCGTCGGCAAACACAGTGGTTTTGGCCCATGCCCTCACAAGCATGTGCGCGACTACCACGTGGGAGGGTGCTTAGCGTGAAGAGCGCGAACCGGCGCACCACGCCAATGCCAGATTACGGTGGCCCGCATCACTGCGGCCTCGCCGTACCGTGCACGGCGTGTGCACAGAGGCCCGCTAGCAGTTGCTAGTGGGCCTCATATTATGACTATATCTACGCTACGTCAGGCTTGGTGCCACTGAGGTAAATGTGGCGGTAGGCGAGATAGCTGCGCACCATGCCGAGCCACAAGGGAGAGACGACGAGTGAGAGTGCAATAACTGCAAGTGCCAGCTGGTAGCCATCGCGATCGATGAATCCACTAGAAAGTCCAGCTGCAATCAAAACAAAGCCAAACTCTCCTACCTGCGCCAATGCTGCGCCGAGTGTATACGCGCGATAATCGGTCACTCGGAGCATACGTAGAATGACGATATTCAAAATGGTCTTCGCCAAAATGACTGCACCCAACAGGAGGGCAATTTCGATCCAGTGTTCGATAATGAAGAACACATCCAGGAGGAGGCCGATAGAAAGGAAAAATACCATCAGCAGTAGGTCGCGAATTGGCTCGATCGCGATACGATACGGTGCACCAGCTGCGCCCATGTTGCCGATAAGAACGCCAAGCATAAATGCTCCGTATGCGGTCGAAAGACCAAGAGCGCCCGTAAGTGCTGCGGCACCGAAACAAAAGGCGAGACCTGCGATCACTGGCTGCTTGCGACCAATACTTAAAAGACGGCCAAAACGCTCGCACCAGTACGGGCTCCTGCAGAGGGTAAAGATGGCCCACATGCTCGTCACTACCACTGCAAGAGCAAATCCCACACGTGCCAGCGCCCAGGCATCAGGTGTTCCTGCACCGAATGCTCCCACCAAAAGCAGCATGGGCACCACCAAAATATCTTGTGCCACGAGGATGGCAGTTGCCAAACGCTCAGTGTGTGTACCCTGTGCGCCCAGGTCTTTGAGCATCCCGATTGCGATAGCGGTTGACGAGAGAGCGACGAGGAAACCGAGAATTAAACCGAGGGGAAGCGACCAACCGAAGTAAAAGGCAACAGGGAGCATGAGGGCAAGCCCAAGTGCCACCTGCCACAAGGTGGCGGCAAGAGCAGTTTTCATCGACGAGCGGAAACGTTCGATATCAATTTCAAGACCCAATAGAAATAGCAGCAGTATGATACCCAATTCTGAAAGCCATTGAATTTCAGCAGTCGGTCCTTGCAGGCCCAAAATTCCTGGGCCGATCAAGGCACCTGCCAGAATGTATCCCACCATTGAAGGAAGGCGAAGTTTGCTAATGAAAGTGCCACCTAGAAAAGCGAGGAAGAGTACTAACGCGATGTGGGTCATATCAAACGCGTGCTCCATGCGAGCAGTATAGCAAACACAATGCGTGGTATTTCCACGTGTATAGAACTCTCCGTTGTGTTACAGTGCCCCCATGTACCCCTTTGCGCATGCAGAGGGGGCGATGGCTATGCAAAAGAAAGACGACTACGAAAAAATAATTGTAAAGGGTGCACGTACCCACAACCTCAAGAACGTCTCGGTAGAGATGCCGCGAGGCAAGCTTATCGTATTCACCGGGCTTTCTGGCTCTGGGAAGTCATCGCTTGCGTTTGACACTATTTTTGCAGAAGGTCAGCGAAAATATGTTGAGTCTCTTTCGGCATACGCCCGCCAATTCTTGAATAAAATGCAAAAGCCAGATGTTGATGAAATTTCCGGCCTTTCGCCAGCCATTTCCATCGACCAAAAGAGCCGCTCAAACAACCCACGTTCGACGGTTGCCACTATTACCGAGATTTACGACTACCTACGCGTTTTGTATGCTCGCGTTGGAAAGCCATACTGCTTGGCTTGTGACCATGAGGTGCGTAAGCTCAGCAATGAAGAAATCCTAGCCCTAGTGATGGGAATGGTGGAGGACGCACGCAAGGCAGGAAAAAAGAAAGTAATGGGGGCCGAGATTTCTCAGGCTAAAGTGGGTATCCTGTCGCCGATTGTAGTCGGTCGCAAAGGTGAGTACTACCAACTTTTGTACGACATGCTGAATAAAGGCTACGAGAAAGCCATTATTGATGGCGAGGTGAAATCACTGCGTGAGCGCGTAGAGCTCTCCAAAAACAAGAAGCACCACATCGACATTGTGGTTGATGAAATATTTGTGAGCGAATTCGAGACGGATCCGAAAGGTTCACGCGAGCGTGCAAGCGAGGCTATTGAACGAGCGCTTCACGAAAGCGATGGATTAGTGAAGGTGCAGAATCCTGATGGTTCTACCCGTGTCGCCTCGAGCAAATTTATGTGTCCGCACGATGGGTTTTCATTTCCTGAAGTGGAACCGCGCCTTTTCTCATTCAACTCGCCGTATGGAGCGTGCCCAGCCTGTAACGGCCTCGGGACCAAGTTTTTGTTTGGTGATGAACCGTGCGACGCGTGCTTGGGAGCGCGACTACGGCCAGAAGCATTGAATGTATTTATGGGTGGTCCGAAGGGTGAAGGGAAGAATATTGTCGAAGTGGCGTCCATGTCTATCGAAGACGCGGACGAATTCTTCAAAAAATTGAAGCTCAGCAAAAAAGAGCAGGAAATTTCTCAAGCTATTAATCGTGAAATCACCAACCGCTTGAAATTCATGCTTGATGTGGGCATCGAGTATCTGACTCTTGATCGCCGTGCAAACACCCTCTCAGGTGGCGAAGCGCAGCGCATTCGCCTTGCTTCACAGCTCGGATCGGGATTGGTTGGCGCCTTGTATGTGCTGGATGAACCAACTATCGGTTTGCACCAACGGGACAACGATCGATTGATCCAAACGCTGAAGAACCTGCGCGACCTAGGAAACACCGTGATTGTGGTGGAGCACGACGAAGACACTATTTATGCTGCTGATTACATTATTGATATTGGACCCGGTGCTGGTGTGCACGGAGGCAATATCGTCGCTTCTGGATGGTTGGAGGACCTTTTGACTGCAAAGAAGAATACATCCGGCTCAGAAACACTCGCCTATTTGCGTGGTGAAAAATCAATCGAGATACCTGAGGAGCGCCGCACCAACGACAAGGGGAAGTTGAAAATCCGCGGCGCCAACAAATTCAATATAAAAAACCTCAATGTTGATCTACCACTAGGAAAGTTGGTTTGTGTGACAGGTGTGTCAGGCTCGGGAAAATCTACATTTCTTTATGAAATTCTTGACCGGAACCTGCGTGCAAAGCTCGATCGCCGCTATCGGACGGCAAAACTGTACAACGTCGGTACCTTTGATGGAGCATTAGATTACCTTGGCCGCACCATCCTCATTGATCAGTCGGCAATTGGCCGCACACCACGCAGTAATCCTGCAACCTACACGGGGGCATGGACGCATATCCGCGACATGTTCGCTCTCACCGAAGAAGCAAAGGCCCGCGCATGGGGCCCTGGCAGATTCTCATTCAACGTAAAAGGAGGACGCTGCGAATCTTGTGAAGGCAACGGCATGATTGCGGTTGAAATGCACTTCTTGCCTACCGTCTACGTGACCTGCGATGTCTGTAACGGGAAGCGATTCATGAAGGAAACGTTGGAGGTGAAGTACAAGAAGAAAAGTATTCACGACATCCTTTCCATGACCATCGAAGAAGCGGAAGAATTTTTCCGCGATATTCCGGCAGTGTCGGATCGCCTACAAACACTAATTGATGTGGGGTTGGGCTACTTGGAACTCGGGCAGAGTGCGACCACTCTTTCTGGGGGTGAAGCGCAACGCGTAAAAATAGCATCCGAATTGTATCGCCCGCACATGACCAAAACGGTGTACCTTTTAGACGAGCCAACAGTCGGGTTGCATTACGAGGACGTCCGAAAGCTTATCGAAATATTGCAAAAACTGGTCGATCGAGGAAACACCGTAGTGGTAATTGAACACAATCTCGATCTGATTAAGTGTTCCGACTATATAATCGATATGGGTCCTACCGGTGGCACGGGTGGTGGCAACATTGTGGCAAAAGGTACGCCTGAGGAAGTGGCTAACAACAGTAAGTCGGCAACTGGTTCGTACCTACAAAAAATTCTGAAGAAGCGCTAGTTTCCCACAGGCTACGCTTGCGTGTGTTGTTCGTTGTCGCTATGCTCGCCCATAGTCAGCTAGAGGAACCCGCCATGACTCAACCAACGCCAAACCAGGCATTTTCGCGAGCAGCGTACGCTCTATGTAAGCAGCTCAAAGTACACTCGCTTGAAGCGGCTTTCGCGCATTGCTATCGTGCGCATTATTCCAAAAGCGATGCGCCAATCGACAGTTGGGAGCATGAAATGATAGAAGTCGACGCGCTCCGTTGTGGTGCAGCCCGTCAAGGGTTTCCCGAGTACGTAACGCCGTTCGTTGAGCGCTATATTGCGTCCGTCACCTGAATCTTTAGCACCGCAGCTATGCTGCGGTGCTTCTCTGTCCACAAGACAAATACGTGCCGTCCTGCTACCATTAAGGTCTAGAAACGTTCTCCGAGGAGGTAGTCATGTCGATGGCACTCGTACGACCCGCTGACTCCCAAACACTGCTCGATGAGCTCCGGATAGTCTTTCGTATTTGTCTCATTGTTCCAAGCAATGAGATGGTCGCGGCAAGACAGCTTGCCGGCATAGCACTGGCTGCGGAAGTTGCTCGCACGACTGAGCGCGCAATTTTCATGCATGCAAGAGCGTTGTACTTCGCACGACCTGACGGTACGCTCGATAGCTCGGACAGTGCCATGGTCGAGTTCGATCAGAGGCTATATGAGCAGCAAGAATTCACGGGACACTTGCGACTTGATCGTACGCATATGGGCATGTTGTCCAGCTACGTGCTTCAGGCACATCGCGACGTAGTCAAGCTCCCGCACTTTCGTTTTGCGAAGGTGGCATAGGTAGAGGCGGCAAAGCTTTGCTTTGCCGCCTCTCTCTTCTTAGCGCCATTCGCGACAGACGCTTTTCAGTAACCGGGCGTTTCCTATAAGGACCCACGCCGCCCATACCGTGGCAATTAGGGTACCCGCTGCTGCAAACAACGCAGTCACCACGAGGGACGTCATCTGAGTGTCTATGGGCGTAATACGCATCTCACGTCCAATACGCACCAACTCCGTCTGGTACCACGTGGCGCACATGAGGATTAGCAGTTGGATGAGTAGGTAACCGACAAGTGCCAAACCTGCTCGACAACGGTAGTATGGGAAAGAATCTGGCAGACCTTCTTGATTGTCATTCTGCGACGTTATCCACCAGGCATTTTTCTGTGCGCCGGGTGGCCGGCTATGTTCTTCAGGCATGACCGTCTCTTCCTTATCAGGTGTGGAGCTGCATGCACTATACACATTTATTTGATATGGTCACTCAGTATGGAACGCGCTCAATTTGAACAATGTGCCTTGCCAGATACACCTGGTATCTACCGCTTTCTTAAAGGAAGAAAACTACTGTATGTGGGGAAAGCCACCTCTCTCAAAGACAGAGTGCGTAGCTACTTTTCAAAAGACCTCACCAGCACTCGTGGAGCTCGTATTCGGGTGATGGTAGAAGAGGCCGACACCATTACGTGGGAAGCGACAGATTCAGTACTGGAAGCCCTTATTCTAGAGGCAAACCTCATAAAAAAACACCAGCCGCCATACAACGCGCGCGAAAAGGACAACAAAAGTTATAACTATCTCGTCATCACCAAAGAAGAGTATCCACGTGTATTGGTGGTACGTGGTCGTGAACTCTTTCAAAATTGGCAGGAAAAGGATATAAAAAAACTATTCGGCCCATTCCCTGAAGGTGGTGCCTTGAAGGTCGCGATGAAGCTCGTGCGCAAAATATTTCCTTTTCGCGATGCATGCCAGATAGCCGCACTACAAAAGTTTCCCAAGCCATGCTTCAACCGGCAGCTCGGCTTGTGCCCCGGTGTATGCGATGGATCTTGTAGTAAGGGTGACTATGCACGAATCATCAAGCACATTATTCTCCTTTTTAGTGGAAAGAAGAACGCACTACTCAAGGAACTAGAAAAGGCAATGCAAACCGCAGCAAAAAACGAAGCATTTGAGAGTGCCGCTCACTTACGCAAACAAGTGTACGCACTTACTCACATTCGTGATGTTGCGCTGATTAAGGGAGATTTCCACTCGGCGGGTGGTGAAAGTGGCACCGTACGTATTGAGGCATACGACATTGCGCATTTGGCAGGAAAAGCGACCGTTGGAGTTATGACTGTAGTTGAGCATGGTGAGACCAAGCTGTCCGACTACCGCAAATTTAACGTACACACAGTGGGAAACGACGACACCAAAGCGTTACAGGAGATACTCCAAAGACGCTTTGCGCATAGCGAGTGGACCCTACCACAATTGGTAGTAATTGATGGTGGGAAAGGGCAGCTTGCGATGGCTATACGCACTTTGGAAAAATTGGGCATTAACGTCCCCGTGGTCAGTGTGCTCAAAGACGAATACCACAAAGCAAAGGAGATTCTTGGTGATTCTACAAAAAAGAAAGCTTATCAGCGTGAAATTCTCCTTGCCAACGCTGAATCGCACCGCTTCGCCATTGGTTTCCATAGAAAAAAAATGCGACGTGCACTCTTGGGATAGGTGGCAGGAATTTGTTTACAGCAACAACAGGTTGCTGCTTTTGCTTGCTATACTGGATGTATGAAAACCGTTGTCGGCGTGTTGCGCGGTGGTCCCTCACCAGAATATGAAGTGTCGCTGAAAACTGGTGCCTCGTTTCTGGCGGCACTCGATGAAGAGCGCTACCATCCACACGATTTGTTTATAGCGCGTGACGGCGCCTGGCACAGAAATGGGCGACCCATGGACCCGCTGCGCGCACTTACGGGCGTAGATGTCGTCATTAATGGTTTGCACGGCACCTACGGCGAAGACGGCACTGTGCAGCGATTTCTGGAGCGCTCGGGAATTCCGTATACCGGCTCGCGCGCATCTGGCGCTGCGCTTTCAATGCACAAAAACCGTGCAAAAGTAGTCCTGCGTGAGCAGGGAATTGCTGTGCCACGCGGCCTGTTCTTTGCACTACCGAATGATTGCAACGCTGCAGCCATGGCCGATCAGGTGTTTGCCACATTTGCGCCGCCCTACATCATCAAGCCGGCCTTTGGTGGCTCCTCAGTTGGTCTTACACTCGCCAAGACGTTCATGGAGCTCGCCCATGCAATTGCAGATGCGCTTGAGGCACACGAATCAGTGCTGGTGGAAGAGTTCATTGTGGGACAAGAGGCAACAGTGGGGGTCGTCGAGGATTTCCGTGGACAAGACCTGTATGCACTGCCTCCCGTCGAAATTATTTTGGCGAACGATTCATTATTTGACTACGATGCAAAATACAGTGGGGCGACGCGAGAATTGTGCCCATCAACCTTTTCGCATGATCTCAAGACTCGGCTGGAAGATGCTGCCCGCACCGCGCACGAATCACTCGGGTTAGCACATTACTCGCGATCAGACTTCCGCATTGGTAGGAACGGTAAGGTGTACTTCCTCGAGGCAAATGCACTCCCTGGGATGACTGCAGAATCGCTCATCCCAAAGGCACTCAATGCAATTGGTACGTCCTTGCCGCAGTTCGTAGACCACCTGGTGGTAACTGCACAGCGTGGTTTCTAGCATTTTTGCTGGGGACGGTGAACCCTACACTTTTTTGGAAAGCCTTGGTATACTGCCACTCGGTTTTCTGTGCGCAGTTTTATGTTGGGCCCATAGCTCAGTTGGTAGAGCAACCGCTTTGCAAGCGGAAGGTCTGGAGTTCGAATCTCCATGGGTCCACCCGATTGAATTTGCCGAGAAATCCAAAGGGCGCGCGGCGGAGCCGCGCGCATGGAGTGGCATTTCCGCAAGGAAATGCCACTCCGCTGATAATCTGATAAACTATGAAGATGCGCGAGAGTCCCAAACTGAATCAACCGAGCGGAGTGGAAATTCCGCTCGAAATGTATGTGCCAGAAGGTATTCCTGAAGTAGTGGCAAAGCGTTGGCTTCGTAGATATCAAACGTCAAACGCGATTGTTCAGACTCAAATCAACAAAGCAGTCCAATATGATTTAAGTAGTGCAAGTTCGGAAACGCGCAAACGCGCCGCTGATATGATTCCGCAAATGCCGGCCGCCGAACAGACTTCGGCACTAGTCGCTGCTCTCAAGGATAAAGACCCCGAAGTTAGACGCTCCGCGCGTGTTGCTGCAAAGACTTTATCCGAGAGTGCTCAGGACGCTGCATTCGAGAAACTTGGACAGGAAATAGCAGAGAATATAAATTCAACCGACTCGAAAGTCAGGGCTTCGGCTGTGCAGCTGGTGGGTCTACTGCCAACACAATTACAGCCCGCTTATCTTGAAACTGTACTTTCAGACATGACATGGGACGTACGTGAAAAAGTTTTAAATTTGCTTGAAAAACTCCCGTCCGCACTTCTTCCTCGTCTACAAAGTGGTATGAAAAATTTGATTGACGCTGAACTCGGCAGTGGCGATTTGACGTCGACGGCGGTTAGGTTCATTGATTTTCTTGAGGAAAAGCAGCGTGGTGAATACTATGCGCGCGTTGACGAATGGATATCGGAGAAAACGAAGTCAAAAGATTTTAAGGATCTGTTTGACGTTGGGGAAGTTATGCAAGGAATGAGAGGTTCGCAACTTGTAAAACCTATCGAGTACATTTTCAAGAATTACAAAGGTGAGCACGCTTCGACGAAGAAAGTTGATGCAATCAAACAAATAGAGGAGCTGCCAGTTGACGCACAATTGCCAATCCTTATTCTCGCATTTGAGGACGCGGAGTCGTGGGTACGAGATAGTGCAGCGGAGGCTATTTCAAAACTTCCACCAGATAAGACAGCAGGTATCCCGACAGAACGCTTGGAACAGTGGGTCAATGACGCTTGGAATAAAAACTATGAAAAACAACGTGCGGCGGCAAAACTCATTTTTCATTTACCGCCACAAGCGCGTTTTGAGCAAATAAAGAAAGGGCTTTCAGGGAATGGATTGTTTGAAACTGGAACGGACTTGGCGAAAGTGATATCTCAAATGCCAGAGTCAGAGGATAAGTTATACGCTCAACAACTACTTTGGTCTGAAATTCTAAAGCGCAAAGAAACGCCTGAGTTAGTAATGTTACTGAGAACGCTACCGTCCGATTTAGCTGAGATGGGGTACGAAGACGTATCACGAACGATTGCAGCGAAATTGTCGCCTGATAAAGATTTAGACCACCCTCGGCTTCGACAATTGATAGAGTCCCTGCCAGAGAAGTATTCAAGTCAGTTGTTTAAGAAACTGGATGAATATATAGAGGGTAATTTCAATAGCACACCGGCTGATAAGCTCTACGCTTTGGAAAATCTAATTCAACTCCCGCCGTCCTTGAGAGAAAAATACGTGTTAGCCGCAATTCAAGACCCAGAACCTAGAATGCGAAGGATTGTCACAGGAGATCTTAACGAAGCTGGCAGAAATGGCTCATTCCCACTTATTCGCGACCTATCTCCTGAGGCGCAAGCGCTCATAGAGAAAACTGCGCCCATTGAGGCAGTTGAAAATACTTTGTACGCGACAACTGAGGTCGGCAGACGAACAAGGTTCGACAAAACAGGCAGTGAGCTAGACCTGTTAGGTGGTAAGTTCAAAGAGAAAGAAATCGTAAGACATATTAAAGCGGATTCGTATTTACAGTGGCGTAAAGCCTTTGAGGCTCACCAGACCTGGAAAAAATTGGGTTTTTCATATGTACCAATTGAACCAATTTTGTCTGTTCGACCAGATTCGCATGATCCGTCAAAGGTGTATGTATCGTCTGGGGTGGTAGGTATTCCGTTCAGAGCATGGGCAGAAAAAAGCCCACGCTGGTTTGACCACGTAAACACGCAGTACAGAAAGATTTGGCAGGGGCTCGGTGAACTAGGAATAAAACATGGACATATGCACTGGGATAACTTTTGTTTGGTGTTTGAAAAAAATAGCGACGGGACGGAAAATTATGACAAGCCACCGAAAGTCTACTGCATTGATTTTGACCAAGCAGAAACAATAACGTCATATCGGGACTAACGGGGAGTCCTCCGCCGCATCTTTTCCTTGCGGCGGATGTTTGCGCGCGGATGGGCGGGTCGGGCCAAGCGCAAATAGATTTGCGTCTCGCCATTCCTTAAAGACTTTTGAATGGCGAGATACCACTTGTATTTGCATTGAACGGCTCGCATACCCGGTATCTGAGCCGTTCGCATTTGCGCCGCCCCTGCCCAAAGGGCAGAACCCCGAAAGAAACCGCCCTTTCCTTTTTTTGAATGCACGAATTCACCCCCGCCGAATCAGAAATGCAAGGAGCGGTTTCTTTCGGGGTTGCCGCCCCTTCGCGGCGGCGGGCGGTGCCCAGTGTTGGCACGCGCTCCGCGCGTACCTTGTTGGAATGCGATACAGCGCACGCGGCGCGCGCATCAGATCGGGTTCTGTTTGAAATAGGTCCGAACTTTGCGGTACAATCTCCACAAAACAAAGGAGTCGGATGCGTAAGCATTCGGCGACTTTTGTTTTGTAGGATACAGGGAGATTCGAAAAGCGGGGCCGGTATACAAGGCGAGTGTAACGAGCGCTTGTCGGCGAGCTCGGGGAGGAAGCACTTAGATTTTGCTAGTGCAGCGCCGCAAAATCTTAGTGACTTGACCCCGAATCTCCATGGGTCCACACTTCGACTCGCTTCGCTCGCTCAGTGTAAACTGAGAAGCGAGGTGAAGTACCCTGAGCTTGTCGAAGGGCAGCAAAATATATGAGTTGGTTTGTATACATTGCTGCCACAGGAACAGGAAGACATTACGTTGGTATCACTAATGATCCGCCAAAACGGCTCCGCAAGCACAATGCGGGCCTCGGGTCGAGTATGGCGAGACAGCAGGGTCCATTCATTCTTGTGTATGTATCGAATCCATTCCAGAACAAATCAGAAGCAAGGAAGCGGGAAATTCAACTCAAAGGGTGGACAGTGGAGAAAAAACAGAAGTTAATAAATGGTGAATGGCAGTGAGGCTGATGTCCTTACATAAGACGTCTCCGCAGCTCGTGAATAGCAGGATAGACTTTCCATCCTGGGAAAAGCAACAAAAGAGCAGACCATGTATACTGGCGGCAGAAAAATGGAGCTCAGACATGGCAAGCAAAAAAGTTGCACTGCTGCAAGAAGAATTTATTAAACGGCATAAGGCATGGGAAAAAGTAAACAACCCAGATGGCTTCCGCAATGGTCATTACACAAAATGTTGGGACGCGCGTACTAAAGCGCTGCTTGAGCTTGTCCATGCACAGCAGCGCTACGAAAAGATCGTGCGTAATAAGTAGGCGCCCGGACAATGTCCGGGCGCCTGTTGTTCAGTGGGCTGACTGGCGTCAGCACTTCTTCTTCGTGCGAGCGTCGGCAACCTCAGTGCGCGCCTCGCCGAACGCTTTTTTCACGGGCTCGGGCCCAGCGTTTGCGGCCAGAAGGGCGGCCACGGTGTCGGCGATCTTCTTGCGCTTGTCGGGGTCGATGTCGGTGATGGCGGCGAGCTGTGCGGCCGAGACCTTCAGGGCATCAAGTGGGCTCACCACTTTCGCGTCGATGGCCGCTACGGCATTGACGAGGCTGTCGTCGGCCGCCTTGAGCTCCTGGCATGTTGCTGCCGAAGCCGAGGAGAGTGGAAGAAGGCAGGCGGTGCCGAGTGCAAGGATCGCGATGAAACTACGCATGGTGCGTTCTCCAACTTTCTGTTGCTATCCTCAGTACTTGGGCAGTGCCCAAGTGCCAAGACTCTGTCTTGACCGACAGCACCATAGCACGCACACATGATACGTCAAGTCCCCCTTATGCTCATATTGCTCCACACGGGTGATGAACAATTGAGTGCTATAGTGCCTACATATGGACACCGAAACGTGGAAAAAACTTGCGCATCTAGAAGAAAAAGTAGACGCCATTTACATTTCAGTAGAGAAAACTCGCAAATACTTTCTGGGGATGGTCATCGCCACTGTCGTTGCATTGGTCTTGCCAATTCTTGGCCTTATGTTCGCCATCCCTTCGTTTCTTTCGAGCTACGAGCAACTGAGCAACATTGAATCCCTCGAGTTTTAGTATGTTCGTCCCCGATTTGCCCACCCTGGTTGAATCTGCAGGTTACGCAGGCCTTGCGGCAATTGTTTTTGCTGAATCTGGACTTTTCTTTGGGTTTTTTCTACCAGGCGATAGTTTACTTTTTACTGCGGGCTTTATTGCCTCACAGGGCCTATTAAACATCTGGATACTGGTCCCACTGCTTACCGTCTGTGCAATCTTAGGTGATGCGGTGGGGTACTGGTCGGGGAGAAAAGCCGGTCCTTACATTTTCACGCGTCCTGATTCCTTTCTTTTTAGCCACCGACGTGTTGAGGACGCGCGTGCTTTTTTTGATAGAAAAGGCGCTATGGCGATTATTCTCGCTCGCTTTATTCCTGCAGTGCGTACCTTTACACCGATTGTGGCGGGGGCTGCACACATGCCCTACGGTACCTTTACCCGATACAACATCATTGGTGCTCTCGCATGGGCGACCGGAGTAACTTTGGCAGGGTATTTTCTCGGTTCACTGATACCCGATGTAGAGAAATACCTTCTCCCCATTGTTGGGGTAATCATCATTGCGTCCTTTCTCCCTATGGGCTGGGAATGGTGGCAGTCGCGCAGGGAAAAGTCTGAAATTCAGTGAGAATGCACTGAGATGCGCTCTATGGACCTTACTGAACAGGTACTCAAAAAAAAAGGACTACGCAGCGATGCGCTCTGGACGCATCCGCTTATTTTCACAACCCCACTTCGGCGTATCCCGCTCTTTTTTGATGTTCGCTCCTTATTGCTAAGTCAGTATTGGCCGCGAACTCGCTTGAACCGACTCGCCAACGACCGTTTAGATACGCTTTTGCAAGAGGCTAAACTATTGCCACTGTGGCAAAAACAATTGCAAACCTATGAGCGTGAGAAGGGTGACCCGGTCGACCAATTGCAGCTATTGCCCATTTCGTCCAAAAGTACTTACGCAGGAAGAGAAGATTCTGAATTCACGAGCGTCGACGAGCTCAAGCGCAGTCATCAGGACTTCACCTCAGGGTCAACAGGACGCCCATTTGGCTACTACTTCGGATGGCGCTCTGAGCTGCGCTGCTTTGCGTTTTGTGAACGAACATTTTACGCCGTGGGGCATGGCCTCCGGCATGATGTTATTTCAATGCGTGCACGACATCGTATTGGGTTCATATTCTATCGGCATGTCATGTTTTATCTTGCTGCGTCAGCAGACATACAGTATCGACTCGCCGAACTTCTAGCCACACTTCGCGTGCGCACACACCCCGTCATCCTGTATGGCTATACCTCGTGGATTGTTGAACTTGCCAAGCAAGTGCGCAAAGGGGTTTCCGTGCCTAGTGTTTTTGCCCTGGTGGCCACTGGTGAAGGGATTGGGGCGCGTGATAGGCAGATGATTGAAGACGTTTTTCAAGCTCCGTTTTATACCACGTACGCGACGCGAGAATTAGGATGGCTCGGTTTTGAGTGTGAAAAGAAACGAATGCACGTTAACGAGGAATGGGCTTACCTAGAGATAGTCGACGCGCAGGGGCGCCGTTTGCCCGATGGCCAAGAAGGTCGGATTGTCGTTACCACCTTTGATAACACCGTCATGCCCTTCATTCGCTACGATATCGGCGACCGAGGAAGTATAGACGTCGACGCATGCTCGTGCGGACGAACCCTACGAACCATAACCTTCTCAGGCCGGCAGTCAGATGTCATTGATCTGGGCGATGGTCATACACTTTCACTGCTCGACATCTCGCCGTTGTTTGACGCATATTGGGATGCAGTACATCAGTATCAAATAGTGCAGACGGCTCCACTGGATTTCACTCTCCGTATCATTCCTGGACCTTCCTTTAATGACAGACGCGAGGCTTTGCAAAATCGCATCCGGCGATCCTTGCATCCGAATGCACGTCTGCAATGGGAAACGGTTGACCGTATTGAGCCTGCAAAAAGCGGCAAAGCCCTCTACTACATTAAAGCCTTCTAGTTGCATGTTTAATAAGTTGAGACGCCAGATTCTTTTTTTCAAGTTCCACGTGTTGCATTTGCGTGGAGTCACGGCTATTAAGAAGTGGCAGACAGGAAGATTGCGGCGACTCATTCCGATGATTGCTTCACACATACCACTGTATGCGGAGCTTTTAAAAAAAGCAGACATACGACCTGCAGAAATTAGAACGCTCGCTGATCTAAAAAAATTGCCCGTCACCTCGAAGGCGATTTTCTTGAACAAGCCAGTCAGAGAGTATACAAATCGAAGTCGGTCCTTACGTGGCCGCTGGGCGCAAACCTCTGGATCAAGTGGAGCACCTTTCAACCCCCTGAGGCGCAGACACGTCCGCCTTCCGTGGTATGGTGACTCACTACACTATCGCTTTCTTTTTTGGGACAAGCCGTGGGTTGTGCGCGCACAGGGGATGCGCATTGCACACATTCGAGTGCTGCCCAATAACAAGCTCAATCACCTAGTTGTCCCTGTTACCGACTTTCTCAATGACACCGCGCGCGCTGTCCAGTGCATCATTGATTTTGGGCCACACATTATTGAAAGCCACGCTTCGATTCTTTTCGAGTTGGCCACCTATGTGCACAAGCACGGGTTGGTGCTTTCGCCCCGGTACGTCGTTTCTGTTTCTGAAAATTTGTCACCGGCCACTCGAGCAGTCGTACAAGAGGCCCTCCATTGCCCCATCTACAACCGCTACGGATTGGAGGAGTTTGGCACCGTGGGAGTGGAATGTGCGCAGCATAACGGCTTCCATGTGAACTGCGAAAGTTTCGTGGTAGAAATTCTTGACGACAAAGGCACTCCCTGTTCAGACGGCGTGTTTGGCCGTGTGATCGTAACTGACCTGTACAACGACGAAATGCCTTTTGTGCGCTATGACACGGGTGACTGTGGAAAGATATCATGGACGCAATGCGCCTGTGGACTCTACGCCCCGCGCATTTGGATTGAAGGTCGATATGGCGCTTTTCTCACTCTTGGTGGCAAGCGATACCATCACTTTGAGTTTGATGCTGCCCTGGACTCATTTATGGATAAGATTATCTCGTATCAAGTCGTAAAGCTCACTGAAACGAACATATGCGTACGAGTGTTGCCCGGCCCTGCATATCATACAAGCGACGGGCCCGATATTGTAAAACGTGTCCAGGCGCGTATTGGCGAGAACATCGCCGTTTCTGTCCAGTGCGTTACTTCAATTCCTCGAGTCCCGCAAGGTAAATCGCAGATTATCAAGGATGAATCAGTGTCAGCGCTGTAGAATTGGCGTCTTGTTATACTGTTTTACTGTATGCTTTCGCGTATTCGGCATCTCGTTGGCTTTCTGCGATTTCACAGTGTTCACCTGCGTAATCGCCGCGCGATAGAACGCTATCAATGGTCGCGATTGCGGACACTCATCCCTTATCTTTCTGAGCACATCGCACTGTACCGACAGTTGTTAGCGGAACGTGGCGTTAATCAAAATTGCATTTCTAGACTTGAAGACCTGCGCCTACTTCCCATTATAGACAAAAGTCTTTTTGCCGGGCGCCCGGTGGAAGAGTACACCGATCAGAGCCGACCGCTGTATGGCCGCTGGGCGAAGACTTCAGGATCGAGTGGTACGCCGTTTACCCCACTACGTCGCGTGCACACACGACTCCCTTGGTATGGCGACTCGTTGTACTACCGTTTTCTATTCTGGGACACGCCATGGCGCGTGGATTCTTCATGGGCACGTGTCGTTCATATCCGTATTCATCCGCGCCAGCAAAAAAATCATCTGGTGATAGCGATTGACGATTTCTTGAACGACACGGAGGCTGCCGTCCAGCAGATGATTGATTTTCAACCCGATATACTTGAAACACATCCGTCTTTGCTGTTTGAATTGGCGAGTTATATGCAGAAGAATCCTAGGAAATTCCCCCTGAAGTACATAGTGTCAGTATCTGAAAATCTCTCACCAACAGTAAGGGCCTACGTGGAAGAACAACTCCAGTGCAAAGTTTTCAATCGGTATGGTTTGGAAGAGTTTGGCACCGTGGGGAATGAGTGCAGTAAGCACGACGGATTTCATATCAACACTGAATCTTTTATTGTCGAAATAGTTGATGAAAAAGGTGCTCTGTGCACCGATGGAGTATTTGGCCGCGTCTTAATTACTGATTTGTTTAATACAGAAATGCCTTTCGTGAGATACGACACAGGTGATCGTGGCCAGATATCACGAAATGTCTGCGCTTGTGGCTTGCATGCCCCGCGTCTATGGATTGACGGACGCTACAGTGCATACCTTGTATTTGACGACAGGCGATTCCACCACTACCAATTTACCGCTGCATTTTCAGCGCTTATGAATAGCGTTGCTGCTTATCAGGTCGTCAAGAAGGGTGAGTCGGACCTAGTACTACGGGTCATTCCAGGTCCTCTGTACACTGCGGCAACCGGCGAGGAGGTTGTCGCAAGCGTCCAAGAAACAGTTGGACCAGATATCAATGTCACATTGGAACTAGTTGAGCAATTTTCCCGTGTGCCTCAAGGAAAATCGCAGATTGTCCGGGATGAATCTACCCACGCAGAGACTCCTTGAAATCAAGCATAGGGGTACAGTATACTCAGTGCGATGAATGTCGCCGCGCTGCGTTTTCAAGAGCCTGAACGGATTGCATGGGGCCCACAGCGGCAGATTCCACCATACTATCTTTCCGTTGCATCCCAAGATTTGAAAGAACGCCAGGCTCGATGGGAAAAAGAGCGTGGCGCCAAGCGTGATCGTCCCAAAAAAAAGCCGTGGAACGCACCAGCGGCTCACGAACCCAGCGCAGGTAGAATTCTGTATATTGGCACACAGGGGCAAGTCCTAGCAGATACCTCGCAAGATTTTGTGCACGGCCTTTTGCCACACACAAACGGCATGTTGGTCGCACAACATCATCACATCCACCACTTCGCTCCCGACCTCACGCCCATGGATACGTTCGCACGTCATAACTCGCTCAACGACATCCACACACTGCGCAAAACAAAGCACGGCATTCTAATTGCCGCCTCAGGCACCGACACTCTCCTGGAGATGTCCGCCGATGGCACACGCGTTTTGTGGGAGTGGTGGGCACACGAACACGGCTTTGAAGTAGACCATTTTGGCGACAGACGAGTGGTCGATAAAAATGAAGATCACCGAGAGATGCTCTATCCGACCTGGCTGCACACAGCACATGTGAATTCCGCCATCGAGCTTCCGGATGATTCCATTGTGGCCACGTTCTTTATGCAAGGTATTGTAGGGAACATTGACAGAACATCCGGCGAGGTGGTTACTCTGGTCGAAAACCTGCGTCGCCCTCATGCACTACGAGCGACCTGTGCTGGAAATATTACCTTCGCTGATACCGCACGCGGCGTGGCGCATCTCGTTACCTCAGACTTCAAACCCCTTCAGGAAGTGAGTATCGACACGAATTGGCTGCAGGATTGCCAATTGCATGATGACCTTTGGATTCTCGTTGATGCGCAGCACGCCCGCGTGTACTTTGCTGACGATACTGGCACTGTGTTTGCCTACGACCAATTCGACGAAAACTGGGATTTCTTTGAGGTGGCTGTTGCACCACGGTAGATTCGCAAACGGCGAAAGCTTTGTTAGTATAAGCACGCGCAAAGGGGCCATTAGCTCATCTGGTAGAGCGCGCCCATGGCATGGGCGAGGTGACCGGTTCAAGTCCGGTATGGTCCACCCGATTGAATTTCCCCGCGAAAATGCGTCCGCGCTCCGCGCGGTAAGTGGAAGTTCGGCAAGAAAAGAAAAGGGCGTTTTGAAATCCACGGAGAGCGCTCTTGCGCGCAAATGGCGGTTCGAGCCGATGGTTTTCAAAAAAGTTTTCATTTCCTCAAACTTTTTTGAAGAAGCGAGATTTTGTGCTTGGTTGGCTTGCAAAATCCAGTTTCGCACGAGTTCGAGCCAATGATTTCCTTTTCGCTCAAAATCAGATAATTTTTCCTCTAGCGTTTTCTTTTCAGACATCAAAGCGTTCTTTTTCTGTTGAAACTCCGACAACTCAAAACCTCCGTCCAAATATCCGTCCATCAGGCGGTCAATTTTAGCTTTTATGTCAGAAATAGAAACACGCAGATTTTGAGCGAAAACACCCGATGATTGGCGGTTCTCTTGTTCCCACTCTGCGAGCTTGCCGAGATATTTGTCCCGCCATTCATCGGGTAAAGAAACCTTTTGACAAAGTTCCTGCACTTGTCGTTCAAATTCTTCTTCCCGCAAAAATTTATTTTCAGAACATTTAGTAATTTTGCTCTTGTGGGTACAACGATAATAAATAAACTGCAAACCGCTCTTCTTAATATGTCTCTCGGCTGTTATCGCATATCCACATTCCCCACAAGTAGCAAAATTGAGAAACTGAAAATCCTTTTTCTTTTGATTTTTGCGGGGTTTTCCATTTGCGACAAGTGCTTCCTGTATCTTGTCAAAAGTTTTCTTTGAAATCATTGGCTTGTGCGAACCTTGATGCACTTCGCCTCGGTAAGAAAAATATCCGTAGTAAAAAGGATTTTTCAAAATATGTTCTACCGAGGCGAGTGCGAAAGGTTTGCCAGATCGTGCACCAACCAAGCCGAGAGAAAACATTTTGCGTTGAATAGCCGTGAGTGTGTATTCGCCAGTAGAAAAAAGCTCCAATACTTCTTTTATTTTACGAAATGTCTTTTTGTCAGGTTCAATCGTACGGAGTCGCGGTTCGTTAAAATAACCGATTGGAGCTTTTGCCGATAATTCACCACGGCGTATCTTTTGCCGAATACCGCGCAAAATGTTTTCTCTCAAATTATCGGTGTAATATTTTGCTTGTCCGAAAGCGACACTCAACATAAATTTTCCTTGAGGTGTCGCTTCGAACCAAAATGTCGGGAATTTTAGCGCAACAATCTTCAGCGTATCCACAAAATAGATGACCTTGCCACCGTCAATCGAGTTTCTCGCTAAACGGTCTGGATTCCACGCTAAAATTCCCGATGCAATACCTTTTTCAATTTCGCCAAGCATTTCGTTAAAAACTACACGACCAGGCTCTTTCGCAGTTTTACTTTCATAATACTCACGAACGATAAATAAACCCTGTTGCTTGGCGTATTCCCGAAGCTCCGCCAATTGCGCCTCAATACTCAAAATTTGGCGTTCTTCGTCCTCGCTCGATTTTCTACAATAGATAAAATATTTCGTCATAGCTTCGGGAATTAAATTGATAAAGGCATTGCACCTACACCGATAATTTCTAAAAATCTCTCCTCATCGGTTCTTGCGCTGAAAGCGCAATCCAAACTTCGTTTGGGAACCGCCGACTTTCGGCGGGAATTCTTTTGGCGGAATTCAAAACCCCTTGGAATTTCTTGGCGGAAATGCCAGCCCAAGCCCGCGCCTCTGGCGCGGGCGCGGTCAATTCTGATGCAAATCAATTTTGGTGGTGTTTGTTTGAAAAAGTTAGAACCCATTTCGAGCAGAACCCCTGACTTCGCACGCGCGGAGCGCGTGGTGGCTTGAAACTGCCTCGTACGCTCCGATTGCGTGGTGAAGCGATACAATGCGCCTTGGACACGCTCGCGGACTCGC